>CANIFU010000001.1 GCA_947466965.1 Bacteroidota bacterium
AATCATCTCCTTTTAAATGACCAATCAATTTACCATTGTATTCTTTGTCTGTTATATCAGTACAACTGATAGTAGTCATGTCTATTTCAAATGAACCACCTGTAATATTTTTTCCGTCAGAAACAATGTTTCCTTTAGAAATTGCAACGCCACCTTCGTGCTGTCCGGTTACTTTTTTAGCTAACCAAGAAGCCGTGCTTGCTTTGGTGTCAATTGAATAATTTACGGTAGATGCTTTTGGCGTTGTAAAAGCAAACGCTCCGATTGCAGCAGTTGCAATGAAGCCCAATGTCATTTTTTTAATCATTTTTTTAGGTTTTTTTAAGTTTAACACTGCAAAGATATAAAATATATGTATATACATATAATGTTTAAACATATTTTAACAAAAATAGTTAAAGCTGAATAGAATAAACAGGAATTATGCCTTTTCTCGACTCCGCTCGAAATGACAGTAGTGCCGATCGAACTGACACTCAATATGGTCAGTTCGAGCGGAGTCGAGAACCCATGCAGAATATAATAATTTTCGAGGGACTACTTCTTAAATTCTATCGAAGCTGAGTTAATACAATATCTTAATCCTGTGGGAGCTGGGCCATCATCAAATACATGTCCTAGATGTCCTCCACATGTTGAACAGGTAATCTCCGTTCGGATCATGCCATGTGATTTATCTTTTATATAAACGACTTTTGCCGAGTCTACCACATCCGAAAAGCTCGGCCATCCGCAACCGGCATCAAATTTCGTGTCTGATTTAAACAGTTCGGAACAGCATCCAGCACATACATACATTCCTTTTTCGGTATGTAAATAGTATTTACCTGAAAAAGGCCTTTCCGTTCCTTTTTCGCGCAATACATTGTATTGTTCGGCACTTAGTGCTTTTTTCCACTCTTCTTCTGTTTTTACTACTTTGTTTGAATCGTTCATGGGGCTTTTGTTTTTTTCTGAAGTATTCTGTCCAGTCCCATTACATGCAACTAAACTGAACGCAACTAAAATGAAAATTGCATTTTTCATGATATTTATTTCTGAAGTGTAAATATTAAACAATAAATAAATAATTATGTTTAGCGTACTGCACAAATTTAATAAATGCAATCTTACAATGGACTTGCAATCTTATCGATATTATTTTATCTTTGGTAAAACTAAGCTAAAAAAAACATGAAAAAAATCTACTTATTATTTACATTATTCTCAACCGTTGTTGTTGCTGATGCGCAGGTATTCTGGACGGAAGATTTTGGTACTGGTTGTAATCAAGGACAATTAGCAAGTGCATATGCCGGCACAAATGGAGCATGGACAATTTCATCAACAGGAACAAATGATGCTACTGCAAATACCTTTTATATTGGTGCGCAAGAAGCAGGAAATCCTGTTGGCGCTTGTGGAACGGGATGTGTCGGTTCTGTTGATGCGACCTTGCATATTGGTAATGTAGCAATTACTTTGTTATCCATTGCTGCTGATGGCGGAGCGTCTTATTTTTCAGGTGTTGCAAGTGCTTGTTCTCTTTTAGGGATTTGTGCAACCACCAATAAACGTGCTGAATCTCCTATCATTAATTGTACAGGTCAATCATCTATCTCGATCTCTTTTGCTTATCTTGAAAACGGTGCAACTACTTTGGATGATGCGAGTCTTTGGTATTCTGCTGATGGCGGAACTACTTGGTCGCTTTTAAATAATATGGCGAAAACACCTCTAGGTGCTTGTGCTCCTCAAGGAATCTGGACAGCTTATTCTTTTTCTTTACCTGCAAGTGCAAATAATAATGCAACTGTGAAAATTGGTTTTAACTGGACCAACAATGATGATGGTTTAGGAACAGATCCTTCTTTTGCTGTTGATGATATTTCCTTGTCTTCTCCGGCTCTTGGTGTTGCTGCTGAGACAGCTTCTTCTTTGGAAGTTTTTGCTACTGGTAATATTATAACTATTAAATCTATGGATGCATTAAAATTACAAGGTGTTTATGATGTGTTAGGTAGAACAATCTCCGCATCGCTTGAAAACAATACAATCAATATGGAAGCGCAACCTTCCGGAATTTATTTTGTAAGAGTGGAAGCAAAAGGGCAGTTATACACAAAGAAAGTATTTATAAAATAATTAGATTAACTCTGATTTTAAAAAAGCGTTCTGAATCATTTCAGAGCGCTTTTTTTATTGTACACTGTTATAAGTACTTCCTTCTTTTAAACTCTTCTTACCCTGCCCAGCCTTCACGATCTAGACTGCGATATTGTATAGCTTCCGCCAAATGCTGCGTTTCAATATTTTCGCAGGTATCCAAATCTGCAATGGTGCGTGCAACTTTTAATATGCGGTCGTATGCCCTCGCAGAAAGCCCCAGTCTTTCCATCGCGGTTTTTAAAAGTTGATTTCCCGCCTCGTCAATTCTACATACTTCCCGAAGTTGTTTCGAGCTTATCTGAGCATTGCAATGCACCCCTTCATTTTCTTTATAGCGCTTTTCCTGAATTGCTCTTGCTTTAATTACACGGGCACGAACGAATTCGCTTTTTTCTGATTTACGTTCTGCCGCCAATTCATTATAGGATACGGGTGTTACTTCTACATGTATATCAATGCGATCCAATAATGGTCCTGAAATTTTATTTAAATATTTTTGAACTGTTCCCGGAGGACAAACACATTGCTTCTCTGGATGATTATAATAGCCGCAAGGACACGGGTTCATAGATGCTATTAACATAAAACTGGCAGGGTATTCAACTGAAAATTTCGCTCTTGAAATCGTCACAACTCTGTCTTCCAATGGTTGACGCATGACTTCTAATACTGTGCGTTTAAATTCCGGTAATTCATCTAAAAATAAAACACCATTATGTGATAAAGAAATTTCTCCGGGCTGCGGAACACCTCCTCCGCCAACTAAGGCAACATCAGAAATGGTGTGGTGAGGTGATCGGAAAGGCCTGATAGAAACTATACAAGTGTTCTTCCCCATTTTGCCGGCAACACTATGAATTTTTGTAGTTTCCAATGATTCTTGTAAATTCATTGGCGGCAAAATAGAAGGGAGGCGTTTTGCCAACATCGTTTTACCCGCTCCCGGTGGTCCGATTAAAATTACATTGTGTCCCCCTGATGCCGCGATCTCCAATGCCCGTTTTATATTTTCTTGTCCTTTTACATCCGAAAAATCGAATTCTGTATTGTTTAATTTTGAAAAAAATTCGTCTTCTGTATTGATGATTGTTTGTTCTAATTGACAAACTCCATTAAAAAAATCAATAACTTCTTTTATGTTCTCTACACCATATACTTCAAGTCCGGCAACAATACCGGCTTCATTTGCATTTTGTTTCGGAAGAATTATACCTTTGAATTTTTCTATTTTAGCCTGTATCGCGATTGGTAAAACACCTTTTATTGGCTGCAGTCCGCCATCGAGTGAAAGTTCACCCATGATGATGTAGTCTCCTACTTTTTCAGGAAGAATTTGTTCCGATGCTGCCAGGATACCTATAGCTATTGTGAGATCGTATGCAGAACCTTCTTTTCTGATGTCGGCTGGTGCCATATTAATGACAATACTTTTGCCTGGAATCTTATACCCATTATTTTTAAGTGATGCGGCAATACGCTGCTGACTTTCCTTTACAGCACTATCGGGTAAACCTACCATTAAAAAATTTACTCCCGGATTGATATTCGTCTCAACCGTTACAGTTGTTGCGCTAATGCCATATACGGCACTGCCAAATGTTTTCACTAACATAAAATTGAATTATAAAATTTCGGGAGTAGGTGGCAAATGTACAAAAGTATCGGTTACTTCAATAGATTAATATGAATCGTTTTTTGTCACCGATTGCTAATAAAAAATTATTATTATTTTAAAAATTAATTTTTTCATAGTATATTTATCTTCATAAATCAAAAAATAACCAAACCCGACACAAATGAAAAAAATTGCTACACTTACATTGGGATGCTTGCTTGCTTTTACCGCCACAAAAGCACAAACATTCTCAGATGATTTCGAATCCTATACCTCCGGTATTGCTTTAGGACCGCAGTCTCCTAATTGGAGAACATGGTCGTCAACTACAGGTGGAACAGCAGATGATGCCAATGTTGTTACAACAGATAATCATACTGTTGCAGGATCAAAATCTGTTTATTTCTCCTCTACCAGCGCAACGGGAGGTCCTCAAGATGTTATTTTACCGTTTACACCCTCTGCTCCTTTAACAACAGGGCAGTTTTCTTTTACTACTTGGTTTAAAGTGCCTACCAGCAAAACAGCATACTTCAATTTTCAAGGAAATGCTACAATGGGTGGTATGTATGTTTTGGATTGTTTTATGACAGGTGGAAATGTTCAGATCCAAAATTCTGGGACTGTTGTTGCAACAGGTACGCACCCTTTTGGTGCATGGTTTGAATTAACTATCAATGCGAATTTTAATTCAAATTCTTGGGAATTATTAATCAATGGTGTATCTCAAGGTACATGGTCCAATGCAAACAACCAAGTATGGGGAATCGATTATTATCCTGCTGATGCTGCTGCAAGTTTCTGGATTGATGATGTATCCTATAATGTTACACCGTATACATTACCTGCATTAAACGCTGCGGGCAACATGTTGGATATTTCTAATGGACTAGTTGGTTCTGTGAGATACCCTGCTGTTAAGGTTAGAAATTTAGGTACAGGAGTAATCAACTCATTTGATATTTCAATCACTCAAAATGGTGGTGCTCCTGTTGTTAAAAATGTAACTGGATTAACCTTGGCTTCACTGGCTTCAACAATCCAAACGTACACTGTTCCCTTTACACTTGTAAGCGGAACAAATACCTTTGTTGCTACTATCAGTAATGTAAATGGGGCAGGTGCTGATGGTGATGCTTCAGATAATGTATTAACTACAATTGTTACTCCTGTAACACCTGCTGCCGGTAAAATGGTGGTTGCTGAAGAAGGTACTGGAACATGGTGTCAGTGGTGCCCTCGTGGTGCTGTTTACATGGATTTAATGGATACAAAATACAGTGGATATATAGCTCCGATAGCTGTTCATAATAGTGACCCAATGACTGTTGCTGCTTATGATACGCCTATTGCTGCGCTAATTAGTGGTTATCCAAGTGCTTTGGTAGATCGTTTGCCAGAAATTGATCCAAGCGGAATTGAAACAGATTTCTTAAGTCGTATTGTTGTTGCTCCTAAAGCATTTGTTGTGAATACAGAAACATATAATACTACTACACGTGTATTAACTGTTACCGTTACAACAACTATACAAACAGCAATTACTGGTAACTATAAATTAGCTTGTGCCATTACAGAAGATGAAGTAACGGGTACCGGAAGTACTTATGCGCAATCCAATGCATATTCAGGTGGAGGTTCTGGTCCAATGGGTGGATTTGAATTGTTAGGGAATCCTGTTCCTGCTTCTCAAATGGTATACAATCACGTAGCTCGCGAAATTCAACCTGATTTTAATGGTATTCCAAGTGCTTTTGGTACGAGTGCTGCTGCGGGTACTGTATTTACAAATACATTTACTTTCATTTTGCCTGCAACGTATGATGATACAAAAATTCATATCGTTAGTATGTTTATCGACCCAACAGGGAAGATTGATAATGCTGCCAGCATAAAAATCGCAGAAGTAACTACTGGGATTACTGAAAATGAAGGTTTTCAATTTGGACTTTTCCCAAATCCAACGAATGATTTAGCGTCTATTTCTTTAGATCTTAAAAAGGAATCAGAAGTTATGGTTACTATTTATGGAATAAACGGTGTTCTTATTGGTAAAAAAGATTATGGTAAACTTTCTGGTGATATGTTGTTGCCAATTGATATGACTAATTTTACAGCTGGTATGTATTTCGTTGATATAACAGTTGACGGAAAAACAGCAGTAAAAAAATTGATTAAACAATAATAGAAATTAATGAATACTTAAAATCCCGCTCCGTAAATTACGGAGCGGGATTTTTTTATTGTTTGCTCTTAGTTTTATAGCCGAATTCTTTTAATAACTCAAAAAAATCCATATCAAAAGCATCTGCACCAAAATAATGTTGGGCTTCTTCATAGCAAGGTTCTTTTTTGGGAAATCCTCAAGGCCACTTGAATAACCCCTTTTTATTGGATTCAATTGTTTCACTGGATGAGCCAAGAGCAGAATGCATTAATGTCTTAGAAAAGATATAAGTAAGAGCCAATTGTTTAGTTGGCATATCCTTTTTGGAATAGATTAGATTACCTAAAGCGTATCAACTTCGGAATGGTATATATTGACGCTTTTGGTTGTTTTGCTTCGTGAACTAACAATTAAATGCTCTATTAATTGATTTTATTCCTTCAAGAGCAACTCAACTTCTTCTCTGAGTTTAGGAAGATGATTTATAACAATACTCCAAATCATATCATCTGATACTGAATCATACCCATGTATAATTCTATTTCTTGTATCAACAATTTTTCTTGAATTCGAAAGGATAGGAGCCGAATCTTTTGCAATTATTCGACTCATTGCTTCTCCAATTATTTCAATATTTCTTTCTATAGCTCTTTTGGTGCGCAAATCACTTTAGTAAGTAGCAAAAAGCTTTGGCCTGTCTGAGAAAAAACTTTCTATTTCATTAATTGAATTTAGAATGTCGAAGAGCCAAGTTTTAATTTCAATGTCCATAGATGAGTAGACGTTGCTGGTTAATAACCTGTTTTAAATAAGGGTTCTTTATGGCCTGCTCTTCCAATAGGTCAACTCGTCTATGCAAAACATCCTCCAAAGAAAACTTTAAATCATAATAGTTGTCTGCATATTGGGCCATATCAATAGAATCAAAATCTACAATTAGGTCAATATCACTTGTAGAATTGTATTTCTCTGTTAATATTGAACCAAAAGCATATAGTCTTTTCACTTTGTGCTTATAACAAAGGATTTTGATGTCATTACTATATGTTTCAATTTCTGTCATAAACAAATATAAGGATTATTTTTGGGAGGTTTCTACCAATCCAATCAAACAATGAATCACTTTTATATGTATTTCCTGCGCTCTATCTGCATACTCACTGTGGGGTGCACGGATTTCTACATCACAAAGTCCGGCCATTTTCCCTCCGTCTTTTCCCGTTAAACCAATCACATGCATTCCCTTTTCCTTGGCTGAAGTGATTGCTTTGATCACATTTGCGGAGTTTCCACTCGTACTTATTGCTACCAAAACATCTCCTTTATTTCCCAGTGCTTCAATGTATCTTGAAAAGACACTTTCATAGCCGTAATCATTTCCTACACATGAAAGATGCGATGGATCTGAAATTGAAATTGCTGGTAATGCTTTCCGGTCTTCTCGAAAACGTCCGCTCAGTTCTTCAGCAAAATGCATCGCATCGCACATCGATCCGCCATTACCGCAGGAAATTATTTTGTTCCCAGCATTAATCGAACTGGCAAGGAGCTTCCCCGCATTTTCTATTGCTTCGATGTTTTTTTTCTCCGAAATAAATTGATCTAAAATATTTTTGGCTTCCTTCAGATTATTTTCAATCAATGCTGTGCTCATAATTTTTTGGTTTTCGAAGCATAAAATTAAGTCTTTTGGGGTAACATTTGAAATTATTGCTAGGAATTTATATATTTATCAAACTTTTTGAAATAATAAAAAACAGAATTGTATGAAAAAAATAATTACAACAGTAGTATTAGTAATCGGTTTCACGGTAATTGGGAGCGCCCAAGGAACCAAAAAAGTGGAAGAAGAAAGCAATTGCTACACAAAATGGGCTCAAAAATTTCAGGATCGTGGTGCCGAAGAAGTTGTTGACGGCAGTTTTGCTGATGTCATTATTTCTATTAGAAATGGGGGGGATGCTGAATGCTATAACGGTAAATGCGATGTAAAGGATGGTAAAGTAGTGGCAATGTATATTAAGTTAGAAGACGGTTCTTTTGAGCAGATCAAAAGAAAATCACGTTACGAAAACGTCCCTCTTATTATCACAAATGGAATGTCTAGTCCTCTATTAACAATGGAAAGCGAATTGATCAATGTGCTTTTTGTGAAAAAAATTAAACCTAAAAAAGCAGGTTTTGTTAAAGCTGCTGAACCTTCAGATGATTAATTTATAAATCTGTTCATATTTTTAAAAGCACTTTCGTTTATACTGTAGGTCTTTTTCTTTTCAATTATTTTTTCGCAGTCAATTAATTCTGAATTCTTAATCGCTTGCATTCTATGGTTATCATTTCTTTTGGTACTTATATTTTTAAAATACTATTACTTCTCATAAAATAAATATTCTCTTTCACCAAAAGTAATTGTTCTATTTAAATACAAAAACAGTATGAAATTAATACAGAAATTAAGTAAAGTAGATGAACTTTATTTTACAAATGATTTTGAAGATGCTGTTATTAGATACTCAAAAAAAGACGGGTATTTTGTAAAGTTTAAAGGCAAATCAGAGTTTCCACAAGTCCATTCAAGTCAAATTGTTTTTGATGGATTGTGTGATAATAATGAAATATCAAAAAAGGAATATGAAGATTTTAAATAAAAATCAGTGTAATTCGCACTAGCTATTTTATAGAAAAGCGAAATGTTTTAAACAAAAAAACATCCTGAGTCTTCAGGATGTTTTTTTGTTATAGATGATCGTTTCTCTTATTTAGTCAAAACCAATTTCTGAACTAATTTCTGAGTGTCATTTTTAATTGTTATCATATATGAACCTGCATTTAGATCAGCTACATTAAAGGAAGCAATTTGTCCTTGTACAGGATTTTCAAAAGATTCTGTTTTTACCAATCTTCCAGTTACATCGTTAATTTCAATAACAGTAACTGAATTCATTGTATATCCGAACTCAACGTTTACTGTTGCACTTGCAGGATTCGGGTAGATAGCAACTCCATTGTTTTCAGAAAGCGAAGAGATGCCTGTAAATGTTAATATAGTTGCAACAACCGGAACTCTTGGACTAGTACAAGACACAGTAGGAGTAGTGATTTTCCAATCATAGTAGTAGTAATAAGCAGTACTACTTGTTGTTGATCCCGTGTAACCATTTGTAATTGAAACAAATCCTGGAGTTGTATACGGGTATGTAACGCCAGAATTATTTCTTTTTAAAGCAGGTGCTGTACCTGACGATTGTGTCAATCGGTATCCTGTTCCAGGTGTTAGTGGGAAATTTAAAGTAATAACCGATGAGTCAACAGGAAGAACAGCTGTTGTAAATGAATTTAAAACAGTACCGGCTGAATTTTTTAATTGTATTGTTTTAGCTCCTGTTGAAGTAGCATATACCTTTACCGATGTTAATGTACATGGTGCAAGTACATCAAAGTCAAGTCCAGCATTCAGATTACTTGAATTTGAACCTGCACCACTTGATCTACCACCGTTGTAAATTGAACCAGGATAGTTGGTTGTTTCGTCAACATAATAGTTGGTTGTTGAACTGATTACCGGTGTGCTGAATGCAGCTCCTGAACCAAGCAACGTTCCGCCTGTTGCAGCGTCATACCAATTGAATGTTCCTCCTGATCCAGCAGCTGAAATGTTAAAAGATGCAGGTCCAGGGCCTGCAGCGCCTGTTCCTGTTGGGCTAGGAGCAGCTAGTACAGATACCACTGTTGGTGCTGCTGTCCAGTTTTGACATAAGCCAGTTGTAGTTAAAGAATATGTTCCTGTTGCAGTAGGGTTAATAGATTGGGTAGTTGCCGTAAAACCTGCTGGACCGGTCCAACTATATGCAGCAGCAGCAGAACTTGTTAAAGTAAGCGTTCCTGCACATGAATTTGCACCTGAACTAGCAACTAAAGGTATTTCAGGTGGATTTAGAACGGTTGATACTGTTGGAGAAAGGTTGGAGCAACCTGCTGCACTTGTAACCAATACATTGTAATTGGATGTTGAAGTAGAGGTAACAGATGCTGCTGTTGAACCGTTTGACCATAAATAGCTTGAATAACCCGGTTGAGCCGTTAATACAACAGAACTTCCTGTGCAATATGTATAAGGCCCTGGAATTACGTTCCCGGTGATTGTGCATGTACCTTCAACTGCAGTAACAAACTGATCAGCTGCTAATGTTCCAAAGGTAGTTGTTCCACCAGCTGGCCATTCAATAACTGCTGAGGTGATTGTTGTGTTGGCTCCTAAACCGAAATGTAATTGTAAGGAATTAGACGTTCCATAAGTTTCACCTGATCTCACTTCGCGAACTTGTGTTCCAAATGCACCAGTTATAATAACTTTTGCACCAATTGCATCGTGATTACTGATAGTACCTGTTAAATTAAAGGTGATAAAGTGATTCGAATTATTATTGTTCATCCACAATACATCTGCAGTTCCAGTTGGAGAATTGTATACGTTACCATAAGAAGCAACCAAATCGATCGCGCCATCATGATTTAAATCTCCTGTTGCAAATGATAAAAAAGAAGCCATTGCACCACCAAAAACGCCTGATAATGCTGTGTAAGTTCCATTTCCATTGTTGTGATACATAACTAAACCCGGGCCCGAAATTAAAATATCTAACCAACCATCATTATCAAAATCTTCAACTATTGATTCAATTGCATCAAAAGAAGTTGAAAAACCTGATCCAGCGGTTACATCTGTGAAAACTCCCGAACCGTTGTTTTTAAAAATTTGGCTGTTTTCACCATGATTTGTCATTACAACATCTTGATCACCATCATTATCTAAATCTCCAAAACTGGAGGTCCAACTTTGTTTAAAGTTTCCAGCTGGTTCAATACCCAATGCAGCAGCATCTTCGGTAAATACTCCAGATCCATTATTTCTAAATAATCGATCTCTTCTTCTTTGGTCGGTATAACTTGATGTGGATTGACGGCAATGTGCAGTGTATAAATCTAAATCTCCATCATTGTCTATGTCGAGCCAAACACTTCCATAATTACCAGAATCATAAGGATCTCCTCCTCCATAAGTCAAACCTGGATTAATATTGGTGTTTATTAATGTTGTTGATGATGCTAATGTTCCACTGTTATTTTTATAAATTTTCATATAATCATTATCATCGCATACTGCTAGGTCTACCCAACCATCATTGTTAAAATCACCAAAAGTGATATTTTGAACGAAGTAAGATCCCGTTAAAGTAGTAGTCGTTTTGGCTATTGTAGTTCCTGTCCATGATAGTTTTACAAGGTACATTGTTCCGTTACTTCCCGTTGCTACATCTTTCCAACCATTTTGGTCTACATCTCCAACTGCCATTCCCCATACATTTCCAGTTGCTATTGTCCCTAAGTTATAATGCGTATATGAACCATTTTGATTTTGCATATCAATTACGAGTGATTTTGATTGGTCCATTTTAACAATGTCATCAAGACCATCGTTGTTGATATCAGATACTGAAATCGCACAGCCACTGTGTGTTGCTGTTGGAATTAAACTGTTTGAATTAGTGAAAGCTGTTTGTGCATGAGAGTTGATAAGCCCAATAGAACAAACTAATCCCAACATTAATGTCTTAGAGTAGGTAGTTTTTTTCATGATGAATAGTTTTTTATTTTTAATATTTGTTTAGAGATGAGTAAATTAACACAATTTTTTATGATTTTACAACTTTTTTGAATACAACTTTTGTTCCCGAATATATTTTAATATAATATATACCTGAACTTTCGGGTAAATACAAGCTGATGGTGGATTGGAAGCTTGTGTTTTGAAGCTGCGACTGCAATTTACCATTTGCATCGAACACTTCTATTGATTTGATGAGCGTTCCGTATGCTGCTGAGATAAAGACTTTCCCATCCATAGAAATTGTTGGCCACGCTTTTACTTCTTCTTTAGAAGAGTAGGTATTGACTCCGGTTGGTAAAAGCAGATTGATGATGCTGTCGCTTGCAATAAGAATCGGCTTTTGATCCGCTGCATTATACATTGTTTCAAACGTGTTGATCTCCGCTGTGCTATACGTGAACATGTCTGCTACCCATTTTGGTGGCAGCGACTGATAATATACTTTGGATTTAACGCTGATATTACCAACGGCTGCTGCTAAAGGGACAGCAAAATGAACCCAATCAGTTCCGCTTCCTTCAATACTTCCAACTTTGTTGAAATCAGTATCTGCTAAGGCATCATTAGATATCTGAACCGTATCATACACAGGAGAAGTCGTAGTAAATCCGGTTGGAGGAATTCTGTTATCTTTTAATAAAATAGCCGCTCTTTCTAATACAGAGGTGAAGTCACCATTAACATCTCCAGGAACCATTTCATAAATCTGAGGAGTGTTTGATTGGTTAATAAAGTTGTGATGGCCTTCAAATGAAGGATTTTCTCCAATTACTCGTTGTTGGTTGTTGAAAATGCCGGATTGGAAAACCGTGTCGTTGTTTGAATCGGTTACAACAAATTGCAACACTGCTCTTCGTGTCGGATAACCGGATGGAAATTTGTGCCCTGCTTTGTTTTGAATTTTTACTTTAAAGAAAGCGGTATCTGAGGTAATGCTTACTAATTGCAAATCAAAGTTGATTGTTTTTGATTTTAACATGTCTGTTGTTGCAACAATCGTGGAATCAAAACTTTTATCGGGAACATTTATTCCTAATGTTCCTTTATTGTTTTTAATTAAGTTGAGCATAAAAAGATTTGCCCCTGCAAATACGTGCTGATTAAAAGGAGTTCTCGGTGTTAAGCCTGTGAATCCATTCGCTATAATGATTGGTTCGTTTACGGGAGGCATGTGGCACGTTTGACATTTGATATTGTTTGCAGGAAAGTCTGAGTTGATATATTCATGGTATGTTGCTTGTTCTACAAAATGCCCGCCTGTAAAACTACCGGCTAAATCAGAAGTTTCAGTAATGAGGGTATGGCATGCCGAACAAAGTCGTGCTTGATCCATATGATTACTATAAACTGGTGTGAGTCCTTCATACAATTGCATTGGCCCTACAGAAGGTGCCGTAAACGGACCGTATTCAACATGGTTGGTGTCGTAAGGAATGATTCCGGAAAACGTATAGCCGACAGAAGGAGCAATGGCATGACATCCGCCACATGAAACCCCATCGAGTCCCAATGAATCTGTAACAAGCTCCGCTAATCCATAATACGGATGACCTTTGAATTGAGAAGTATAAGCACCCATCGGAGCATGACAATCTAAACATTTGTTTTGAAGTGGTCCGGCATGTCCTGGATTGACAGTTATTTCATGGCTCACTTTTGCTCTCCAAAAGGGATCCTTTGCCGACAATGCCATCATTGAACTTTCCCATCTGTCAACTAGGTTAACGTCTTCGCCTGCTTCATTTATATTGGAAACAGTTGCCGAATCGTAACCGTGACATCCTCTGCAACTCGATGATGGTAAAAAGTATTCACCAGGCGCTATCGGAGCACGGGTAGGAATGCCTTGGTAAGCATCCAATTGTGTTTGTGTGTGAAATTTTTTTGCCGGACTTTTAGATGCAGCGGAGTTGATGAATTTGAATCCAACTGCAAAACCGATTATAATAGAAATGATAGTAATTTTTTTTATGCTCATCTTTAAATATGTTAGACACACAAATATATACAATCACTAATACAATTAAAAGTGTTTTTTGTTTATACTCCATCTTGTAGTGATTGAAATAAAAAAGTCCCGAATTCAATTCGGGACTTTTTATTAATTGCTAGAGCGTTTTTTAAATTCATTTATTCCTTCATCCAGCCAGGTGGTGTATTCAGGAATGCCTGACTTGTATCCTCTCGGATTTACAAGGAGTTGTTCATTATGATCGATCAAAATGTATAATGGTTGCGTACTTTGTTTATATAAGGTCTCTTCCATATATTTGAATTTATCCCCAACAGTGGTAATGTCCCTTTTTTGACCGAACCAAAAAACGTTCATGTAATCTTTCGGGTCTAATTCCGCTTTGTCGTCAACATATAACGAAACCAGAACAACATCGTTGTTCAATCGTTTTGTAACTCCGGCATCCGGCCAAATGAAATCTTCCGTTTTTCTACAGTTCGCACACTGGAATCCTGTAAAATCAATCATCAATGGTTTGCCAACTTTTTTTGCATAAGCCAAGGCATGATCGTAATCATTTTTAAAATGCACAATACCATTTTTGCTTGTATGAATAAATGGCGCGAATTCAGGGTCTATATTCGTATCGTGCGCATTGATTGCTGTTCCGGATCCTCCAAATCCATTGGGTGATTCCGAATTTTCATAGGCCGGTAAAACGCCACTGAACAATTTTAATGGCGCACCCCATAATCCTGGAATTAAATAAATTGTTACAAAAAAGGAGATGATAACAAAAAACAAACGTGTAACAGAAAGGTGTTTTGTATCGCTATCGTGAGATGTTTTAAAGCCACCTAATAGATAGATGGTCATTAATGCGAAGATCACAACCCAGAGTGAAATAAATACTTCACGTGTTAGTATTCCCCAATTATATGCTACGTCTACATTTGATGCAAATTTTAATGCCAATGCCAATTCTAAAAAGCCTAAAACAACTTTAACTGTATTGAGCCAGCCACCACTTTTAGGCATTGAATTAAGCATGGAAGGGAAAAATGCAAACAATCCGAAAGGCAGCGCTAACCCGGAAGAAAATCCGAGCATAGCCCAAAAAGCACCGGACGTATTGCCGGATGTTGATGCGGCAACAAGCGCATTCCCAACCATAGGGCCTGTGCAGGAGAAAGAGACAACTACTAGTGCCAATGCCATGAAAAAGATTCCTGCAAATCCGCCTCTATCGCCTTGTGCATCAATTTTGTTAACAAATGCGGAAGGCAGAACAATTTCAAACGCTCCTAAAAAAGATGCTGCAAAAATCAGTAGTAAAATAAAAAT
The DNA here is from genome assembly GCA_947466965.1 of Bacteroidota bacterium. Taxonomy (GTDB): domain Bacteria; phylum Bacteroidota; class Bacteroidia; order 2-12-FULL-35-15; family 2-12-FULL-35-15; genus 2-12-FULL-35-15. The sequence continues at coordinate 14,897 of CANIFU010000001.1, forward strand.
AACAAAGTTAAAGCCTGCGCTAGTTGCAAATGTGTTAAGCGCACCACCACCCCAAATGGCAGATATGCCGAGTCCTAGTGTTACAAAAATCACAATAATTGACAAGGCATATAAAACCGCGTTCAGTTTTCCTTTTGCTTTTGTTTTACTTCTTTTGAGAAAGAAACTTACGTTCATTGGAATTAAAGGAAAGACGCAAGGGGTGAAAAGGGCTGCAAATCCCCATAAAAATCCAGTTAATAAAATTGACCACCATGCTTTCCCTTCTAGTGTTGTATCGTCCACCTCTGAAATTATATTGTTATTTAAACCAGTTTTTGACGTGGTTGTAGGTAACCCTTTTACCAATTCTGTTTTTGATGATGTTACCTTTTTTGAATTAAATGCTTTTACAACTGCGCTTGAGTCGATGATGCAGTTGGTTGCTGAAGTAATTGTTTCTCCCGGAATAATTTTTACATCTTGTTTTTCACATGCCGCAGTTCCATTTAATTTAACTTCAAACGGTGTAGCGGGAGGAAAAATACATTTTTCTTCAGTGCATGCTTGGTATTCGTATTTACCTTTAACAACTATTTCTTTGTTAGCTTTTAATTTAATTTTTTGTTTGAAGGTGACCGTTTTTTCAAAATAGGAAACTTCCATTTCAAAAACTTTGTCCATTGCCTTAATTGGTGCCCCTTCAGTAGGTTTTCCAACTGCTTCATAATCCTTGCTTTTGTCAACAAAAATGTTTGCAGGCATCGGGCCATCATCCCCTTTTAAATTGAGCGAATAAACATGCCAATGATCCTCGATAGTTCCGGTAAATTGTATTTCATAGTCACAATCACTGATTTTTTTTGAACTGATTTTCCATTTAACGGGATCAACAACTTGTGCCAGTGAATGACTAACAATAAAGAAGTTTATGATCAGAAGAAAAAATCTAAAAATGTATTTCATGAGTAGGGTGTTTTTCAATTTTTTATTTGAACCGAGGTAAAGATAAAAAAATAGCCCCGAAAAATCAGGGCTATTATTAAATTATTATTTGTAATTGATAGCCAAATACTGTTAAAATGGCATTTGCATCAATTGATCTAGACATTTACTTCGAGTATTCTGTGAATAGGAATAACTACTCCTTGTTTTAAAATGACACGTTTATCTGTAACTCCCCAAACAGTAGTATTTACTTGTTTTACGCCTTCCGAGTCTTTAAATGTGATCTTTATTTTGTTGTGCTCCAGATTGCCTAATTTTAAAGCCCTGTCAAGTTCGGCAAATCTGTTTTTTATTTCTTCACTTGTAGTTAAAACATCTGTTTCCGGAAACTTAAGTCCACTAATGTTTTCTTTCTCTATCGAAACAGGATTTGAGTTAGTTGAATTTGTCATATCAGAAGCGGTTAATAGTTAGAATTAAATAAATACTGAATCGTTATACGTGCAAAATCAAAATGTGTTACACCATGTAGCTATTTTTTATACCTGACGAATATGGCTGAAATTATTTACTGCATTGTAAAATTCATCCAGCTTTTGGCTCCCGATGCGGTATTTAAGCCCGTCTTTATCGGTGAGTTCTAATGCCTCATTTCCCTGAGTAAAAAAGCGAATCTTATTTTTGTAGTGAAGGTTGTAAACAGGTCGATTTAAAAAGTATTTACTGTATTTTACTTTTTTTATTTCTACAATATTATTTAGGTTGATTTTTACTTTTCTTGATGTCCATAAGCCATCTAGGATTAAGTTGTCTCCAATAATCTTCGTGTGAATGTGCAATACAAAGATGAGTATTAAAGAAAGTAACATTAGGATGATTCCCATCAAAAAAAATAACTGACCTGAATTACCATCTACTGGGGAACAGGGTAATTCCATCATTGCTAGGTCAACTGGTTTTGGGTTTTCGCTCCAGTAATAAAGTATAAAACAAAACATCGCTAAAACAGTGCGCCATACTATTGACCACTTATTATAGCCCATGTATTGTTTCTCTTCGAATAGGATTTTCTCTTGCATACTTTTTCAAAGTTAGGAACTAAAGTCGTTCTGCAAAATAAATTTTTGTTGTTTTGTCTGTGATCTTAAAACGTTCGTCTATCCTCAAGCCGATAATCCATACTATTTTATTCTCAGAAGTGAGAAGCCATATCGTCTCCTTTTGAATCAATGAAAGTTTTTTGTCTATAAAAAAATCACTCAGTTTCTTTTTCCCTTTCATTCCTAGAGGATAAAAAGAATCTCCCTTTTTCCACTTTCTAATTTCAAGAGGAAATATTAATTTGTCGTAATCAATGTTCGCACAATTTAAAGATGTTTTTAATAAATGTTCCTGCGTCTTTTTTAAACTAAATGACATTTTAAGGTCAGCTGCTTTTAAGCTTTTTTGATTTTTTTTTACCGGATAGCTTTTATTTTTATGCGCTGAACTATTTATTTTTTTCTTAATAATATCTTCTACAATCAGATGTTCTCTGTCTTTAATTAATCGGTGAGTTGAAGAAAAAAATTGTTTCCCAGACTGCTCATTGAGAGAGAATACGATTTCTTCAATGGTTGAAGCATTGAATCCCAATGGATGTAAAAATTCAAATAAATAAGGTTCGACAGGGTTTAATCGATTCAATTCTTTAATCGATATTCTGCTTGAATGTAAATCCTCTGATACTATTTTTTTTTGCTTCGCAGAAATTTCTTTTTTGTAAATCTTTTCAACATTACTAAACCTCTTGATTTCATCAATTATGGTTTGATTAATTTTTGGGTTGAGCTCTTTAAGTAGCGGGATTAGTTGAAGACGAATTTTATTTCTTAGGTATTTATCGGAAGCATTACTGCTATCTTCACGATGTTTTAATTTGTTATTTTTAGAAAAAGCAAGGATCTCATCTTTGCTCATGAAAAGTAATGGACGAATTATCATTCCTTGTTTCGGTAATATTCCGTGAAGTCCTGAAATACCAGTTCCCCGAATGAGGTTAATGAAAAATGTTTCGATAGAATCGTCACGGTGATGGGCTGTTGCAATAAAGTTGTATTTGTATTGCGACCTAATTTCTTCGAACCAATTATAGCGCAATTCTCTCGCTGCTTGCTGAATAGAAAGTTTGTTTTTTTTAGAATAGGATGAGGTTTCGAAAGTAACGGAGTGAAGTTGAGCGTTATATTTCTCAGCAAGCTCTTCTACAAATGATTCATCCACATCGCTTTCTGCACCTCGCAATTGGAAATTGCAATGTGCTATACCAAATTTAAATCCTGCTTTGAAGAACAATTCACACATAGAAACAGAATCAATTCCTCCACTTACCGTCAATAAAATTTTGTCGGTTGATTTGAACAGATTTTCTTTTTTGATGAATGTGTTAAATAAATGAAGCATGTTACAAATTTACACCTAAGGCTTTAGTATTTTATTTAATTGTTATTAATTATAATTTTTATTCTAAAGATGCACTTAAAACTTCAAACATAGCTTTTGCTTTTAATAAGCATTCTTCATATTCTTGCTCGGCTTCTGCTTTTTCTGTGATTGCACTCCCTGTAATAAAAGACACATAATTGTTTTTGGCATTATACAATATACTTCTTATCACAACATTAAAATCAAAGTCTCCGTCAGGAGAAATGTAACCAACTGCGCCTGAATATAATCCACGCTTGGTTTTTTCATGTTGTTCGATAAGATGCATCGCGCTTATTTTAGGGGCGCCAGTCATAGAACCCATTGGGAACATGCTACGAATTATGTTAGTGAAGGAAACGTTCTCTTTTAATTCACAACTAACTGTGGAGATCATATGATGAACTTGCTTGAAAGTATATATTCCAAATAATTCATCAACCGCAACAGTCCCTTTTTTTGCGATGCGGGATAAGTCATTTCGAACCAAGTCAACAATCATTACATTCTCACTTCTTTCCTTAATATTGTTAAACAATTCTTTTTTTAATTTTTCATCTTCCGAAGGAATGCTTGATCTTTTAATTGTTCCTTTTATTGGTTGAGAAATAATACGGTTTGATTTTTTTTGGATAAAACGTTCAGGACTGGAGCATAATAAATAGTGTTCCTGAAATTTACAATACGCAGAAAATGGAGCGCCAGAAATTTCATTTAATTTTTTATAAATATCGGGAGTTTTCAAAATTACTTTTTCAGCAAAAAACTCCTGACAAAAATTAATTTCATAAATATCGCCTTTGTGAATATGTTCTTTTAGTTGATTGAAGGAGGATATGTAGTCCACTTTTGTGATTTTTGACTGAATATTTATTTTTTCATTTTTCACATCTTTTTGAGAAGGCGAAGTTGAAAAACAAAAATCAACTATTTCCTTTGCTTCTTTTTCAGAAACAAATTCATCATCGAAATAAAAGCTTGCGCGATCCTTAATTTTTTCAAATACAACTTGCGGAGCAAAAAATTGAAGAAGTGGGAAATCATGATTGTCGCAGTTGGAGGAACTCAACGGCTCAATAGTATTTTTAAGATCGTAAGTAAGATAGCCAAATAGCCAGCCCTTCTTTGAATCATAAAATTCTTGCAATTTGATTAATGCATCTAAGGGGTTATAGATGCATAACTCCTGAGTAGCACCAATAGCAATGAGGACAGACGAAGAGAGATGACGTTTGTCGTTTATATTTACGTTTGAATCAAATACGCAAATTTGTTCAAAGCGTTTGTTAAGCCCTTCAATGTTGATGTTTAATTCACCAGAAGGAAGTATATAGTCTTGTTTTTTTAGCACGTGTAAAGATAGTTTTTCGATTTTAATTCCGACAGAATCATTTTTGCCTTAAAATAAAAAGTTCTTAGCATCTTATTTTTCACCCACCACTCGAATGTATTTTATAATCATAGGTATCTGATGCGTTATTCCCTTTATTATTTAAGCTCTTCGGAGCAATAGTCAATATATGCATCTGCTTTTATTCCACCCAATTTTAGCGAATTAAGCTGTTCAAAAAGATAAAGTTTTCAACAAAGTGGTAAATTGTGGTAAAAAGTGGGAAAATTGTTTTTATTTTTACACTTTAAACAATAAAACTTCAATGAATAGTCTGTTTGGTGTATATGAATGTAATGCAGATGCGAAGGGTCGCGTGATGCTTCCTGTTGCGTTCAAGAAACAACTTACTAAAGACTTGAAAGGTGGTTTTGTGATGAAGCGAAGCATTTTTAGTAAGTCGTTAGAGTTGTATCCTATGGGAACCTGGAATGAAATGGTGAAAGAAGTGAACAAGCTAAATAAGTTCGTGAAGAAGAATGTTGAGTTTATCAGGATGTTTAACTATGGTGTTGTACCTGTTGATTTGGATGCTTCCGGACGTTTGTTGATATCGAAAGATATGATGTCGTTTGCTGGTATGAATAAGAATATTGTAATGGCAGCTGCAGGAGACCGAATTGAGATTTGGGATAAAAAAGCTTACGAGAAATTTATTAATAGCAGCACTGCAAACTTTGAAAAACTTGCTGAAGATGTAATGGGTGGAATCACTCCTTCAAACAATGAAGACAAAGATGCAGTATCATAATCCTGTTCTTTTAAAAGAGTGTATAGATGGGTTGAATATTAATCCGGAAGGAATCTATGTTGATGTCACATTTGGTGGTGGCGGTCATTCTCGTGAGATTTTAAAGCATTTAACAACTGGTAAGCTATATGCTTTTGATCAAGATGAAGATGCTGTTAAAAACACTATTGATGATGAGCGATTTGTACTTATCAAACAAAATTTCAGATACCTGAAAAATTTTTTGAAAATGTATAATGCACTTCCGGTTGATGGTTTGCTTGCTGATTTAGGTGTTTCTTCACATCAGTTTGATGAAGCAGAGCGTGGATTTTCTATTCGTTTTGATGCAAGATTGGATATGAGAATGGATCAGAATGCAAGCCAAACGGCAGCAGAAGTTTTGAATACATATAGTGAAGACGCGTTGAAGCATGTTTTTAGATTGTATGGAGAGGTTGATAATGCAGGTTATTTGGCTTCTATTATTTTTCATAACCGAAAAGATAAGCAGATTGAAACGGTGAATGATTTGAAGACAATGATTCTTAAATGTGTGAAAAAGGGTAGAGAAAATCAATATTATGCGCAAGTTTTTCAGGCATTGCGTATCGAAGTCAATAAAGAATTGGATGTATTGCAAGATTTGTTGATTCAAAGCTTGGAGGTTTTGAAGCCTGGTGGGAGATTAGTTGTGATTTCCTATCATTCCTTGGAAGACCGACTAGTTAAAAATATAATGAGAAGTGGAAAGTTTGAAGGGGATATTGAGAAAGATTTTTACGGAAATCCGTTGACACCATTCAAGCAAATTACAAGGAAGCCGATTGTGCCTAGTGAAAAAGAGAATTTAGAAAATAGCAGAGCGAGAAGTGCAAAATTGAGAATAGCAGAAAAGAAATAAATATCTGTTTCAAAAAAAACTAAACATATATAAATTAAATAAAACAATTTTTTTCGATGAAACGAACATGTTGTTTTTTGTAAAAAAATGGGGAATAAATTTAAAGAGCAAACAACAGTAGAAGAGCCTAACGTTTCAAAACCTGTCAAGGAAAATAAAGTGGTGCGTTCTGTTGCGAATGTTGTAAGTGGTAATTTTTTATCAAAAGAAACGACGCTTAAAAATTTACCATACATTTTTTTCTTGTCTTTCCTTGCTGTTTGTTATATCGCAAAAGGATATTACGATGATGATCAGGTTAGAAAATTAAACCGATTGACAAATGAAAAAAAAGAATTGAAAACGCAATACATCGTTGTGAAAGATTCTTTAGTAATAAAGAGTAAACAAACAGAAGTTGCAAAAGCATTAGCTGCACAAACATCTGGAATAAAGGAGTCGGTGGTGCCTCCTAAAAAAATTGTTGTAAAAATAGTTAATACAAACCCTAAAATAGATTAATACTTTGGAAGTTAAAAAAGACATACTGTGGCGTGTATATCTCATATATTTTTTTATATGCCTCTTTGGTATCGCCATTATTTCCAAAATAGTTATCATCCAATTTTCTGAAGGAGATGCCCTAAGATCTCAGGCGGAAAAATTCTCAACACGCTTTTTTGATATCGAAGCGGTTCGCGGAAATATCTACGATGCAAATGGAATTTTACTTGCTACTTCGCTGCCTTATTTTGAAGTAGGAATGGATGTAAATACCGAGGCAATTTCCTATGAGCTGTTTAAAGAGAATGTAGATTCTCTTTCTGTTTGCCTTTCAAATTTATTTAAAGACAAGACCTACAAAGACTATAGAAAATTGCTTGTTAATGCAAGAAGAAGTGGTGATAGATGGGTTGTGTTGCATCGCGATGTATCATATACTGATCTCCAGAAAATGAAAAAATTTCCAATTCTTCGCAGAGGAAAAAATCGTGGTGGTTTTGTTTATCTGCAAACAAATAAACGTGAGCGTCCTTTTCAGTTTTTAGCCGCACGTACAATTGGTAAAGTAAATGAAAATGGAACAGGAAAATCATTCGGGCTAGAGGTAGCTTTTGATAGTGTGTTGCTTGGTAAAAGTGGACAACGATGGATGCAGAAAATTGCTGGAAACGTTTGGCGTCCAATAAATGATGATAATGAAATTGATCCCGAAGATGGTGATGATATCGTTTCAACAATAGATATTAATGTGCAGGATGTGGCTGAGAACTCATTGATGAATTCATTGAGAAAACATGGCGCTGATCATGGTTGTTTGGTTTTGATGGAAATTAAAACAGGAGAGGTTAAAGCCATTGCAAACTTGAAACGGACGAAAGATTCCACCTATGTAGAAAACTTGAATTACGCTGTAGGTTCTGCTACGGTTCCCGGTTCTACTTTTAAACTTCCTTCATTAGTTGCCGTAATGGAGGATCATAATGTAAGCTTGAATGAAATTGTGGATATCGGAAATGGGGTTTGCTATTACAGCAACGAAAGAGTTGCCGATTCTCATCCTCCTGTAAAAAGTAAAATTACTGTGCAGGAGGTTTTTGAATTGTCTTCCAATGTTGGTGTTACTAAAATTATTTCCCGCTATTATTCAAAAAATCCTCAGCAATATATTGACCGATTGTATAAGATGAATTTGAATGACCCTTTAAATATTCCAATTCCAGGAGAAGGGAAGCCATATATAAAAGATACAAAAGATAAAACCTGGTCTAAGATTTCTTTGCAATGGATCAGTTATGGTTATGAAACAAGAATCACTCCGTTACAGATCCTGAATTTTTATGCAGCTATTGCAAATGATGGTAAAATGATGCGGCCAATGTTTATAAAACAAATTACTAATCGTGGAAAGTCAATCAAAATTTTTGAACCAGAAGTTATTAATCCAGCAATTTGTTCTAAAGCAACCGCTCAGAAAGCAAGAAAAATGATGGAAGGTGTTGTAACAAATGGAACAGCTAAAAGCTTGAGAGCTGCAGATTATCAAATTGCTGGAAAAACAGGTACTGCGCAAATGGGCATTGTTAATGGAAAGATGACGTATCAAGCTTCTTTTGTAGGTTATTTTCCTGCTGATAATCCTAAGTATGCATGTATTGTTGTTGTTAGTGCACCAAGTGGAGATTCTTATTATGGTGGTTCTGTTGCGGGGCCCGTTTTTAAGGATGTTGCCGATAAAGTTTATTCTACGAGTCTGGAAATTCATAAAGAGATTAATAACATTCAGCCTAAATATGCGCTTACTGCACCCAAAGTGAAGTGTGGTTACCAGCATGATATTGAAAATGTATTGAAAGTATTGAAAGTGAAAAATACTACAAATGATGAAAAGTCAGAATGGGTTTCTGCTTTATCAAACGATTCAATCTCTGTTTCTCTGTCATCTAAGTTTCCTGAAGAAACTTTGAAAAAAGGAATAGTTCCAAACTTATTTGGTATGACTGCACGTGATGTATTGTTTTTGTTAGAGAACAACGGAATTCGCGTTCAACTTATTGGAAGTGGAGCTGTTGCAACGCAATCAAAAGCTGCAGGAACTCCTTTTGTTAAAGGTTCAAAAATAGTATTGCAGTTGATATAAATAAAGCGCCTGAAGTTTTTAATGAAAATGGAAGTATCTATTTAGCAAAGAGTAAAATGAATTTATGAAATTATTAAAAGACATATTATACAAAGCAGGAATAGTTGAAGTGGTTGGTTCTACCAATCTCGCTATTACTTCCCTAACCTTTGATTCACGTAATATTGAAAAAGATAGTTTATTTATTGCTATTAAAGGAACTCAGAGTGACGGGCACGTATATATCAACGATGTTATTTCTAAAGGTACTATTGCTGTATTGTGTGAAGAATTTCCAGCTGAATTAAATGAGAAAATAACGTATGTGAAAGTGTTGGATTCTTCAGCTGCTTTAGGCATTGTGGCTTCTAATTTTTATGATAATCCATCCGAAAAATTAAAATTAATAGGCGTTACTGGAACGAACGGAAAAACGACTACCGTAACCTTGCTTTTTAATTTATTTAAAAAATTAGGATATAAGGTTGGATTGCTTTCTACTGTAAAAAATCAAATCAATAACGATGTTCTCCTCTCAACACATACCACACCCGATGCAATACAGTTAAATGCGCTGCTTCGTCAGATGTTAGAGAAAGGATGTACACATTGTTTTATGGAGGTGAGTTCTCACGCAGTTGTTCAAAATCGAATTAATGGTATCCATTTTATTGGTGGTGTTTTTACAAACATTACGCACGATCATTTAGATTATCATAAAACATTCGATGCTTACATCAAAGCGAAAAAGCGTTTTTTTGATTTGCTTGGACGCAATGCATTTGCTCTTACAAATAAAGATGACGCCAACGGAGAAGTGATGTTGCAAAATGCAAAAGCAACAAAAAAAACATATTCATTGCGATCGATGGCTGATTTTAAATGTAAAGTTATCGAAAATCAATTTAGTGGTTTGCTTTTGAATATCGATAATCAGGAAGTTTGGAGCAAGCTGATTGGCAGTTTTAATGCATATAATTTACTTGCAGTTTATGCAACTGCTGTTTTGTTGAAAGAAGATAAAACAAATGTTCTCACAACGTTAAGTTCTCTATCTTCTGTTGAAGGTCGTTTTCAATATATTAGAACAGATAATGGAATAATCGGAATTGTTGATTATGCGCATACGCCGGATGCACTTCAAAATGTTCTAAAAACAATTTCAGATATCAGATCAGGTAATGAACAAGTAATATCTGTTGTTGGATGTGGCGGCGACAGAGATGCTTCTAAGCGTCCAATAATGGCTAAGATTGCTTGTGACTTAAGTAATAAAGTGATTCTAACTTCTGATAATCCAAGAAGCGAAGATCCCGATGCAATCATTAAACAAATGCAGCAAGGTGTTGATGCTGTTAATAATAAAAAAACAATTTCTATTACCGAAAGAAGTGAAGCAATAAAAACTGCATGTTCTTACGCAAAACCAGGAGATATTATTTTGATTGCTGGCAAAGGACATGAAAAATATCAGGAAATAAGAGGAGTAAAGCATGATTTCGATGATATGTTGGTGTTGCAGGATAATTTAAAATTATTTGAAAAATAATAAACCATAAAAACAATGTTCTACTATTTATTCGACTTTTTAGATAAACAATTTGATGTTCCCGGAGCAGGAGTTTTTCATTATATCTCTTTCCGCGCTGCAATGGCTCTAATCGGATCTCTTTTAATTTCATTGGTTTTTGGAAAACGAATCATCAATCTACTGCATCGTAAACAAGTTGGTGAAACAGTGCGTGACCTTGGTTTAAATGGTCAGTTAGAAAAAAAGGGAACACCTACCATGGGAGGTTTAATTATTTTATCTGCAATTGTTGTTCCTACATTGTTTTTTGCAAAACTTCATAATATATATATTATTCTATTGCTGCTTTCTACTGTTTGGCTTGGAGCAATTGGTTTTTTGGATGATTACATTAAAGTATTCAAAAAAAATAAAGCGGGATTAGCAGGTAAATTTAAAGTGCTCGGACAAATTGGTATCGGACTTATTGTTGGAATAACTCTTTATTGTAATGATGAAGTTGTTGTGAAAGAAAAAATATTTGCAGGTAAAATTCCAACAATGGATGTTGTTAGTACTTCCGAGAAAAATACTCAAATCGCAATTTATTCTGAAGAAGCAACCAAGTCTATGAAGACGACCATACCTTTTGTGAAAAATAATGAATTTGACTATTCTTCCCTGCTTTCATTTTTAGGTGAAGGATATCAAAAATGGGCTTGGATCATTTTTATTCCCTTTGTGATCATTATTGTTACCGCAGTATCCAATGGAGCAAATATTACAGATGGTATTGATGGTTTGGCGACAGGCACATCCGCTATTATTGGAGTTGTTTTGGGCATTCTCGCTTACGTTTCGGGTAATACGGTGTTCGCTGATTATTTGAATATCATGTACATTCCGAATTCTGGTGAACTGGTAATTTTTATTGCCGCTTTTGTAGGAGCTTGTGTTGGTTTCTTGTGGTATAATTCTTTTCCTGCTCAGGTTTTTATGGGTGATACTGGCAGTTTGGCCTTGGGTGGAATTATTGCTGTTTTTGCAATAGCTATTCGTAAAGAACTTCTTATTCCAATTTTATGTGGCGTATTTCTGGTTGAAAATGTATCAGTGATGCTTCAAGTAGCCTATTTCAAAAGAATGAAGAAAAAATTTGGAATTGAATATGCGCGCGAAAATAGGCTTTTTAAAATGGCGCCTTTGCACCATCACTATCAAAAATTGGGAATGCATGAATCGAAAATAGTATCCCGTTTTTGGATCATAGGAATTATGCTTGCTGTTTTAACAATTGTAACATTAAAGTTAAGATAAATGAAACGCTTAGTAATTCTTGGCGGTGGTGAAAGCGGTGTTGGTACTGCTGTATTAGCTCAAAAAAATGGATTTGATGTTTTCCTTTCTGATAAAGGAAAAATAAATGATACGTATAAAAATGTTCTTTCAAAATATGAAATTAAGTGGGAGGAAGAAAAGCATACACTTGACTTAATCCTCAATGCTCACGAAGTAGTAAAAAGCCCTGGGATTCCTGATAAAGTTGATTTGATAAAAGCATTGATTGAAAAAGGAATACCTGTTATCTCAGAAATTGAATTTGCTGGTAGATACACAAATGCAAAAAAAATCTGTATCACAGGAAGTAACGGGAAAACAACTACAACATTGCTTATTTATCACATGATGCAAAAAGCAGGTTTGAATGTTGGTTTAGCTGGCAATGTTGGAAAAAGTTTTGCATTGCAAGTAGCACAGAATGATTTTGATTTTTATGTGTTGGAGTTAAGCAGTTTTCAATTGGATGGCATGTTTGAATTTAAAGCCGACATAGCAGTTCTTTTGAATATTACTCCTGATCACTTAGACCGATATGATTATAAACTAGAAAATTATGCAGACTCAAAGTTTAGGATCATTCAGAATCAAACAGAATTAGATGCATTTGTTTATTGTATTGATGATGAAGTGACATTGAATAAAATACGAACTAAAAATAGTAAAGCAAAACAATTTCCTATTTCTATAAAAAAACAATTAGAAATCGGAGCTTATTTAAACGAAAACAATCAAATAGTAATAAATACAAATAACACAAATCCCTTATTTATGACAATACAAGAACTAGCACTACAAGGAAAACACAACATCTACAATTCAATGGCTGCAGGTGTTGCCGGAAAACTTGTAGAGATCAGAAAAGAAACTATTCGCGAGAGCCTTTCTGATTTTCATAACATCGACCATCGTTTGGAGTTGGTAGGGAACGTTCATGGTATTGAATTCATTAATGATTCAAAAGCAACCAATGTAAATTCTACATGGTATGCGTTGGAAAGTATGAATAATCCTGTTATTCTCATTCTTGGTGGAGTTGACAAAGGAAATGATTATTCAATGTTGACCGATCTTGTGAAATCAAAAGTGAAAGCTATTATTTGTTTAGGTACAGATAATAAAAAAATCATTAAGGCTTTTGCAGATGTCGTTGATACAATTTTAGAAGCAAAATCGGCTCAGGAGGCTGTAGCTCAATCATACAAAATTGGTAAAAAAGGCGATACTGTTTTATTGTCACCTGCTTGTGCTAGTTTCGATATGTTCGAGAATTACGAAGATAGAGGAACCCAATTTAAGCAAGCGGTAAGGGCTTTATAATGCTATTACGTTGTATTTTTTAAAAATTTAAATAATGATGGAAAATAAAAACATTCAAAATTATAACGAAAAATTAAATCAGTTGCAATTGTCTCGTGAACCTGTTCGCTCTTCCGAAGATGATCACCAATTAGAATTTATAGATGAAATAAATGGTATTGCATTTATTAATGATTCTAAATCCATAAGGCTTACCGCTACTCGAAATGCGTTGGAGTCTATAAATGCGTCTGTAGTTCTTATTATTGGTGGTGATGATAGTGATAATGATTATTCTGTTCTAGCTCAGCAGGTAAAGCAAAAAGTTGTTTCCATTATCTATCTGGGTGTTGCTAGCGAAAAGATTCTAAACAGTTATTCTGCTCATAAAATGCTCTTTGCGAAAGCATTGTCTATTAAAGAAGCCGTTCAGATTTCTTTTGCTTACGCCATTTCGGGTGATGTCGTTTTATTTTCTCCTGCTTGTGCTCATTCTCATTCTTTCGATAATTATCAAAGTCGTGGTAATGAATTTAAAAGTATCGTTAAACAAATTAAAGGTTAAAGAATGATTTTAGAATTTAAATCCCTCCATTATTTTGGATTAGAATTCGACTAAAGAATTTAAAAATGAACTTATTTAAATACATAAAAGGTGATAAGGTAATTTGGACTGTAGTTTTACTACTATCACTATTATCCATTTTGGTTGTTTATAGTTCAGTGGTTGCTTTAGCATATCGCTATAAAAATGGCGATACTGGATCTTATCTGATTAAACATATTTTTATTGTTGCTACCGGTATATTCTTGATGTATCTTATTCATAAAGTAAAATATACCTATTTTTCTAGAATCTCTCAGATTGCAGTTTTTCTTGCGGCACCTTTATTATTGTATACCTTATTGAAAGGTGTAAGTGCAGGAGATGCGTCCCGTTGGTTAGCAATTCCAGGAACTTCTTTAACATTTCAAACATCCGATTTTGCAAAGTTAGCATTGATTACTTATGTCGCTAGGATGTTATCAATTAAACAGGATGTAATAAAAGATTTTAAGCAAGGCTTTTTGCCCGTCATTATTCCTGTTGTTATTATTTGTGCATTAATTTTTCCTGCAAATTTTTCTACCGCAGCTTTGTTATTTTTGACTTGTCTGGTTTTAATGTTTGTTGGCAGAATGAATGCAAAACATTTATGGCTACTGATCGGATCAGGTGTTATTTTTATTGCATTTCTTGTGATGATAATATTGAACTTCCCCGATGCAATTCCTCGCGGAAGAACGTGGAAAGCTCGTATCGAAAATTTCAGTAAAGGCGATAGCGAAAGTAATTTTCAGGCAGAACAAGCTAAAATTGCAATTGCTCGAGGTATTGTGCCACAAGGTCCTGGTAATAGTATTTCTAGGAATTTTTTGCCTCAAGCATCTTCCGATTTTATTTTTGCAATTCTAATTGAAGAGTGGGGTATCATTACAGCTATTAGTATTATATTCTTATATGTAGTATTACTTTTTCGGGGTGTTCGTATTGCCAATAATAGTGAACGTACATTCGGTAGTTTATTGGCAATTGGTCTTACATTTAGTTTGGTATTTCAAGCAATGATAAACATGGCTGTTGCTGTTAATTTATTCCCTGTAACTGGTCAGCCTTTACCATTAATTAGTATGGGAGGAACGTCCATTTGGTTTACCAGTATTTCTCTTGGAATTATTTTGAGTGTTAGTCGTGAAAATGAAGTTAAAGCGGAAGGAGGAGAATTTGCAACCACTTAAAATAATTATTAGCGGAGGAGGAACTGGCGGTCATATTTTTCCTGCTATCGCTATTGCTAACGCAATTAAAAGTTTACGCCCTGATACAGAATTTCTTTTTGTTGGTGCGTTAGGGAAAATGGAAATGGAAAAAGTGCCTGCTGCAGGTTATAAAATTGAAGGTCTTTGGATTTCAGGTTTTCAAAGAAAACTATCTATGTCAAATTTGGCTTTCCCATTTAAATTAATCAGCAGTCTCTTCAAGGCAAAAAGAATTTTGAAATCCTTTAAGCCAGATGCTGTAATTGGAACAGGTGGTTTCGCAAGTGGACCAATGTTACAGATTGCTGTTCGAAATAGCGTTGTTACACTTTTGCAAGAACAAAATTCGTATCCTGGAATTACAAATAAAATTCTTTCAAAAAAAGTTGACCGCATTTGTGTTGCATACAGTGGAATGGAAAAATATTTTCCGAAAGAAAAAATTCTGTTAACAGGGAATCCTGTTCGTCAAGATATTTTATCGCTAGATGGGAAAAAAGAAAGAGGATTAGAATATTTTGGACTAAATACAAATAAAAAAACTATCCTAGTCATCGGTGGAAGTTTAGGTGCTAAAACGGTGAACGAAAGTATTCTGAATTGTCTCGATGCATTTGAAAAAAATAATATTCAGTTAATCTGGCAAACGGGTAAAAGCTATTATGAAAATGCAAAATTAGCAGTAGCTAAATTTGAAAAGAATGGCATCACGGCTTTTGATTTTATTCAAAAAATGGATTATGCCTATGCGGTTGCTGATCTAGTTATTTCCAGAGCCGGTGCAAGTTCGGTTTCAGAATTGTGTTTGGTGAAGAAGCCCTGTATTTTAATTCCTTCTCCAAATGTTGCAGAAGATCACCAAACAAAAAATGCAATGGCTTTGGTAACCTATAATGCAGCTCTTATTATTAAAGATGAGGAGGCACGTGAAAAGTTATGTGAACAAACAATTGCACTAATTAATAATGAAGAACAATGTTATAAACTGTCCGAAAATATTGGAAAATTAGCATTTCAGGACTCTGCTATTACTATTGCAAATGAACTGTTGAGCTTAATAAATAGAAAAAATTAAAATGAACTTGTCTAAAATTCATAGTGTTTATTTCCTCGGAATTGGCGGTATCGGCATGAGTGCACTTGCTCGTTATTTTAATGCAATGGGGAAAAGAGTCGCAGGCTATGATAAAACAAGAACCTATCTCACAGATGAATTAATGGCAGAAGGAATTCAAATTCATTTTGAAGATCACATTAGAAATATTCCTGCTTTTATAAAGGAACTACCTTATGATATTGATAATATATTAATTGTTTTTACACCTGCTGTTCCAAAAGACCATAGCGAGTATGTTTTTTTTAATTTAAATGGGTTTAATATTAAAAAACGCGCTGAAGTTCTAGGGATGATAACACAAACTGGACATACCATCGCTGTGGCTGGAACGCATGGTAAAACAACTACATCTTCTTTGATTGCTCATGTTTTAAAGTCAGCCGGACTAGATCCATCTGCTTTTTTAGGGGGGATTACACAAAATTACAATACAAATTTATTGTTGAGCAAACAGCTGAAAGTCGAACACGTAGCTTCAGATAATAAGCATTTGATTATTGTTGAAGCTGATGAATACGACCGTTCTTTTTTAACGCTACATCCCGAAATAGCTGTTATTACTTCTGTGGATGCTGATCATCTCGATATTTATGGTGATGCCGGTCAGGTGGAAGAATCTTTTTCTCTTTTTGCAAAACAAGTTAAATCGAAACTGATTCTGAAAAAAAATATTGTTTCGAAAGTATTCGTAGATGGAATAACAACTTTTTCTTATGCTGTGAATGACGAAGCTGCAGATTACTTTGCTCAGAATATAAGAATTGAAAATGGCCTTTATGTTTATGATATTATTACTCCCTCAACTGTTTTTAAAAATATAACATTGGGTTTGCCGGGTATACATAATGTAGAGAACTCTATAGCTGCAGTTGCAGTTGCTTGTCAGTTAAATGTTTCTGAAAAGGTAATTGGGGAATCATTGTCCTCATTTAAAGGCGTGAGAAGACGTTTTGATTATCATATAAAAACAGATGCGTTAGTGTATATTGATGATTATGCGCATCACCCTGAAGAATTGAACGCTTCGATTAGTTCAGCTAAAGAGATGTATCCAGGAAAAAAAATAACTGGGATTTTTCAACCGCATTTGTTTTCTCGGACCAGAGATTTTGCAGATGATTTTGCAAGAAGTTTAGATTTGTTAGATGAATGTATTTTGATGGAAATTTACCCAGCGCGTGAATTACCGATCACAGGAGTAAATTCACAAATGCTATTGGATAAAATGAAGTTGCCGAATAAATGTATTTGTCAAAAAGAGAATTTACTAAAAGAACTAGCATCAAGAAATCTTGAAGTTCTTATGACAATGGGGGCCGGGGATATTGATACTTTTATTGAGCCAATTAAAAAACAACTGATTAAGTAATTGAAAAAAATTAAGAAAATACTATTCGTTATTCTTTGGTCCATTTTGATCATCGGTTTGTTAGTTACATTGGGATTTGTTAACAAACAACAAGATGCACTACTGTGCGAGAAATTGAATGTTACTGTAAATCAAGAAAATGATTTATATTTTCTTGATAAATTGGATATTATTAATTTGATTCGCGAAAGAGGCGATTCTATTATTGGTCAGCCGAAATCATCCGTGAATATTTCAGCAATTGAAAAGGCCTTAAATAGCCACGCAAATATAGCCAATGCAGAAGTGTACATGTCTATTGATGGTGAAGTGAATGTGGAAGTTTTGCAAAGAAACCCTGTAGTTCGAATTATTAATTTGGACGGAGATAGTTACTATATTGATAGTGATGGTAAATTAATGCCCTTGTCGGATAATTATACGGCAAAGGTTATCATTGTAAACGGTATGATTTCAGAACCTTTTATTAAACGCTACAAATATTCTATCATCGAAATCGGTAAAGATAGTTTGCTCAATACTACAAGTATGTTGGATGAAATTTATGCGATGGCAAATTATATAAATGCGGATACGTTTTGGAGCGCTCAGATTCAACAGATATATATAAATAAAGAAAGAGATATGGAGCTTGTTCCTATAGTAGGTGATCAGAAAATAATATTTGGCGACACAACCGCTATGGATGAGAAATTTAAAAAACTTTTAACGTTTTACCAGCAAGGATTAAATACAACCGGTTGGTGGGATAAATATTCGGTAATTAATTTAAAGTTTAAGAATCAAATCGTTTGTACTAAAAAATAAATTATAATTATTATAACATGGAACCATCAGAAATTGTAGTCGGTTTAGATATTGGAACAACAAAAATTGTTGTTATTGTAGGACGTAGAAATGAATTTGGTAAAATTGAAATTCTTGGTATGGGAAAATCCGAATCTTTTGGTGTTGCCAGAGGTGTGGTGCAGAATATCGATCAAACTGTTCAGTCTATTCAAACAGCTGTTGCTGAAGCGGAAGCTAAGTCTGGTGTTGACATTAAAGTTGTGAATGTTGGTATTGCTGGTCAACATATCAGAAGTATGCAACACCGAGGGATTAAAACCCGTTCAAGTATTGAGCAGGAAATTTCTCAAAATGATATCGATTCTCTTATTGATGATATGTTTAAATTAATGATGGCACCCGGTGAGGAAATTATTCATGTACTACCTCAAGAGTATATCATCGACAATGAATCTGGAATAAAAAATCCAATTGGTATGTCCGGAATTCGACTAGAAGCAAATTTTCATATCATTACAGGACAGATTGCGGCAGCTAGAAATATTTATAAGTGTGTTCAAAAATCAGGTTTGGAAGTTTCCGAATTAACTTTAGAGCCTCTTGCTTCTGCCGATGCTGTATTGAGTAATGAAGAAAAAGAAGCGGGTGTTGTATTGGTTGATATCGGAGGTGGAACTACCGATGTGGCTATTTTTCAAGATGGAATTATTCGTCACACCGCTGTTATTCCTTTTGGTGGAAATGTGATCACTGAAGATGTTAAAGAAGGATGTACAATCATTAAAAGTCAGGCAGAGCTTCTTAAAATAAAATTTGGTTCAGCTTTAGCAAGCGAAAATCAAGAAAATGAGATTGTATCCATCCCTGGATTAAGAGGTCGTGCTCATAAAGAAATTTCTGTCCGTAATTTATCTGCAATTATTCAGGCGCGGATGGAAGAAATTGTTGAGCATGTTTATTATGAAATTAAACATTCCGGTTACGAAAAAAAATTAATTGCTGGAATTGTTGTTACAGGAGGTGGAGCGCAATTAAAACATGTTTCCCAGTTGATCGAATATATTACAGGAATGGATACTCGTGTTGGATATCCGAATGAACATCTTGCAAAAGGAAGTGAAGATGTTACGAGTCCTTTGTTTGCTACTTCTGTTGGATTAGTTATGAAAGGTTTGCAATCATTAGATAAACACAACAAGAAAATGGTTTCTACTGCTCTTGATAATGGACAAATTAAAGGACATTCAAAAGAAAGAACAACTAGTTTTTTTGATAAATTAAAGGGATTCTTTGATGAGGATGCTGCACAGAAATAAGTTCCTATATTGATTTGAAAAAGGAAGATTGACCCTCAATAAATAGAAAATTGAAGTAGAAATTAACATATCATGGTTAGTAACTATGAGCATAAGCGTTAAATCTACATTAAAATAAATCCCAATTTTAAAGCATCGTAAAATTAACATTGGTTAACAGCCAACTATATCAAACGTTTTAAATATAAAAACAAAATGATGAAATTTGATTTATCTATCGACAACTCTTCAATAATTAAAGTAATCGGAGTAGGTGGTGGCGGAAGTAACGCCGTAAACCACATGTATAAACAAGGCATCAAAGGTGTTGATTTTATAGTTTGTAATACCGATCAACAAGCATTGGACATGAGTCCCGTTCCATTGAAAATTGTTTTAGGTGCAAGTTTAACTAAAGGTCGTGGTGCAGGATCTCTTCCTGAAGTTGGAAAAAATGCCGCTATAGAGAATATTGAAGAAGTAAAAGCGCTGTTATCAAATAATACAGAAATGGTTTTTATTACTGCTGGTTTAGGAGGTGGTACAGGAACTGGCGCTGCTCCGATCATCGCTAAAGCAGCTAAAGAAATGGGGATTTTAACAGTTGGTATCGTTACTATTCCTTTTGGATTTGAAGGCAAAAAACGTAAAGCCCAAGCAGATGAAGGTTTGCAAGCACTCAAAGAAAATGTTGATACATTACTTGTGATTAGTAATGATAAATTGCGTGAGATATACGGTAATTTAAAAGTGACGGAAGCATTCGGACATGCAGATGATATTTTAGCAACTGCTGCAAAAGGAATCGCTGATATTATCACAACTACTTTACAAATCAATACCGATATTAATGACGTAAAAACGGTTATGAAAGAAAGTGGTGTTGCTATTATGGGTTCTGCTATGGCAAGTGGCGAACACCGTTCATTACGTGCGGTTGAACAAGCAATGTCATCTCCTTTATTAAATGATAGTAATATAAAAGGTGCTCGCTATGTATTGGTGAATGTTACTTGTGGCGAAGATGAGATTACAATGGATGAGTTTGGAGAAATTACAGATTATATTCAAGAGGCTGCCGGTATGACTGCTGAAGTGATTAAAGGATATGGTGTTGACCCGTCTTTAGGTGATAAAGTGAATGTAACAATTATCGCAACTGGATTCAGTTCGAAAGAAGATGTTGGAATTCAAATTGAAAAAGCTCCAGCTAAAAAAGTGTTTTCTTTGTTGGATGAGCTTCAAGTTGAAGTTACACCTCTTGCCGAAGTTGCACCTTCAGCAGAAATTGTAACGTTGAACCCTACAGAAATGACTTCTTATATCAAAGATGAAGTGACAAATGTTGTGAATGAAGTAAAGCCATTAACAGCTGAAATTATCGATGAAGAAATTACTTTTGTTTCTAATGAATCAAAACTATCGAATGATGTTTCTGCAGAAGAAGCTTTTGTTTTTTTCAAAGAAGATACCACAGAAGAAATTGTTGAGCCTATTTTTGAACTAGAAGAAGAAAAACAACAGATAACTTTTGAATTTGATGTTACTAATAATATTGCTTCTTCTGAAGAATCAGTCTTTGTAAATTCATTTGAAGAGCCTGTTTCTTTTTCGGAGCCGATTCTTGAAAGCAAAGAAGAAAATACGTTTATTGCAAAAGTGCAGGATAATGAGCAATTGAAAAAATCTCAGGATCGTGTTGCAAAATTGAAAGAATTAAGTTTTAAATTAAAGTCTCCAAACGGTTTGTCTGAATTAGAAAATGAACCGGCTTATAAGAGAAGAAACATAAATTTGGATGTCACACCTCATTCTTCTGAATCACAAATATCACGTTATACCTTATCCGAAGGTGATGATAAAAAAATTGAGATTAAGCCCAACAATTCTTTTTTACATGATAATGTTGATTAATAGAATTGATTTATATAATAAATAAAAAGTCCCGCTGATGCGGGACTTTTTATTTATTATATTTTAGATCAATCTTGAAATACGTTTGTTAAGTTCAGCATTTATTTTGCAATTTTGTTTTCTTATTCAGTTGCTCTTCTCGCTAAATTTTTCTTAACTTTAAACATTCAAACCTTGTCCTAAATTAAATTGGGATGTTAATCTTTAAATATGGCTTTAGAAGAAAAAATAAATGCTGATATCAAATCGGCGATGCTTGCGAAAGAAGCTTCCAAATTAGAAGCATTACGTGCTATTAAATCTGCAATTTTATTGTTGAAAACATCAGCCGAAGGGTTGAATGATGATACAGAAATAAAGGCGCTTCAAAAAATGGTGAAGCAGCGAAAAGAAACTGCAGATTTATATGTAACTCAAAACCGTAAAGATCTTGCGGATGTTGAACTTGCTCAAGCTTCTGTTATTGAAGCATATCTTCCTCAACAAATGGGTGAAGATGAAGTGAAAGCTGAAATAGCTAAAATTATTACTACTGTTGGAGCAACGTCTCCTTCAGATATGGGAAAAGTTATGGGTGTAGCCTCCAAACAACTCGCTGGTAAAGCCGATGGGAAGCTTATTTCAACTATCGTTAAAGAGTTGCTAAGCAAATAATAGAATTGTGTTGGAATAAAATTAAATAAATAAAAAAGGTGCTAAAATATTTTAGCTCCTTTTTTATTTAAGGATATCTTTTTCTTTCAAATAGGAAATTGCAGGCCAAGTGTAAGTATGTTTTCAAAGGCCCAGAAGTGATGATTTGCTTTCCCTTCACCAATTACTAATACGTTCGTATAGTTTGCAAAAGCGCTCTTTGCTGTGTACTCAATGAATATATATTTAAAGGCGTCATAGCGCAATCCTGCTTCAACTCCCATGCAATAACCTGCTACATGAAATTTATTATTCAGGTTCTCGCCGAATATTGTTACATCCGTTCGAGGTATAACCGGACCAGCTCCAATTTTAATAATACCATTCAACCAGTGTTTTTTATCCTTTGAAACAAGAAGCCGCTGACGTTTTATAAAGTTTAACATCAAGAAATTTGCTCCGTCTGAATGTTCGAAATGTAAAAAGTCTATTGGACTGATCAACGTATCTTGATTAATTGTTTGCCCATGAATGGTGCCTTCCACATGAAGTGTCTGGTAATCTTTCATGATGTATTTCGTATGATCGAAATTGATTTCGATTCCAAAATCTTTTTTGTTATTGAAATAATATCCTAATCGATAAACATATTGTGGAATGGTTAGGTCAGTTCTTGTAATGTCTTTGAAGCCAGGACGATCAGTTGCTTCAACATCATAGATCGTAAAGTCATAGGATTTAGGAGTATTCTTTGTCTGATCATATGCTGTTGTTGTATTTTTAAAATGTATATCGCTTTTTGAAAACCAATCCTTATTGTAACCCCATGAAAAATAAAATGTTCCTTTTCCTATTTTTGATTGAGATGGACAATCGCAAATGTCTTGTGAATATAAAGTAGAGTGGAATAACAAAAAAAATAACGAAGTAATTAATAAAATATTTTTCATTTTTGGTCGTGTTCTTTTTTTTTCTTGTTGGTGATTCCTATAAGAATTAATACAGTCCAAGGCATGTAAAAAGGTGCTAGTGCTATTGCTGAAATGTTTGCAACCAAATTTAATACAAGTGTTATTAGTATTATTATTACTAATCCAATACATCCAACTTTAGTTATTCGATTCAAGCGTATATAATTTATACAAAGATAATTAAATCATTTTTGGTTAGTTTATTTTTTGACTGATAATTGTCATATTTTTAAAAACAAAAAACCCTTGAATTTTCAAGGGTTTTTGTTTTTATTTAAAGCTAAGGATTACATCATCCCACCCATTCCGCCCATTCCCGGATTGCCCATAGGCATAGCTGGAGCTTCTTCTTTTTGTTCTGCTAACACACACTCAGTTGTTAAAAGCATTGATGCAATTGATGCAGCGTTTTCTAAAGCAACTCGTGCTACTTTGGTTGGATCAATAACTCCTGCAGCATATAAATTTTCAAATTTATCTGTGCGTGCATTGTAGCCGAAATCAGCTTTGCCTTCACGAACTTTCTGAACAATAACGGCTCCTTCTAATCCTGCATTGGCAACGATCTGACGCAACGGCTCTTCAATAGCACGAATTACTATTTCGATACCTGTTGTTTCATCCTGATTTGCTCCTTTTAGTTTTTCTAATCCACTAATTGCTCTGATATAAGCAACACCACCACCCGGAACAATTCCTTCTTCAACTGCAGCTCGTGTAGCAGCTAAAGCATCGTCCACACGGTCTTTCTTTTCTTTCATTTCAACTTCTGTAGCTGCACCCACATACAATACTGCAACACCACCTGCTAATTTAGCCAAACGTTCCTGCAATTTTTCTCTATCGTAATCCGATGTTGTTGTTTCAATTTGTGCTTTAATCTGATTTACTCGTGAAGCGATATCTGCTTTCTTTCCTTTTCCTCCAACAATTGTTGTATTGTCTTTGTCGATTGTTATTTTTTCTGCACTTCCCAACATGTTTAATTCAGCATTTTCTAACTTATAACCTCTTTCTTCTGAGATCAATGTTCCTCCAGTTAAAATTGCTAAATCTTCTAACATTGCTTTTCTTCTGTCGCCAAACCCCGGAGCTTTAACAGCAGCAATTTTCAATGAACCGCGAATTTTATTTACAACTAAAGTCGACAATGCTTCACTATCAACATCTTCAGCAATAATTAAAATTGGTCTGCCTGTTTGAACTGCTTTCTCTAACACTGGAAGTAGTTCTTTCATGATAGAAATTTTTTTGTCCGTAATTAAAACAAGCGGATTGTCTAAAACGGTTTCCATTTTATCTACATCAGTTACAAAATAAGCAGAGATATAACCTCTGTCAAATTGCATTCCTTCAACAACTTCAACTGTTGTTTCGGTTCCTTTTGCTTCTTCAACTGTAATTACGCCTTCTTTTTTTACACGTTTCATGGCTTCTGCAATTAATTTACCAATTGCATTGTCATTGTTAGCTGATATCGTTGCTACCTGCTCAATTTTTTTATTGTCATTTCCAACTTCCTGTGATTGCTTATTTAAATTTTCTACAACTGCTGCAACCGCTTTGTCAATTCCTCTTTTCAGATCCATAGGATTTGCTCCTGCTGCAACATTTTTTAATCCTGCTGTAACGATAGCTTGTGCTAATACTGTTGCTGTTGTAGTTCCATCTCCAGCTGCATCTGCAGTTTTTGATGCAACTTCTTTTAACATTTGAGCTCCCATATTTTCAACAGGATCTTTCAATTCAATTTCCTTCGCAACGGTAACACCATCTTTTGTTATGCTTGGTGCACCAAATTTTTTATCGATTATTACATTTCTACCTTTGGGTCCCAATGTTACTTTTACTGCGTTTGCTAATGCGTCAACTCCTTTTTTAAGTCTGTCACGTGCATCAACATTAAAATATATATCTTTTGCCATCTTTATTTTAGTTTATTGGTTAATTTCTTATTTATAATTTGTAATTCACTTTTTTAGATCCTTATAAGCTGAAATAATTCGTTATTGAATTAAACGATTGCGAAAATATCGCTCTCGCGCATAATTAAATAATCTTTCCCTTCTATCTGAACTTCTGTTCCAGCATATTTTCCATACAAAACCGTATCGCCTACTTTAACTTCCGGCTTGTTACCTTTTTCGTCTTTTTCGCTTATTGCAATCACTTTACCGCGTTGTGGCTTTTCTTTTGCCGTATCTGGAATAATAATACCGCTCGCTGTTTTTTCTTCAGCAGCAGCTGCTTCAACTACCACTCTGTTTTGAGTTCCTGCAACTGGCTTGATGTTTACTTTTGAATTTGTTTTTGCCATTGTGAATTTTTATTATTAATTGATTTAACTTAAGTTTTTTCAAATATTATTTTGCAGTTTATTGTTGTCAGAAATTATACCAATTAATCTATTTTGTTATAATGTAGACAATATTGCAGTATATGATGCGTATAAAAAAAAATGTCAGAAACGTGAATGACTTTCTGACATTTTTTTTAAAATATAAGTTTGAATTTCTTATTCAGTTGGAGCAGGAGCAGCCGGTGCTGCTGGAACTGGTGCAGAAGGAGTAGGTACAGTAACATCTTCACTACTCATTTTTCGGGTTGTTGATTCAACTCCTGTACCATTTGTAACACCTTCTGCTGTTTTTGTAAAAGAGGTCGAAAGTACACTTAATACAAGCAACGATGCTGCTAATGTCCATGTTGCTTTTTCCAAGAAATCTGCCGTTTTGCGAACTCCCATTACTTGATTGGAAGATGCGAAAGAGGATGCTAACCCACCACCTTTTGAATTTTGTACTAAAACAACTAAGATTAATAGTATGCAAACTATTATTATTAATATTGATATAATTGATCCCATGGTAAATTACTGCTTTTGTTGATTAATTAATTTTCTTAAACTTTTAATTTGGGATGCAAAGTAAAGTCTTTTTTCTGGATATTTCAAGCGTAAATTTTCATAGGCCTTAATTGCCTTTGCAAAATTCCCTTGCAGAACGTAAATTTTTGCCAGTGTTTCACTTATTACAGTAATGTCCTCGGCCACACTTTGCTTGGCCATGTTCACCGGACTAAAAAACGCTGTTTTCTGCCGGGTTAGTTTTGGTTCCTCTTTAATAAATTTGTCAATCAATTCAAATGCACTTAATTGATTTTCAGACTTTTCAGCTGTTTTTTCAGTCTCTGTGATTTCTTCGCTGCGTTCTTCCGATTTAAAATGTTTCAACCAATCCATGAAAGATAAAGGTTCACTAGTAATATTTTGATCTTTATCAACGTTGGTTTCAAGTATTGGTTCTGAAATCGGTAAAACAAAATTTGATTCAAATGTTTCTGTTTTTTCCTCATTTTCCATTATTAAAGGAGTTGAGCGTAATTCAATTTCTATTTTTGCATCTATAATTTCTGATATATATTCCTTTTCAAGTCCATCCGTTCTGTCTTTAGTTTGTGCATTAATTTTTAATTCCTGTCCTGATATCGCTGAAATCGACTCCGTACTTTCCTCCTTTTTAACAAAAATAATAGTTTGTATGTCAGTTTCTTTTGTTTTTTCTTCAACCTCATTAACAACTATCTGCTCGGTATTTATCGAACCTATTGGGTGTTGTTCTACTTCTTCTTTTATCAAATTAATTAAAACTTCTTCTTCTATCTTCTCATCTATAGTCTTGTTAACTAATTCGATTGGAATATTGACCGCTTCAATTATAGTTTGCTTTGTAATTAAGCGATATAATACTTTTCTATCTGTTGCATATACTGCTGTAATCCTTAATTGATTGTTGTAATGTATGCTGTTTGTATTATGCAAACTTTTTGCATAAAGTAATTGAGCTGTTTGGAAATAAGGGAAATTTTTAATCAGGTCGCCAAGCAAAACACTATCTGTTCCAGTCATTTTTTCCGGAGTTTCAACAAATGATATGAATTGCGCTTTGTTCACGTTTTATATTACCAGTTATTTAATGCTTTGTTAAAAATGTCCTGTACCAATTGTTCGTTGATCTCTCTTGTTAATTGATCTTCAATTGACGATATGTTTTGATCGCTTGTATAATCGGCATATCTGGTAAATGATTGTTCGAAATTTTTTTTCTCATCAAACATACAAGAGTATTTTACACTCACTGTTATGGTCAATCTGTTTAATGCTGCTTGGTCAGAACTTTGAATCGCTATTGGTCCTGTAGTATAACCTGAAATACTTCCTTCAAAAACAAGATCTCCTCCTTTATTGACAAGCGATAAACGGGTTTGAGAACTTAGTTTTTCGCGTAAGGCCTCCGTAAATGTTTGACTCAATGTTGGTGGCGCTAGTGAAGCATTGTTCTGGAAATATTGCACCGAAACCGTTTTTGCTTCAGGTGGTACACTTCCTCCTGTAAAGGAATAATGAATTTTGCAACTCGAAAAAAGTATCAAGATACAAGATGCAAACATCCAGATGCGACTCGCTTTTAATTTTAACGTATTCAATTTTTTAAAAATATAACTTTATTTAGTTTATTAAAAGCACTTCTAAATCAAAAAAAAGTTTTAACTAATCATTTATTTTATTCCGTATTCATTGATCTTACGATATAATGTTCTTTCAGAAATTCCTAATTCCTTTGCAGCATTTTTACGTTTACCCTTATGCTTTGTTAATGCTTTTTTTATCATATCTTCCTCAATTTCATGAAGCGATAGTGTTTCCTCAACCATTTCCATTACAGGGATTTGGTTTTGTGAATGAATGTTGGGTGAGCTTGTATTGTATCCTAATTGAATGGCTGTTTCAGGTGATCCTACATCCTGAAATAATTTTTTTATGAGTTGGGCGTTTTCAGGTGGAAAATCCTGATTCAGTTGGTTGTCATTTTCAATTAAATCAACAACAATTTTTTTAAGATCTATCATCTCTTTCTTCATGTCAAACAATACTTTGTACAAAATATCACGCTCGCTGAAATCGTTGCTTGCTGTTGATGTGCTTGCAAATACAGGGAGTTGAGCTGTTTGGTGGATAGGCAGATATTTTATCATGATGTCTGCGCTGATGTCTCTGTTTTTTTCTATTACAGAAATTTGCTCCGTAATATTTTTCAATTGACGAATATTTCCCTGCCAATAATAATTTGAAAGAATTTGTTCTGCTGATGCATCTAATTTAATTGTTGGCATCCTATATTTTGAAGAAAAATCAGCTGCAAATTTTCTGAATAATAAATGGATATCTTGTTTTCTATCCCTTAATGGTGGAACTACAATTGGGACAGTATTCAAACGATAAAATAGATCTTCTCTGAATTTTCCTTTTTCTATCGCTTGCTGAATATTCACATTGGTTGCTGCAACAACACGCACATCTGTTTTCAATACTTTTGAAGATCCTACTTTTATAAATTCTCCGCTTTCTAATACACGTAATAAGCGTGCTTGAGTTGCAACAGGCATTTCAGCTACTTCATCCAAAAATATTGTTCCTCCATTCGCAACTTCAAAATATCCTTTCCTTGCTTCATGAGCTCCGGTAAATGAACCTTTTTCATGCCCAAATAATTCCGAATCAATTGTTCCTTCCGGAATAGCTCCGCAATTTACAGCTATATATTGACCATGTTTACGGGCGCTTAGTGCATGAATAATCTGGGGGAAAACTTCTTTTCCTGTTCCGCTCTCTCCTGTAATTAATGCCGTTAAATCTGTAGGAGCAACTTGCTTTGCTATGTCAATTGCTCTGTCAAGCAAAGACGACCCTCCGATAATTCCAAAACGATTTTTTATTTCCTGAATAGTCATTTTTTAAACTGCTTTACCAATTAATGTTCCTCCGGTACAACTATCAACCTTCACATTTACGTAGTCTCCTTTTTTATAATTCGCTTTCGGAAATACAACTACGCAATTTTGAGAATTTCTTCCAAATAATTCTTCCTTTGATTTTTTTGATGTGCCTTCTACCAAAACACGGTGTACCTTTCCTACTCCCTCCTTTGTTCTGAATGCCGAATGCTTCAATTGTAATTCAACAATCTCTGCCAATCGTCTACTTTTAACTTCCGCAGGTACATCATCCGGATATTTTCGTTCCGCCAATGTTTTCGGACGTTCGCTATATGCAAACATATATCCAAAATCGTATTTTACTGCTTCCATTAATGATAACGTATCTTGATGTTCTTCTTCTGTTTCAGAACAAAATCCGCTAATGATATCCATGGAAATACCCGCATCAGGTATTATTTTTCGGATCGCCTCAATTCTGTTTAAATACCATTCCCGGGTATATCCGCGATTCATCATTTCTAATATGCGAGAGTTGCCTGATTGAACAGGGAGATGAATGTAACTGCAAATATTATCATGTTTTGCAATCATATGTAAAACATCATCAACCATATCTTTCGGATGCGAGGTGCTGAAACGCACTCTCAGATCAGTGTTGATCAGAGCAACACTTTCAAGTAATTGCGAAAATGTTGTTGCATTTTTTAATTCGTCTTCAGAAATATTTTCCTTTTTTAATCCTCCTCCTGTCCACAAATATGAATCAACATTTTGTCCCAATAATGTTACTTCTCTGTAGCCTTGTTCGAATAAATCCTGAGCTTCCTTTACAATAGTCTCCGGATCACGGCTTCTTTCTCTTCCGCGTGTAAAAGGGACAACACAAAATGCACACATGTTGTCGCATCCTCTGGTAATACTTATAAATGCGGTAACCCCATTTGATCCTAAGCGGACAGGAGCGATATCTGCATAGGTCTCTTCTTTCGACAGAATTACATTAACCGCCTTTTGTCCCGTTTCTGCAATTTCTATCAATTCAGGTAAGCTACGGTATGCGTCTGGTCCAACAACAATGTCGACCAGTTTTTCCTGCTCCAGCAATTGAGATTTTAATCGCTCGGCCATACAGCCTAACACGCCAACTATTAAATCAGGATTTGTTTTTTTTGCTTTTTTATATTCTGTTAAACGTTTTCTTACGCGTTGTTCCGCTCCTTCGCGGATAGCACATGTATTTACGAAAATAACATCTGCTTCATTAAAGTCGGAGGTTGTTGTAAATCCTTTATCCTTTAAGATAGATGCTACTATCTCGCTGTCCGAAAAATTCATCGCACAGCCGTAACTCTCTAAAAATAGCTTTTTGCCGTTTGGAACAATTGGCTTTTCAATCATCAAGGCTTCACCTTGTTTGCTTTCATCTATTACTTTATTCTCGCTCATTTTCTTTTTTTAATAGATTGCAAAGATAATTAAAATAAACGGGTGACAAAATGGCGCATTCTTATTTATTTTAATAAAAGTAAAAAAAATTATATATATATATTTATATATATATGTTTTGACAAAAACAAATTTAATTTGCAAAAATCCTTTTTGATTTGTTTTCTTTGCAACGAATTTTGAGAGAATGACATCTCAAGAAGTATTTGTTTTTTCAAATTACCAAAAAAACTAATCAGCTTATGAGCAAAAATTTAGTGATCGTGGAGTCCCCTGCAAAGGCGAAAACAATTGAAGGATTTTTAGGTGAAGGATACACAGTTAGATCGAGTTTTGGTCACGTTCGCGACCTCGCAAAAAAAGGATTAGGGGTAGATATCGAAAATAAATTTTCTCCGAATTATGAAGTATCACCCGATAAATCAAAAGTGGTGAACGAATTAAAAGCATTAGCCAAAAAAGCTGAAGTTGTATGGTTAGCAACAGATGAGGATCGCGAGGGAGAAGCTATTTCTTGGCACTTATTTGAAGCGTTGAATTTAAATGAAAAAAACACAAAACGTATTGTTTTTCATGAAATAACCAAGCCTGCTATTAAAAACGCTATCGCAAATCCGAGAACAATTGATAAACATTTAGTAGATGCTCAACAGGCCCGTAGAATCCTTGATCGATTAGTTGGTTTTGAACTTTCTCCTGTTCTTTGGAAAAAAGTCAGACCGTCTTTGTCTGCCGGACGCGTTCAATCGGTAACTGTTCGTCTGATTGTTGAGCGCGAACGAGATATTATGGCTTTCAATAGTACTTCTTCTTATAGAGTTACTGCAAATTTCATTGCTGGAAATGCTAGTGTTAAAGCAGAATTAACTACAAAATTTAAAACATTAGAAGAGGCTCGCACATTTCTTAAAAAATGTGAAGGCGCCGATTTTACTATCGATAGCTTAGAAACAAAGCCCACTAAAAAATCTCCTTCTGCTCCGTTTACTACATCTACCTTGCAGCAAGAGGCAAGTCGTAAACTTGGATTCTCTGTTGCGCAAACAATGGTCGTTGCGCAACGTTTGTATGAAAGCGGAAAGATTACCTATATGAGAACGGATTCTGTTAATCTGTCTGGAACTGCTATAGATCAGGCGAAAGAAGCAATCACAGGAAATTATGGTCCCAATTATCTAAACATCCGGCAGTACAAAACTAAATCAAAAGGCGCTCAGGAAGCACACGAAGCTATCCGTCCAACATATATCGAAAAACAAACCATCGATGGTGATGCGGGTGAAAAACGTTTGTATGATTTAATCTGGAAGCGCACAATTTCTTCTCAGATGAGTGATGCCGAACTTGAAAAAACAACAGTCGTGATAACCGCTTCTGGTGCAACCGAAAAGTTTGTTGTACAAGGTGAGGTATTGAAATTTGATGGTTTCCTGAAAGTTTATCTTGAAGGAACGGATGACGAAGATGAAGAAAATCAATCAGGTATGCTTCCTCCGATGAAGGTGGGTGAAAAGTTGATAGTGAACGAAATTTCTGCAATGGAGCGATTTACGCACCATCCTGCCAGATATACAGAAGCGAGTTTGGTTAAAAAATTAGAGGAGTTAGGAATCGGCCGCCCTTCTACATATGCTCCTACAATCTCAACTGTTCAAAAACGTGAATATGTAGTAAAAGAAGACAAAGAAGGGATTCAGCGGAATTTCAATGTGCTTCTTCTGAAAGATAATAAGATAGCTGACGAAGTAAGAATAGAAGGAACTGGTGCTGAAAAATCAAAACTTTTTCCTACCGATATCGGAATGGTTGTAAATGACTTTTTGTTGGCTCAGTTTCCTCAAATCATGGATTATAATTTCACGGCAAAAGTGGAGGAGGAGTTTGATGAAATTGCTGAAGGGAAAATTCAGTGGACAACCATGTTGGCTGATTTCTACAAGCCGTTTCATAAAAATGTAATGGAAACTTCCGAACATTCTGAACGTGCTTCAGGTGAGCGGTTGTTGGGTATTGATCCTATCTCAGGCAAAAATTTGTATGTGCGTATCGGCCGCTTCGGCCCTATGGCTCAACTTGGAGAAGGGAATGATGAAAACAATAAACCTAAATTTTCAAGCTTGAGAAAAGATCAGCGACTTGAAACAATAACTTTTCAAGAGGCGTTGGATCTTTTTAAATTACCTCGCGTTGTAGGTGTGTTTGAAGATAAAGAAATGGTTGTTGCTGTTGGTCGCTTCGGACCTTATGTTCGTCATAACAGCATTTTCGTATCCTTGAAAAAAGAAGATGATCCTATGACAATCTCTGATGATCGATGTATTGAGTTGATTCTTGCTAAACGTCAGGCTGAAATTGATAAATATATCAAAATATTTCCTGAGCAACCAGAAGTTCAATTGTTGAACGGAAGATGGGGCCCTTACCTTGTGATTGATAAAAATAATTTCAAATTACCCAAAGGCATAGATGCAGCTTCATTAACGTTGGAAGAATGCATGGCAATTGCTGCAGATCCTAAAAATGCAAGCAAAGGAAATAGATTCAAGAAAAAACAAGTAGAGAAAAAAATATTTAAAGCTACTAAAAAAGCAGCTCCGAAGAAAAAAGTGTTAGCCTCTGCAACCAAAAAAGCGCCTAAGAAAGCAGCAAAGAAATCGGCACCCAAAAAGACTGCTTTAAAAAAAGTAGCAAAGCAAAAATAAGATGGCAGCCTGTTGCAATTCGTTTACCCTTTCTGGTTGCATTGTAAATTTGCGAATCCATATGTGTTTTTTTCTTTTTTTCCTTCTTTAATTAAAGTCAAAATGTTAGGCTAGATAATAATTTTTCGATATTTGTAAAATGCAAGAATTTTTTACACCAATTGACCCCAATTATTTTGTTGGAGCAAAGCGATATGCTGCCACCTCCTATGGAAAGATCGTTAGTGCGTATATTCAGGGAGGTGATTTCCCAGGTCTCGAAAATGTTCATTTAGCCATTGTGGGAGTTGAAGAGGATCGCCATGCTGTAAATAATGAAGGTTGCGGATTAGCAGCGGACTATGTCCGTGAAAATTTTTATAAATTATTTCAGGGAGATTATTCAGCAAAAATTGTTGATCTTGGAAATATTAAAAAGGGAAATACAATCCAAGATAGTTATTTTGCTCTTTCAGATGTTTTATCGCAACTTCTCAAAAAAAACATTGTTCCGATTATTGTTGGAGGTTCTCAGGATCTGACATTTTGCAATTACCTGGCTTACCAGAAAATGGAGCAAACCATCAATATTGTTGCTGTTGATTCCTCCTTTGATATTGGTGAAGGAGATAAAACACTCGATTCACAAAGTTACTTAAGTAAAATAATTTTACACAAGCCTAACATTCTTTTCAATTTTAGTAATATCGGATATCAAACTTATTTTGTTGATCAGAATTCGATTGAGTTGATGCAAAAATTATTTTTTGATACCCATCGATTGGGTAAAGTGCGCAAAAATATGGAGGCTGTCGAGCCAATTGTTAGAAATGCCGATGTGTTAAGTTTTGATATTTCCGCCATCCGCCAAAGCGATGCTCCAGGAAACGGTAATGCTTCACCGAATGGTTTTTATGGTGAAGAGGCTTGTCAGATTTCACGCTATGCAGGTATGAGCGATAAATTATCTTCTATCGGATTTTATGAAATTAATCCGGCATTCGATACCAATAAACAAACGGCTCATATTGTTGCACAAATGATTTGGTATTTTATTGATGGATTTTATAACAGAAAAAAGGACTATCCGATAGTAGATAAATCGGAATATACAAAATACCGCGTGTCCATTAAGGATCATGAGCATGAGATTGTATTTTACAAAAGCAATAAAAGTGATCGCTGGTGGATGGATGTTCCTTATCCTATAAATCATCAACTAAAATTCGAACGCCACCATATGGTTCCGTGCTCCTATAGCGACTATGAAACCGCTTGTAGTGACGAAATGCCTGATAGTTGGTGGCAGACATACCAAAAGTTGGGATAAATAATCCCATTAAAGCTAACACAAATTAACAATAAATTGTTTAAAAATTTGTTTTTATTAAACTTATACTTAATTTAGCGACCTAACTTTAATAAAACAACAGTAAAAACTGTTCAATTTAAAAAGTACAAAATGAGAAAAACCCTTACTATCATTGCGTTTTCAATTACAGGATTGGTGTCCGTTGCACAGCAAGATGCTCAATTCAGTATGAATATGTTTAATCGTTTAGCTGTAAATCCTGCTTATGCCGGAACCAACAAGGCCTTATGTGCAACAATTTTATACCGTGATCAGTGGGATAAATTTCCAGGAGCACCTAAAACAGGCCTTTTGAGTGTTGACTATGGTCAGATTGCTCATGGTGGTCTTGGTCTGACAATCGACCAGGATCAATTAGGATTTGATAAAACGTTAAAAGCTAAACTTGCTTATTCCTTCCATTTGAACCTTGGCGCTACAGGCGTTCTTGGTATAGGCTTGGATGCTGGTATGATTAATAAGTCAATGTCAGGTAATTTTATTGCTCCCGATGGAACATCAACAGTAGGTGGAGGAGGAACGGATAACGCTATTCCTTGGAGTGGTACATCTGCTACAACATATGACGTTGGATTTGGTCTATATTACACAAATAATAATTTATATGTTGGTTTGTCTTCGTTACACTTACCACAACAAACATTATCTAAAAAAAATGGAACTAGCACAACTGGCATATCTTCAACTGCATATGATTTTACATATGAAGTTGCTCGTCACTACTATGTAATGGCAGGTTATAAATTTCAGTTGGGTACTCAGTTTGATTTAACTCCCTCTATTTTAACTAAATCAGATGCTTCTTCAACACAATTGGATATTAATTTATTAGCGAGATGGAATAAAATGGTATTTGTTGGCGTTTCATATCGTCTCACGGATGCAATTCCTTTAATAGTTGGAATGGAGTGGAAAGGATTTAAGTTAGGTTATGCTTATGATGTAACATTGTCGGCTTTAAAAAGCCATAGCAGTGGATCTCATGAGATAATGCTTGGATACTGTAAAAAATTCGTTAAACCTGAGCGCAAGCAAGGTCATATGAATGTAAGATTTTTATAGAAAAATATATTTTTGTAACCTTAATTCAATAGTATCGTTTAAGCTACTCTATTTGCTTTCGAAATCATATTACTTCTGTAGGATGATTTTCTTCAAAAAGGAGTTTAATATAAAAACAACAAATATGAAAAAGTTGCTCTTGTTAAGTTTTGTCGTTGCTCTCTTTAGTATGACTAGTTGTACTAAAAGTACCGGAGAACTTGTAGGTGTTAATCCTCGTGCCGAGTGGTTCGATATCGATCCGTTTGGTATGTTGTATATTCCTATGGGAAGTTACAATATGGGACCAAGTGATGAGGATACTCCTTATTCACATACTACAAAGTCGAAAACAGTTTCTGTCCAGGCATTCTATATTGACCAAACTGAAATTTCGAATAACGAATACCGTCAATTTGTTTATTGGGTAAAAGACTCAATTGCTCATCGTGCATTATTTGAAGATGGTAGAGCTGAACATGGATATGAAACAGATGATTACGATCAACCCATTGATCCACCTTTGGTGAATTTTGACGAAGAGATCGCATTCGACGAAACAGATGTAAGAGAGGTTCTTGAATTTATGTATTTGCCAGTTGAAGAGCGCTTCTACAAAAGAAGAGAAATTGATTCCCGAAAATTGAATTTTGAATATTACTGGATTAATCTTCGTATGGCTGCTCAAAAGTCTAATCGTTTTAAGCCTTCAAAATCACCTGATGATAAAGGACGTGATTTTATAAATGGTTACCAAAATACAAGTGTTGGTGATAACAAAACCTTAGGTCACTATGACGCGAAAGATCAGGTTTCTGATGGTAGCGGTAACTATAGTACTCGTGAACAAAAAGATAAAGACAGAAGTGTATTTATCGTAAAAGATATTATTAATGTCTACCCAGATACCTTAGCTTGGGTTCATGATTTTACATACTCTTTTAATGAGCCAATGACAAACATGTATTTTTGGCACCCGGCTTATGATGACTATCCTGTTGTTGGTGTTAGCTGGAAGCAAGCGCGTTCATTTTGTATTTGGAGAACCCAATTGTTCAATAATTGGTTATTGATGAAAGGTCAGTCTTATGTGAATGATTTCCGTTTACCAACTGAATCTGAGTGGGAGTATGCTGCCAGAGGAGGAAACTCTTTGAGCCCTTACCCTTGGGGTGGTCCATATATCAGAAATGCATTGGGATGTTTCTTAGGAAACTTTAAACCAATGCGTGGTAGCTATGTTGATGATGGTGGTTTTCATACTGTGAAAATAGCGTCTTACAATCCGAATGATTATGGTTTATATTGTATGGCTGGAAATGCTGCTGAATGGACCAGCAATGCATTTGATGAGTCAGCTTACGATTTCTCACATGATTTAAACCCTGATTATGTTTACGAAGCGCAAGATAATGAATCGAATGTTTTAAAACGTAAAGTTATCAGAGGAGGTTCTTGGAAGGATGTGGGGTATTACCTTCAAACAAGTACAAGAACATATGAGTATCAAGATACAGCGAAATGTTATGTTGGCTTCCGTTGTGTTCAAACATACCTTGGTCGTCAAAGAGGTGATGCTCCAGGTGAAGGATTTTAATTTGTATTCTCTAATCTAAATAATAATTATTAATTTTTAAATTGTAAAAAAATGGGTGGTAAAAAATGGAAAAGTTTCATGGCCAAATTGTATGGATTTGGTGCGGCAATCGTTATTGTTGGAGCGATGTTTAAAATTATGCACTGGCCTGGTGCAGGACCAATGCTTGTTGTTGGTTTATCTACTGAGGCGGTTATTTTCTTTTTCTCGGCATTTGAGCCACCTCACGAAGATGTGGATTGGAGTTTAGTATACCCTGAATTAGCAGGTATGCATGGTGAAGAAGGTGAACATGCTAAAATTGAAGAAGATAAAGGTTCTTTAACTGAACAATTAGATACAATGCTTGAAGACGCTAAAATCGGACCAGAGTTAATGGCGAGTTTAGGTGATGGATTGCGGAGTTTGAGTGATCAGGCTGGAAAATTAAACAACATTACAGATGCTTCAGTTGCTACAAATGAATATGTAACTAGTGTTCAATCTGCTGCTAAAAATGTTAGTTCACTTTCTGGTGCATACTCTAAAGCTGCTGAATCATTATTGGGTCTTTCAGTTAATAATGAGGATAGTGCAAATTTAGGTGATCAAATCGTTAAGGTTTCTAAAAACTTGTCTGCTTTAAATGCATCCTATGAATTGCAATTGCAAGGATCAAATGATCATATGAAAGCAACTTCTAAATTCTACAGTGGACTAGAAGATTTGATGAAAAATCTTAATGATTCGGTTGATGATACTAAAAAATACAAAGAGCAGATCGGTCAACTTTCTACTAACTTAGAATCATTGAACACTATCTACGGTAACATGCTTACCGCAATGAGAAAATAATTGGATCACTCCTGTTATTTTTTTTGTTGGAGAAACCTTTTCTTCAACAGCGACTTATTAACTAAATATTAATCTATAGAAATAATATAGAACTATGTCAGGTGGAAAAGAAACCCCAAGGCAGAAGATGATTGGTATGATGTACCTGGTGTTAACAGCACTCTTGGCGCTTAACGTATCAAAAGAGATTCTGAATGCCTTTGTTATTATTGAAGAAGGTTTGATTATAACGAATGAAAATTTTGATGCAAAAAATGGATTGTTATACTCAAAGTTCGCAAAAGCTGTAGCGGAAAATCCTGATAGAGCAAAGCCTTGGCAAGTTAAAGCAATGAAAGTACAAAAGCAATCACAAGAGCTTTGTACCTTTATTGATGAGATCAAGAGCGAAATGTATCAGAAAATTCAAAAATTGGATAAAAGTGTTGCCGATACTTTTAAGTTGAAAAACTTGGACAGTAAAGACGAAAATAATATTCCAACCGAAATTATGATTGGTGCAGGTGCTGATCCTGAGCATGCTACTGGGAAAGCAAAGGATTTAAAAGAAAAGATCGAAAAGTTTAAGAAAGACATTACCGATCTTGTTCCTCAAAAAGACCGCGCAACTTTAAAATTAGGCCTAAGCACGGAAGAAATGTATTCAATAGGTGATGAGAAAATGGTTGCTTGGGAAAGTAATTTATTTGCTCACAATCCGGTTGCTGCTGTTTTGAGTGTTTTAGCAAAAATTCAAAATGATATTAAAAATGCAGAAAGTGATGTTGTTTCAACCCTTTTACGAAATGTAGATGAAGCAACAATTAAATTTGATAAGGTTCTTGCAAAAGTTGTTCCTGAATCAAATTATATTATTTCCGGTGAAGAATACAAAGCGGATATCTTTATCGCAGCTTATAACTCTTCCACTAATCCTGAAATTTTAATTGGTGATGTTGATACTGCTACTGGTGTTATAAGAGGTGCGAGTACTAAATTAGACAAGTTTGAAAATGGCTTGGGTAAATACGTTGTTAATACTGGTGCAGAAGGTGAACAAGAATACAGTGGTGTTATCAATGTGAAGATGCAAGATGGAAAAGTAATTCCTTATCCATTTAAATCAAGTTACATGGTTGCAAAGCCATCAATGGCAATTTCTCCTACGAAAATGAATGTGTTTTATATTGGAGTTGAAAATCCAGTAGACATTTCCGTTGCTGGTGCATCACCTACAAGTGTTACTGCAACCGTTACTGGTGGTGGTGGAAGCATCATCAACAGTGGACAAGGTCATTATATAGTGAAGGTAACTTCTGGGAATGAGTGCTCTGTGAATGTTTCTGTAAAAACAAAAGATGGTTCTAAATCTATGGGAGCCATGAAATTCCGTGTGAAAAAAGTTCCTAGTCCAAACGCTTCTTACGCTGGTGTTACCGGTGATGGAAAAGTTTCTAAAGGTGAATTAATGAATGCTGGTGGTGTGATCCCTAAGTTGGATGACTTCGTTTTCGATTTGAAATTCCCTGTTATTTCTTGGAATATGTCAATCTTTGTTAACGGTGTTTATGCTGATTATGCTGCAAGTGGCCCTAGTGCAACTGCACAGATGAAAGAAATCCTAAACAAAGTTAAACCAGGACAAAAAGTAATGATTGAAGAGGTGAAAGTTCAAGCTCCTGATGGAGTGAGAAAGATCCCTGGTTGTGTATTGAAAATCAAATAACCAAATACGGAGGTATATCATGCAAAAATTAAAGATTCTTTTTTTAGCGTTGATTGTTGCTTTTGCTGCAATCGATGTCTGTGCTCAGGAAGTTCTAAAAGCACCTAAATATCCTGATGGTGTTTATACAAAAGAAAACACTCGAACTCGAAGAGCAATTCCATATCCTACTTTGCGAGAAGCAGATGTAATGTGGAGCAAGCGCGTTTGGCGAGTTATTGATTTGCGTGAAAAAATCAATTTTCCTTTATATTTCCCTGATGAAAAAATATTAGATAGAAAAAGTTTATTTGATGTCATTGTTGATGGTGCAACTAAAGATGGTACAGTTACTTGTTTTGGTAGCGCTGCCATTGATGATGAATTCAGATACGACATGACAAAAAGTGAAATTGAAGGAATGTTGGTTAAATGGGATTCTACTGCAGAAACGGAAGATCCGAATAACCCTGGTACTTATATTAAAGCACCTACAAAAGATGAAGTAGGCTCCATCCGTATTCAACAATATTGGATTAAAGAAGATTGGTTCTTCGATAAACAGCGTTCTGTGTTAGATGTTCGTATCATCGGTTTGTGTCCTTTGATTGAAAAGAAAACAGAGGGTGGTGAGTCTACTGGAACTTGCACTCCATTGTTTTGGGTTTATTTTCCTGAAGCTCGCCCGGTTTTTGCTAATCAGGATGTTTTTATGAGGCATAATGATGCTGAAAGAAGAACGTTTGAAGATATTTTCTGGAAAAGAATGTTCTCAAGTTATGTTCGTAAAGAAAGTAACGTATACAATAGAGGTATTTTCGATTACAAAGCTGGTTTAGACCTTTTAATTGAATCAGACCGTGTTAAGAATGATATCTTTACTTTCGAACATGATTTATTTCATTTCTAGATATTATCTATATTATTTAAAAAATCCTGCTTCGTTTAATTGGAGCAGGATTTTTTTTGCCTTTCACTGACAATAACATAATTGCTCCTTGCGTTCTAATAGAGAAAAGGAGGTCGCAATGATACATTCATCGAATGTCAGAAATGAGAAGAAGCTTTTTTCTTGTTTCTTTTTTTTACTTTTCAATTTCTTTTTATTTTCCCCGTTTTTTTCTGCCGAACTTTCTGCTCAATGCAGACCTGTCGCCTCAGTAAAAAATCAACCGTTCGATCCTTGTGCCAGCAATCGGATTGCCCGCCCCTTTCCAATCTCAGCTGTATACGTAAGGGAATCTGATATTATGTGGAGTAAACGAACCTGGCGCGTGATCGATCTTCGTGAAAAATTAAATCTTCCAATTTATTACCCTGAACAACCTAGCGTTTGTTTAATGAATTTATTTGATGTTTTTAAATGCGCACTTTTAAATGACAATCTTGTTGCGTATTCGAATCCAATCTTTGACGATGAGTTTACATCACCGATGTCAAAAGATGAAGTAAGGAATTTATTGGTTATATGGGATTCCACAAATCAGACAGAAGACGTAAACAATCCTGGCGATTATTTACAAATCCCATTAAAAACTGAAATTACTGGATCATCCATCCGGCAATACTGGATCAAAGAGGATTGGTATTTTGATAAGCAGCGTTCTGTGATGGAAGCCAGAATTGTAGGTATCTGTCCGCTTGTAGAAAAGGTTTCAGAAAGTGGGGATGTGCTGGGAATGAAACCATTATTTTGGATCTATTTTCCGGATGCGCGCCCCTTTTTAGCCCGAGCAGCAGTCTTTAATCGCCATAATGATGCTGAGCGAATGAGTTATGACGAACTATTCGTAAAACGCATGTTTTCCAGTTATGTGTATAAAGAATCGAATGTATATAACCGGTCAATTAGCGAATACCGAACAGGCTTAGATGTATTGCTGGAATCCGATGGAATTAAAGAGGAGGTTTTTAATTATGAAAGCGACTTGTGGCATTATTAGTCACAAGCTCTTCTAAGAAAAATATTTAAAGGCTGCATCGCTTTCATTATTTCAACACACAGATCAGGAAATTTTTTTGATATCACTTCCGAATCTTTTAAGGACCGAATAGCGATGTAGCTTTTGAATTTAAGCAGTTCAATTTCGGGATGGCTTTTATCATATCCCTTTGGAACTGTTTTTAATTTATCTTCATCGGATAATGTTCCAAATTGTTTTTTAAAGGCTTTATCTTCAATTATTTTTTTAAACTCTGAGGCATTGTAATCGATTTCCTGACGGATTGCGTTTATTTGTGGCGTGGGTGGCTGCCATAATCCTCCGGCAATAAAAGATTCCCCGGGCTGAAGTTGAATGTAATAACCTGCCGAAAATGATTTCTTTCCTCCAGGTGATATAAGTGCTCCGAAATTATTTTTGTAGGGGGCTTTGTTCTTCGAAAAACGTACATCACGATTGATTCTGAATGTACAATCTTTAGGTTGTAAATTTCCGATCGAAGAATCAAATTTCGCCATATTTAAAATTAGTTCTTCGACAAATTCTTTAAAATTGTTTTTGGCTACTTCATAAGTTGGCCGATGCTTGTCAAACCAATCCTTGTTATTATTCTTACTTAGTTTAGAAAGGAACGCTAATGTGGATTTTTCAATCATACTGTTTTACTGTTTTAATTTTCTAATTCTTTAGTGAGTTGTTGAACAATCTTGAAGTTGTATAAAAATTCTTTAGCAACGATTCGAAGTATAGTATATACAGGAACTGCAATTATCATTCCTCCAATCCCTATTAAAGTTCCGGCTATCAAAATCACTAAAAAGATTTCGAGAGGATGCGCTTTCACAATGTTTGAAATTACTAAAGGTTGAAAAACAATAGAATCGATTAATTGGACAACTAAAAAAACAAGCCCAATCTTATAAACCAGTGGAAGCAATTGCGAATAAAAATCCAATTCTAAATTGGAAGTAACTCCTATCAATATCCCAAATGAAGCAGCAATCAGAGGTCCTACATATGGAATAATGTTCATGATACCGGCAAACACACCAATTAATAAGCAATTTTTAACTCCAAGAACACTAAGCGCAATTGTTGTTAATGTTGCCACAAAAAGCATGTCGAGCAATATTCCAATAAAATATTTTGTAAGAAGCTTTTTTGTTTGTTTTAATATATCTTTTATTGCTTCCAAGTGTTGGGGTGGTGTTAATAGCAATACCATATCATACATTAAGTGTTCGTCCTTCATAAAGAAAAATGCCATAAATAAAACAGAGAATGTTCCTCCGATTAAACCGGTTGTGAAGTTTACCATCCCTTGAGCATAGTCTGAAACTTCCTGGAATCCAATGATTGTTGAAAGTTTTGAAGCTACATATTTTTCGAACGATTGCCCATCTCCGTATTGAATCTGAAATTTTTGCAAATCGTAATTTAATTTGCTTAGAGGTTCTTTAAATGTTGCAGTGACTTCATTGGGGTTTATTCGGCTTATTATCCTTGCTTCTTCTACCACTAAAGGGATAAACATAGATACCAGTAGGCTCAAAAT
Organism: Bacteroidota bacterium; assembly: GCA_947466965.1. Taxonomy (GTDB): domain Bacteria; phylum Bacteroidota; class Bacteroidia; order 2-12-FULL-35-15; family 2-12-FULL-35-15; genus 2-12-FULL-35-15. The sequence continues at coordinate 57,876 of CANIFU010000001.1, forward strand.
CACAACAATAATCGCTAATGCAAGAAGTGCAGAAACGCCATTCGGCATGCTGAACTTTTTAATTTTAATTGAAGAAAATAATCTGACAAGGGGTTGCCCTATCAATGATATTATTATTGCAATGCAAACATAAAGTACAATTGTTTTTAAATACCATGCTATCATTAAGGTAAGCAATATGCTCAATGCAATCAGGGAATATTTTAACTTATTTTGCATGGTTTAATTTTAGTGATAAAGGTATTAATATTCACTATCAAAAACCAATCTGTTGTATATTTGTTCAATATTTGAAGTTATGGATTCGTTAACACACATTGTTTTAGGAGCAGCTATTGGAGAAGCTGTGTTAGGAAAAAAAATCGGAAGGAAAGCAATGCTTTTGGGTGCTCTTGCTGATACGATTCCGGATTTTGATGTTTTTGCATCTCCTTGCTATACGCAGGCCCAGCAATTGTTGATTCATCGTGGAATAACGCATTCATTCTTTTTTGTACTGGTGATGTCACCTATTTTAGGATGGTTGTTCAGTAGGTGGTTTAAAAAAATAGAGGTTAGTTGGAAACGTTTGACATGTTTGTTTTTTCTTGGAATGTTTACGCATGTATTGTTAGATTCTCTTACTGCCTATGGAACAGGTTGGTTTGAACCATTTAGTGATTATAGAGTTTCATTTAACACAATTTTTGTAGCTGACCCATTTTATACCTTACCTTTTTTGACTTGTATTATAGTTGCATTTATAGCTAAAAATGGTTCTCAAAAACGTATTCAATGGAATAAAGCAGGTTTGTGGATAAGCGGTTTGTATTTAATTTTTACAGTAATCAATAAGTGGCATGTTCATGATGTTATGAAAACTTCGTTTGATAAAAAGAATGTAATTTCAGATGATTTTATAACAACACCTACTCCTTTAAATAATTTCTTATGGATGTCTTATACACACGATAGTTTAGGGACCTGGATAGGATATTATTCTGTTTTCGATAAAACGAATGATGTGGATTATCATAGGGTATTTCGAAATGATTCCTTATTAAAACCATTTGCTTTAGATGCATCCGTTATACTTTTAAAAAGATTTTCGAAAGGTCACTATACGATTTCACAGGATGACTCTTCTGTTTATTTTAACGACATACGATTTGGACAGATGGCCGGATGGGATAATTCGGATGCTTCATTCCCTTTTTCATATGCGATGAATAAGAGTGCTGATAATTCGATGGCATTGAACAGAGGAAAATTTAAGGTTCCCCTTTCCGGGGTATTCTCCTCTTTGGTAAAAAGAATCAAAGGGAAATAAAAAATTATTTATTTAGGATTTGCTTTGTATTTTACAAAAAGATTGATCCAGATGATTCGTGATAATCTGTAAACTATTGGAAGAAGAAGAATTAATAAGATGCTCAATGTTAAAATAAATGGAACAGCTTCGATTAAAAAAACAACACAAAGTATTACGTACAATCCAATTCCGAACAAAACAGTAAGTGCATAACTTACATAGGTTGCTCCAAAGTAATAACCCGGTTCTCTTCTGAAATCTTCTTTGCATACAGGACAGTTGTCATTCAGTCTGCCAAATTTTTGTAAATCGTATGGGTTGCTTGTCTCAAAAAAATTTCCCTCGTGACATCGCGGGCATTTGTTTTTTAGAACACTATATAAAGCTGATTGGTTATAAGACATGCTATAATATTTATGCTACAAATATACAGGTAAAACTAGGATTGTAATGGTACTATTTTAAACTTATGTGGTACTTATCTTTTTGCGAAACTGTTCAGGAGTTTGGCCAGTCATTTTTTTAAAGAAACGAGAAAAATAAGAGTTGTCTTTATAGTTAAGTTTGTTACTAATTTGACTAATCGTTAAATCGGAATAAACTAAAAACCGTTTAGTTTCTAATACAATTCTCTCGTGTATTAAGTCGTTAACAGATTTATTTAGTAATTGATTAGTTGTTGCGTTTAATTGAGGCAATGAGATATTTAAATGGTCGGCATAATATGCAATGGGTAAATGTTCTTTAAAATTTTGTTCAATTAGTGATTCTAATTTTGGTATTAACGATGATTGAGAAAATGTTCTTTTGTTTAAAGCATTAAAATACCCATCAAACTTAAATAGTAATATGTCTAAATAAGAACGAAGTATGTTATTTTGATTCGTTGACTTATTGATACTCTCAAGATGTATCGTTTTAATAATTGGTAATATGCTTGACAATTCATTTTTATATAGCACACCTTGTCTGATTTTATTTTCGGGTCTGTAAAAAGGTAAGTCCAGCAAATTATTTGCTTTTAAGTCCATTAAATAAAAAGACGGATTGAAAAATAAAATAAATCCATCGGTGTCAGCGCTCAATTTCCACGAATGAATTTCAGATGGCGACATAAAAAATACACTTCCAGGTTGTATGTTATAATTTTCGGTATCGATGGTATGAATTCCCGTCCCTTTTGTAAAAATCATTAATAAATAAAAATCATGACTATGTGGTTTCGTAAGGAAAGGGTGTTCTTTTTGATGTTCTTGAAGTGTTTTTATATAAAAATCAGGCTGCGTATATGATGGCAGATTGAAATTTTTAAGATTGTAAACGGGAATCTTCTTTACAGGCATAAAATGCTTTTAATTAGCACTAAAAATAGGCATTAGTTACCTATTTTTAGTACCTTTGCACCCTTAAATTTTAAAAATAATGATTTCAGTTAATGCTGTTACCGTATCGTTTGGCGGGTACGATTTGTTTGATAATGTAAGTTTTTTGGTTAATCCGAAAGATAGAATTGGTCTTGCCGGAAAAAACGGAGCAGGTAAATCGACGATGTTAAAATTGTTGTCGGGCCTTCAAAGTCCTACAAAAGGGGAGATCTCCAAGCCAAACGATTTTCGAATTGGCTATTTGCCTCAGGATATGATTCATCAACACGGAAGAACCGTTTTTGAAGAAACAGCAACTGCTTTTGAGGAGATTCAAAAGTTGGAGGCTCGCTTAAACGTGGTTACGCATGAATTGGAAACCCGTACCGATTATGAAAGTGATGCATACATGAATTTAATAACCGAATTAACGGATATTAATACACGGATGGATATTATTGGTGCAGGAAACAGAGAAGAAGAAATTGAAAAAATATTAAAAGGGCTAGGCTTTGAGCGCACTGATTTCCATCGTCAAACGTCGGAATTTAGCGGTGGATGGCGTATGCGGATTGAATTAGCAAAAATTCTTTTGCAAAAACCAGACATACTTTTACTCGATGAGCCAACAAACCATTTGGATATAGAATCTATTCAGTGGTTGGAGGAAACGATGCAAACATTTTCTGGATCGGTTATGTTGATTAGTCACGATAGGCAGTTTTTGGATAATGTAACAACACGCACAATCGAAATTTCAAATCAGAAAATATACGATTACAAAACGAATTATTCCCGCTACCTCGTATTGCGTCAGGAACGTAAAGAACAACAAGAGAATGCCGCAAAAAATCAACAAAAAGTAATCGATCAAACGGAAGCGTTAATTGATAAATACCGAGCAAAAGCAAGTAAAGCGGCATTTGCACAATCGTTGATCAAGAAGTTAGATCGAATGGATATCGTTGAAGTTGATGAAGGAGATACTACTGCAATGGCTTTTCGTTTTCCTCCTCCGGCTCTTTCTGGAAAAATTGTTGTTACTGTTGAAAATGCTGGGAAGGTTTATGGTAGTAAGCGTATTTTTAAAGATGCTAATTTTATTTTGGCAAAAGGAGAAAAAATTGCTTTGGTAGGAAGAAATGGTGAAGGAAAAAGTACGATGATGAAAATGATCGCGCAGCAAGTTGATTTTGAAGGGACTGTTCAATTGGGGCACAATGTTATGATGGGATATTTTGCTCAGGATCAGGCGGAGAAGCTAGATCCAAATAAAACAGTTTTTGAAACCATTGATGAGCTGGCTGTTGGTGATGTTCGAAAACAAGTGCGCACAATGTTGGGCTCTTTTTTATTTGGCGGAGAAGATATAGATAAAAAAGTAAGGGTTTTAAGTGGTGGAGAACGCGGTCGTTTGGCTTTGTGTAAATTATTACTTCAGCCATATAATTTATTAGTGTTGGATGAACCAACCAATCACTTAGATATTCGGAGTAAAGAAGTTTTGAAAAAGGCAATTCTTGCTTATGAAGGAACTGCTATAATTGTTTCTCATGATAGAGATTTTCTTGCGGATCTTACAGAAAAAATGTATGAATTCCGAAACGGGGAAGTGAGAGAACATTTAGGCGGAATAGGTGAGTTTATGGAAAAGCTTAAGATGTATCGTTTAACAGAAATGAATACTAAAAGTCCTTTTTTAAAAGCGAAGATAGACATGAAGGAGGAAAAACCGAAAGTAGATACTCAGTTGGATGAACGTTTAAAAGAAGTGAAATTTCTCAATTCTCAAATTGCAAAATCAGAAAAAGAGATCGAACGATTAGAGGCTGAAATTAAATTGTTTGACGATAAACTATCTGATCCTTCACAATACCAAGCGGTAGTGAATGATAAGGAAGCCTTTGCAAAATACGAAGCGCTAAAAAAACAACTGGAAACTGAAATGCAGAATTGGGAAGCATTGCAGGCTAAATTAGAAAATTAAATTTTCTACTGTTGTGTTTTAGTCATTGATTCCGGAGTACAGATAATAATGTCTGCCAAGCCAATCGATTCTTTTGCTAGCGTATCAAAAGCCATTTGTTCCGTTGAACCGATCGTAAAAACTTTCAAATTTGGATTTTCTTGTTTTAGGTACCATTCAATTCCTTGGTGGTGATTGCTATGATATGATCCGTTATAGTGCAATACAACTTTTCCTTTGGTCCAGTTTTTTAAAATAAAATAAGCCATTGTAGCATCTTTGATTGCTTGTGATTTTGGTAGGTTTTCGCCACCATGTCCTCCTGCCGATTCGTAGATATCTTTATAGCATTGTAAATTAGCATCGTATTTCATCGGTAAAGGGCAGATCCATTTCTTTGCATCAGTATCTATGCTGTCCAGCTTATTTAAGCCGTATGAATAAACCATGTTCGCATATCTTCTAGGAATATTTGTAGCAATAAAATACAAATGATTCACCTTCGCAAAATCTAGTAGAGGTTTATAGTCTGTTTTGTAATTTCCCCATAGTTTCACTTCGTCTTTTAAGGTTTTGTCAGATATTTTCGCATGTAAGTATTCTGTTAAAGCAATTTGATCGTCCGCCTCAAACATTTCAGCACCTATAATAAGATTTGACTTTTTCGCTTCAAATAAATCTTTCGTTAGCTCCAGTTGAAGCCAATGTCCAATCGGATTATCATGCAGTTCTCCAAACAAAATAATATCGGCTTCTTTTGCCTTTATAAGCAATTGATCATAGGTTGTAACGTTCCCTTTTATGTCAAATAGCTGGTAAGCCATTTTGTCTGATTTGAATGATAAAATGCTGATTGTAATTAAGATTGCGGAAAAAAATTTTGTTTTCATTTCAGTTCTATTTTAATCAAATTTAACCAAAAATGGACCTCATTTTAAAATAAATTTGTTTTGTAATTAATTAATTAATTAAATTATTATTTATATCTGTGCAAGAAATGAAAACAATACTATCTATACACCATCATCATACTTTCTCAATAGGTGAGCATGCGATATATTGTGTAATATAACACAGGGTAGTAATATCAATATATTCAGAGGGCTTACCATTGCGGTAGGTCCTTTTTGTTTTATAGAAAAAGGGTTTAGAAACTATTAAAAAGAGAAATTAAGTACAAATTATTAAAAATTTGAATAGGAAATGAAATTAAAAATAACAATTCAAAAATCAGGACGATTGAATGAGGATTCAATCAGGATATTAAAAGAAGCCGGTATAGACTTTAATTACGGCTTGAATAAATTAAAGGCAGATGCAGTAAACTTTCCATAAGAAGTTTTTTTTCAAAGAGACGATGATATTCCTCAATATGTGCAAGATGGCGTTGTGGATATTGGTATTGTGGGTGAAAATGTGATGATCGAAAAAAACAAAGAAGTTGAAATTGTAGATCGTCTGGGTTTTGGGAAATGCCGATTGTCCATCTCGATTCCTAAGAATCAAAAAATATAAAAGTATAAAAGACTTAGATGGAAAGCGGATAGCAACAAGTTATTCAATGGTTATTTCGAAGTGTTTGAAAAAAAATAAAATCAAAGTTGAAATTCATGAAATTAGCGGATGCGTTGAGTTTACTCCGAGTATAGGTTTAGCAGATTTGTTGTTTCATTATCTAATTCTGCTATCGGCAAAGGGGTTTAGTATGAAGGATATCGTTAGAACGCTGGAAAATCGTAATAAATCGTTTTAAAACATGAATACATCTTCTAATTTTTAGTTTATTTTTGGATAAATATCTCTTTTTACCCCATAGATTTAATTAATTTCCTTATAATTGATAAAATTTTGTAGGTGTAAACGATCTATTCAAAAATAAGCTTAATTATTTTATGGATTTAAATAAGAGCGGTTCTGTTGAAGAAAGCATTTTCACAAATAAAGTGAATGGTATCATAACTGCTTTTAATCGTTCAGAAAAAAAAATAATTGTTAATCATACAGGAGAGCTTGATCAGGATAAGGTAAATACCATTGCTACAGTTGTTGAAACGCAAATGGAATACCTTGGAGTCAGTAAGGGTGCGATCAAGAAAATTTTCAATATTGTAATCGAAACACTTCAAAATATTTGTATTCACGGCGAGAATGATAATAATGGATATCAAATGACTTATTTCATTATTGGGAAGCACCTGAACGAGTTTTCAATTTTTTCAGGTAATATTGTTAGTAATACGGTAGCTGAAAAATTAAATAGAAGATTAAATTCGATAAAATCACTAAGTAATTCAGACCTCAAAAAGCAATATATGGATGTCTTGTCAAATGGTGAATTGTCAGCAAAAGGGGGCGCTGGTTTAGGTTTTTTAACAATAGCGTTGAAATCTAATAATAATATAGATTTTGATTTCGAGATGTTAAATAAAGAATATTCTTTGTTTTCAATGCAATTAAAAGTTTTAGGATAATATGAAAAGATTAGAAATTCCATCTGCAAGGAATACACCACATATCATACTGGATATTGACTCTAAAGAGTTTTTAATTGAAGGGAAATCGTTTCCTGAAGACAGTAGAGAATTCTATAACACGGTTATTGAGTGGCTGGATGAATTTAAGGCTTCGAAACCTATTGGTTCCATCAAGGTTTGTTTCAATTTGTTTTATTTAAGTTCCTCTTCTGTAATTTCAGTGAAACAGATCTTGTTCAAATTTGTTGAGCTGAATAATGAAGGAGCAACTGTTGTTATAGAATGGTCTTATGATGAAGACGATGATGACATAAAAAAAACTGGAGAAGAATACCAAAAATTAACCAATTTGAATTTTGAATTTAAGTTAAATAATTAGTTTTTATAAAGTGTATTTTTAAATCCCTAACTGAAAATCAGTTGGGTTTTTTTTTAATAGAATACTAATAATGATTGATGTAAAATTTTGAGACTATAAATAATATTTTGCATATTTGAAACATAAATCTAATTAAATGAAGAATAGTTTTTGTCTTATCGTTTTATTCTGCACCGCTTTTATTGTGAACGGACAGACAACAAACGTTTTATTTATTGGTAACAGTTATACTTTCGTTAATAATTTACCACAAACGCTTGCAGATATTGCACTTTCTAAAGGTGATTCATTGGTTTATGACATGAACACTCCGGGTGGATATACTTTTAATTTACATACAACGAATACAACAACATTAAGTAAAATAAATTCACAGCCTTGGGATTTTGTAGTACTTCAGGAGCAAAGTCAGTTGCCATCATTTGATCCAATTCAGGTAGCTACTGATGTATTCCCATTTGCTCGTCATTTGGATAGTTTAATACTTGAAAATGATAGTTGTACTGAAACCGTTTTTTATATGACTTGGGGTAGGAAGAACGGTGATCTAAGCAATTGCTCAGTTTATCCTCCTGTTTGTACTTATAGCGGAATGCAGCAACGACTCAGAGAAAGTTATCTTGAGATGGCTCAGAATAATCACGCAAGTGTTTCCCCAGTCGGTATCGCTTGGAAATATATTGTAGATAATTATCCAGCAATAAATTTATATCAGACAGATGAAAGTCATCCAAGTGTTCATGGTACTTATCTGGCGGCATGTGTTTTTTACTCCACATTATTCCACAAAAGTGCTATAGGTTCTAGTTATCTTTTGCCAGGAATTTCACCTTCAGATGGGTTGATTTTACAAACGATAGGAAGTTTAACCGTTTTGGATAGCCTTTCTATGTGGCAAAGTAATGGCGATATTCCAATTGCAGATTTCTCTTTTCTAGCATCAGGAAACATCGTTCAGTTTAATAATGCATCTCAAAATGCAACTGCTTATAATTGGGATTTTGGTGATGGTAGTGTTTCCATGCAATCGGACCCTCAACATGTTTATGGTTCAAATGGACAATATATTGTAACGCTTACAAGCTCAACTTTATGTTCAAGTATTTCCATAGTTGATACAATTACCATTACAACTGCCGATATTCATGGAAATGGAACTAAATTTTATATTGATATTTACCCAAATCCGATTGAAAACGAACTTTTTGTGGATTTTAATAATTATATTTTTGAAAACATTGAATTAGAATTGTATAATTCAAATGGGCAGTTGATTTTGAAAACAAAACATGAAGCCTCCTCCTCATTAAGAGAGAATTTTGAATGTGTTGCTCCTGGCTTATACTTAGTTGTTTTGTATACTGATGGAAATCGAATTCTGAATAAAAAAATAATTGTAAAGGCTAAATAAGTATACTAGTCAAATTGTTTTTTGGAAATGCTATTTGATAATTATTTGAGACCGATTTTTACAATTACAAATAATTTATAAAATGGTGAAAATAATTTCCAATATTAAATATTGGTTTGGCTTTTATCAGAAATGGTTCTATCCACTGTATCCGAATCGTTTTAATTGGATATCACTATCCCGCCAATCTTTGTTGACCTTCACAAACAATTCTAGAAAAACTTGTTTTTGGAAAAACTCTTCTAGATCTTTTCTTGCTTCAGTGCCTACTTTTTTCAATGCTTTTCCCTGATGTCCGATAATTATTCCTTTTTGAGAATCCCTAACCACAAGTATTTCGGCTCTTATTTTGATAATTTTCTCTTCATCCTTATATGACTCAACCACCACTTCAACAGAGTAAGGTATTTCTTTTTTATAGTTGGTTAAGATTTTTTCTCGAATAATTTCCGAAACAAAGAATTTTTCTGGTTTATCCGTTAGCTGGTCTTTATCATAGTATCCCGGACTTTCAGGAAGAAGCGCCAGGATCCTGTCAAAAACATAGGTAACATTAAATTTTTCTAATGCTGAAACAGGAATAACTTCAGCATTTGGAACTTCATTTTTCCAATATTGGACCTTTTCTTCAAGTTGATCTTGCTTGGACAGGTCAATTTTGTTAACGAGTAATAATATTTTTGCACTCGTGTTTTTGATCTTATTGAGAATTTTTTCTTCAATTTTTATATCTTCAAAAATATCTGTAACAAATAGAATGATGTCGGCATCAGTAAGTGCTGTATGCACAAAATCCATCATGGATTCTTGCAATTTGTAGTTTGGTTTTAAAACCCCAGGGGTGTCAGAATAAACAATCTGAAAATCCTCACCGTTCACAATTCCCATAATACGATGGCGGGTGGTTTGTGCTTTAGATGTAATGATAGATAGGCGTTCACCAACTAATACATTCATTAATGTAGATTTCCCAACATTTGGAGAACCAATGATGTTTACGAAGCCTGATTTATGTGCCATTTTAAAAAATGTTGATAAGATATTTGCACTACAAAGAAACAAAATATATCTTTGCACCGCAATTAAAAAAGCTATATGTAGCTTTTCGTTCTTTTAGTAAGTTAAAAACCAAGATATATTGCGGGGTGGAGCAGTTGGTAGCTCGTTGGGCTCATAACCCAAAGGTCATCGGTTCGAGTCCGGTCCCCGCTACTATAAAGAAGCGACTCAGTAATGTGTCGCTTTTTTTATTTAATCATTACGCAAAAAATCAATTATCAATAACGGAACAACCGTTATGTGAAATGAAACTTTACGAATAATTAAAAACCAGTAAATAAGGTGGCAAATATTGTAGCAATAGTAGGACGACCGAATGTCGGTAAATCAACACTTTTCAATCGTTTAACCGATAGCAGGAAAGCAATAGTTGATTCTGAATCAGGAGTTACTCGTGACAGACATTACGGTAAATCGGAGTGGAATGGTCTAGAGTTTTCTGTAATTGATACTGGAGGATATGTGAAAGGATCTGAAGATGTTTTTGAAGGAGAGATCCGTAAGCAAGTGCAATTGGCTATTGAAGAAGCCAATGTTATTTTATTTGTTTTAGATGTTGCTGAAGGAATTACCGATGACGATAAAGTGGTTGCAAACATTTTAAGACGTAGCAAGAAAAAGGTTTTTGTAGTTTCTAATAAGGTTGATAATTTTGTTCGTCAGGGAATGTCTGGCGAATTTTATGCGTTGGGCTGTGGTGATCCTTATAATATTTCTGCCATTAGTGGAAGTGGCACAGGTGAGTTGTTGGATGAAATAGTAAAAGTGTTGGATGCTGAAGCCGTGGAAGTGGAGTTGAATATTCCTAAATTTGCTGTCGTTGGTCGTCCAAATGTTGGTAAATCTTCCCTTATTAATACGCTTTTAGGCATTGAAAGAAATATTGTAACTCCAATAGCAGGAACAACTCGTGATGCTATTAATACCCGTTATACAGCTTTTGGTCACGATTTTTTATTAATCGATACAGCTGGTATTCGCAGAAAAACAAAAGTAGAGGAGGATTTGGAATTTTATTCTGTAATGCGTTCTATTCGTGCAATCGAGGATTGTGATGTTTGTTTACTTTTAATAGATGCAACGTTAGGATTAGAATCTCAAGACATTAATATTTTTCATCTTGCAGAGAAAAACCGCAAGGGAATTGTGATTGTTGTCAATAAGTGGGATTTAATTGAAAAGACTACAAATTCAACGAAGGAATACGAAGAAAAGATCAGAGAAAAACTTTCTCCTTTTAAAGATGTTCCAATCATTTTCACTTCTGCTTTAACAAAGCAGCGTGTTTTAAAAGCTATAGAAGTTGCCGAAAAGGTAAACGCAAATCGTACCAAGTCTATTAAAACACGTGAGCTCAATGATGTTATGCTCCCGATTATTGAACATTCTCCTCCTGCTGCTATTAAAGGCAAATATGTGAAAGTGAAATTTATTACTCAATTACCAACACATGCACCTACGTTTGCATTTTATTGCAACCTACCACAATATGTTACCGAATCCTATATGCGCTTTTTAGAAAATCGATTGCGTGAAAATTTTGACTTTTGCGGAGTGCCCATTCAATTGTTTATGAGAAAGAAATAATTATTTCTTTTTTTTGAAATCCAGATCGATTCGTAATTCAATATTTATTAAATGCCTATATTTTTCATCTGTTTCAAAAGATATTAAATTGGGGCGATACATTCCTGCAACAGAAAAATAGTTGTTAAAACGATATTCAACTCCAATCGATAACCCAAGAGTTTGATCTGTTTTTTTATAGCTTTTTATACTATCCAAAGTGCTTTCTACCCGAAAATTATAATTCATGAAATTAAAGCCACTCACAAAATAAAATTCATTAGTAAGAGCTTTGTGATAGATCATTTCGAAGTATGAACAACCGATACTTGTCTGAATCTCTTTTGTTGAATATTTGTTTGTGGATATAGGTGACGACAGGTCCTCCGAATTACTAAAGTTAATAGATAATTTATTTTTTCCTGTTTTGTAATATCCTGAAATGCCTATTCCAAAAAAGCCAAACTTACTGTTAGTTTTCTTTTTATCGTAATCTATGTATTCATAATAGTTGATCCATGGAAATGAAAATGTTATTCCATATTTTGAATTCTTTGCTTCTGATTGCGTTTGAGCGCGACAAGGAAGCAAAAGTATTAAAGAAAAATATAGTATAATCAGTGACTTCATAGAATAATAAAAATGAAAATCGAAGGTAAGAATTTTGATACAAATAAAAAGCGCCTCATTCTTACAAATAGAAAGAGGCGCTCTTGAATGAATGGTGCAATTATTTAATTTTAAATGCTGCTTTTACTTTTGAAACATAATCTAATTTTTCCCAAGTAAATAATTCAACTTTAATATTTTTTATTTTTCCATCAGGTGATTTAAACGTTTTAGTTACAACCTCGTTTTTACGTCCCATATGTCCGTAAGCCGCAGTTTCGCTGTAAATAGGTGTTCGTAATTTAAAACGTTGCTCAATAAAGTATGGACGCATATCAAATACGCTTTCAACAATTTTTGCAATCTGTCCGTCAGTCATTTTTACTTTTGCTGTTCCATAAGTATCTATAAAGATACCCATTGGTTGTGCCACACCGATTGCGTATGAAACCTGAACTAATACTTCGTTGCAAATGCCTGCTGCAACAAGGTTTTTAGCAATATGACGAGTAGCATAAGCAGCAGAGCGATCCACTTTTGAAGGATCTTTTCCTGAAAAAGCTCCACCACCATGAGCGCCTTTTCCACCATATGTGTCAACAATAATCTTACGACCTGTTAATCCTGTATCTCCATGAGGTCCACCAATTACAAACTTACCAGTTGGGTTAATATGATAGTTTATTTTGTTGTTGAATAAATGAGCGTATTTTGGATAGTTCTTTTTAACGCGCGGGATTAATATTTCGATGATATCTTTTTTGATTTTTGCTAACATCTTTGGTTCAGCATCAAAATCATCATGTTGTGTAGAAACAACAATTGCATCAATACGAACAGGAACATTATCATCGTTGTATTCTAATGTTACTTGTGATTTTGCATCAGGGCGTAAATATTTAATTGCTTTGTTTTCTCTTCGCAAAGCAGCCAATTCTAAAAGAATACCATGAGCTAAATCCAATGCTAGGGGCATATAGTTTGCTGTTTCATTGGTTGCATATCCAAACATCATTCCCTGGTCTCCTGCACCTTGATCTTCTTTTTTCTTTCTGTCAACTCCTTGGTTGATATCAGCAGATTGTTCGTGAATGGCAGATAAAATACCACAAGAGTTCGCCTCAAACATATACTCTGATTTTGTATACCCGATTTTGCGGATCACTTCACGAGCAATTTCTTGTACATCTAAATATGCTTTTGATTTAACTTCACCTGCAAGTATTACTTGTCCTGTTGTTACCAATGTTTCACAAGCTACTTTCGACTGAGGGTCGAATGCTAAGAAATTATCAATTAATGCGTCAGAAATTTGATCTGCTACTTTATCCGGATGACCTTCCGAAACAGATTCGGATGTAAATAAATATCCCATGTAAATTATTTTGTTTTTAAAGATTAGTAAGATTTTTAACGAGCGCTAAAGTACAATTTATATGGTAATAAGCGAAACAAATTTTGTTGCTTTTTACCAGATTTTAACCCTTACATTTTCATCTCGATACATCTTATCCCCCTTCTTTATATTAAAGGCTTTGTAAAATTCATCCATGTCTGAAAGTGGCCCATTGATGCGAAATTCTGCGGGTGAATGCACATCACTCATGATTTGTTTTGCCAATGAGGCATCCGTCCGGTTAACCATCCATGCATAGGCATACGATAGGAAATAGCGTTGGTCGGCCGTATATCCCTTGATTAATTCAGATGATTTTCCTTGTGGTGTTTTTTTGAACGCTTCGTATCCCATAATAACTCCACCTAGGTCGGCAATGTTTTCTCCTTGTGTGTTTTCTCCTCTCACATGCATGCTGTCGAGTACTACATAGTTATTGAATTGTTCAACAATTAGTTTTGTTTTTGAAACAAATTTTTCTCGGTCTTCTTTGCTCCACCAATCGGATAAATTACCATTTTCATCAAATAAACTTCCCTGATCGTCAAAGCCATGCGTTATTTCATGACCAAAAGTTGATCCGCCTATAATTCCATATAAAACTGCATCATCCGGCATTCTTCCTTCAAATCCGGGAACAATGATATTACATGCAGGCACTACAATTTCGTTGCTTGCCGGATTGTAATATGCATTATATGTTTGAGGATACATTTCCCATTCTGAAAGGTCTACAGGTTTTCCATACTTATTCAGTCTGAACTCATATTCCCATTTATCTATGTTGATCATGTTTTGAAGATATCCGCTTCGATCGATCTGTAAACTCGACATATCCTTCCATTTGTCGGGATATCCTACTTTCATTACGATCTTATTTAATTTACTTAGTGCTTTTTGTTTGGTTACGTCACTCATCCATTCTAGCCTTTTTATGTGTTCGGCATAAACATCACGTACGTTATTTCCAATTTCTAATAGTTTTTCTTTCGTTCCTTTCGGCAGGTATTCTTCTACATAAACTTGTCCGATCAATTCACCTAAAGAGCCGTCTGTAATTCCCACAATTCTTTTCCATCGTGGTTTTTGTTCTTTTATACCATCCAGGATTGTGGAGTAGAAATAAAAATTTTGATCTTCAATACCTTTATTCATTGCACTAGCATAGTTATTAATCAAACTCCATCTAAGATATATTTTCCAGTCGCTGATGCTTATTTTTTTTATGCTAGTTTCAAGTTGTGTAAAAAATTCAGGTTGCCCAACTATAACAGAATCTATGTTTTTTAATCCGAGCAATGAAAGTATTTCTTTCCAGTTGATAGATGGAGTTGACTTATTAAGAGAAGCAATAGCCATTTTGTTGTAATTCTTATATGGATCTCTTAAGTCTTCCATTTTTCTTGAAGCTTTTGCCAAAGCCGATTCAATAAACATTGTAGTCGCAGCATTTTTTTGAGCAAGATTTTTTTCTGTCCCTGTTAATTCAAAAATTTTCTGAATGTGTTTAACGTATTCGTTACGAATATTGATTGTTCGGGAATCTGAATTGAAATAATAATCGCGCTCGGGAAGTCCAAGTCGAACTTGTCCCAGATATACAATATATTTTGAACTGTTTTTGTCATCTCTTGAAACATTAAATCCAAACATGGTTGGAAGATTCATTTTATATAAGTGTGAAACAACAGTTAATAATTCGGGTACCGTTTTAATTGCATCAATTTTTGAAAATTCATCATTAAGTGCTGTGTAATTTGCTTTTTCAATACTTAATGTATCCATTCCACTATAATACAGATCGCCAATTTTCTGTTTGTTACTTCCCTTTATCGCTTTCGTATCAGCAGCAGATGACTCACAAATTTTTCTTACAGATTCATTTATTGTATCTTGAATAGTTTGAAAAATACCGTTACTCTTTTCTGACGAAGGAATCGGATGTTTTTTAAACCAACCATTATTCGCATAAAGGAAAAAGTTTTCTCCTGCTGCTATTGTTGAATCTATATGACTCGAGATAGGGTCTTGATTTGTTAGTGGGGATTCGGCTTTTTTTTCTGAATGATTACAAGCGGATAAAATTATGGCAATAGATGCTGAAAAGAATAAATGCTTTTTCATTTTTATTTAAAGTATATGTTTATGATTTTTTAATTTATTTTGTAAGATGTTTAAATACATCTTCTAGTCGTTGTTCTTCTTTATGTAATGTTAAAACAATTAATCCGTTTTTAACTGCAAATTGAAATATGTCTGTTCGTATATCTTTGTTTGAAAGCGCTTCAATCTGCCAGCTATTTCCACTTATATTTTTTGCATCGTAAACATCTGTGATTGTTTTTAAGGAATTGCGTGATGTTTCTTTGTCAAACTCAACAGTAATAAATTGCTTATTTTGCGTTTGTGTTTTTTGAATGATTGATGTTTTATCGTTTGCAACAATTTGTCCGTTGTTAACAATTATAACACGATCACAAACGGCCTCTACCTCTTGCATAATATGTGTTGAAAGCATTACAGTTTTTTCTTTTCCTACCTGAATGATCAGGTTGCGTATCTCTTCCAGTTGGTTGGGATCCAATCCTGTTGTAGGTTCATCCAAAATTAGCACTTTGGGATCGTGAATCAAGGCTTGCGCTAATCCTACACGTTGTCGGTATCCTTTCGATAATGCTCCGATCTTTTTCTTTTGTTCTATTTGTAGACCCGTCATTTCAATCATTTCGGCTATACGTGAGTTTATGTTTTTTAAATGATGCAATCCTCCGATGAATTCTAAATATTCTTTAACATACATGTCAAGATATAAAGGATTGTGTTCAGGAAGGTAACCTACATTTTTACGAACTTCTAAACTTTGCTCAGCAACATCGAAGCCGAAAACAGTTGCTGTACCTGATGTTTGAGGGATAAAGCAGGTTAGAATTTTCATCATCGTTGATTTTCCTGCACCATTCGGACCTAGGAAACCTACAATTTCACCTGTATTTACTTCAAATGAAACATCGTTTAAGGCTTTTTGCTCCCCGTATATCTTTGAGATGTTTGTTACTTTTATCGACATGTTTTTTTATATTCAAATGTTTAGGTGTTAAAGCACTTTTATTTTGTTTTAATAAACCATCAACGAATAACTTTCAACTAATTACACAAAGCTAATTCTTTTTGATAAATTTGATGCTCAAAAAAAATGTTAAACGGTAAAATCAAATGAAGGGTGTTGTTATTAAGTCCACAGGAAGTTGGTATACTGTTTTGTCAGAGAATACCAAAATAGAATGTAGGATCAAAGGTGTTTTTAGAATAAAAGGGATAAAATCCACAAATCCCATAGCAGTTGGCGATAATGTTGAATTTGAAATGGAAGTGGATGGAAGAGGAGTGATTCACGCAATCGGAGAGAGGAAAAATTATATTATTCGGAAATCAATTAATCTTTCCAAACAATCTCATATTCTTGCTGCAAATGTTGATCAGGCATTGCTTATCGTTACATTAGCATTCCCAAGAACATCGACCGGTTTTATCGATCGATTTTTGCTTACAGCAGAGGCGTATCATATCCCCACCGTCATCATCTTTAATAAAGTAGATCTTTTTCTTCAAGATGAGCGCAGTATGGAGGAATTGAATGATTTTATTGCACTGTATGAACGAATCGGGTACAAATGTTATAAAGTTTCGGCAACTGAAAAATTAGATATCGAAATATTAAAAACCATAACAACGAATAAAACATCTCTAGTTGCAGGGCATTCAGGTGTCGGGAAGTCTACATTGGTTAATGCAATGGATGCGAATCTTGATTTAAAAGTAGGGGAAATTTCCGACGCGCATAGCAAAGGGAAGCACACAACAACATTTGCAGAAATGCACCCTTTGAATTATGGCGGATTTATTATTGACACACCCGGGATTAAAGAATTGGGTTTGGTGGATATGGAAAAAGAGGAGATTGCAAATTATTTTCCGGAAATGCATTCGATTAAAAATCAATGTAAGTTTAATAATTGTGTTCATATCAATGAGCCGAAATGTGCTGTGATCGCCGCTGTTGAACGAGGTGAAATTGCGCTGTCGAGATATGGGAGTTATTTAGGTATTATGCACGGAGAAGAATTGGATACAGAGTATTAAGTAGTAGAAAATTGAAAATATTTTTTTAAAATATATGAGGGTTGTTATCCAAAGAGTTTCCGATGCATCCGTTACAATCGATGGAATAATAAAAAGCTCCATTGGCTTAGGTTTGCTTATTTTGCTGGGTATTGAAGATGCAGATAACCAGGAAGATGTTGAATGGTTAAGTGGTAAGATTGTTAATCTACGTATTTTTAATGATGCAAATGGTATAATGAATTTGTCTCTAAAAGATACGAATGGAGAAATTATTGTCGTATCACAGTTTACTTTGCACGCCTCTACAAAAAAAGGAAATCGTCCATCATATATTAAAGCCGCAAAGCCTGAAACGGCTATTCCTCTTTATGAAAAATTTATTTCACAGCTGCGTAGTGATTTAGGGAAAGATATTCAGACCGGCACGTTTGGGGCGGATATGAAAGTGCATTTGTTGAATGATGGTCCGGTTACGATCATAATTGATAGTAAGAACAGGGAATAAAGAAGTGTATTTATATAGTGCGTGATTTATTCAAATCGCAATGCTTCAATAGGATCTAATTTTGAAGCCTTAATGGCAGGGTAAATGCCTGCGGCAGTTCCAACAATTAAACAGAGAATCGTACTCATGATAATCCAGAACCAAGGAATAATAAAGCTAATGCCAAACATGTATGCAATTACATTTCCGAGTATAATGCCAAGTAAGGTTCCTGCAAATCCTCCAAGCTGACAAATTACAAGCGCTTCTACCAAAAACTGGCTTCGGATTGTTTTCTTAGTTGCACCCACTGCTTTTCTAATACCAATCTCACGTGTTCTTTCGGAAACTGAAACTAACATAATATTCATTAATCCGATTGCCGCTCCCAATAGTGTAATGATTCCTATTATAGTCGCCCCCATAGTTACTTTCTGCATGTTTTCAATCAACAGATTGGCAAGGTTATCACTCTTGGTAATCTCGAATGTATCTTCTTCTCCCGCACTTAATTTTCTGATGACTCTGAATGTTCCAATTGCTTCGCCAACAGCTGCGTCCATAAGTTGTGAGTTATTACACATAACATTAATGGTGAAGGTCATATTTGGGATTGAAAAGTATTGGCGAACATTGCTTAAAGGCAAGATTGCAACTTTATCTCCTCCAAAACCTACACTATTTCCTTTTGATTTTAGGATTCCTATAATTCTGTATTTACCGCTTCCAATAGTTATCACCTTATCAATTGGGTCTTGCTTTTTAGAGAACAAGGCATCAATTACCTCTTTACCTAAAATTACAACATGCTTTCCGTATTGGATTTCCTGAGACGAAAAGTTACGTCCTTTTTCTAATTCGTAACCGGATGTGCTCATGTAGTTTTCATCCCCTCCAAAAACGCGAATATTGGGGTTTGTTTTTTTTGATTCAAATTTTATGGTAGACGCACCAGAAGCAAAAGTGGATACCGAAGGTTTTGCAGGAAAATTATATGCTTTAGTAAAATCTACAGCTTCTTGATAAGTGATGCTTCTGAAAGCCTTTGGTCTTTTGCCGTTTCTGCCGATTCTAACCGTCATTTCTCGGTTCCGGATGGTAAATGTATTTGCGCCCATGCTCGTGAAATTACTGTTGATGGATGATTTGAGCGCATCAATAGAAGTAAGGGTTCCAACCAAAGAGGTAATGCCTATTGTTATAATAAAAACAGTAAGTGTTGTTCGCAAAAGCTGGCTTCTGATTGCACGTAACGATATTTTTATATTTTCTCTTAGAACAGAAGCCATTGTTACTTTTTAGATCAACAAAATTAGTAAACTAATTGGAATGAACTTGCTTGAATTTCTGAGTTTATAAAATTTCATAATTTTATTGATGAAAACGCCCATTAAATTCCTAAAAAAAATGTACATTTATTGCGTTCTAAAAAAAAAACAATGATTTTAAAAAAATACATTTTTTTGAGTTTTATAGTTGTGGTGCTTAGTATGTTTTTTTTTAACACAACAGCTTATGCTCAAGGAAACAAAAAGCCAGCAGCCGGATCCAAAGGTGCGCCTGCAAAAGCTTCAGCAAAAGGCACTTTGGCTGCGGATATGGATTGCACCGTCAAAATAAACGGTGCAGCCAAGTTGATCAACTTAAAAGCGTATGCTCCTCTGGAGGTTGTTTTGAAAGTTGGCGACAATAGTATCGAAGCGGTATCTATTGATAAGAAATCAACATACAGAAATTCTATTATTGGTAAACCCGGAGAAACAGTGATTGTTGAAATCTCCTTTTTTGATGATAGTAAGTTTTTGGATTATATCAAAACAGGAAATGTAAATATGGCCGAGACTGCAATTAAAAAAAATCCAGGGCTAGCAACAAATCAGGATGGAAGTCTCGTTTCTTCTCCCCTTCAAATTGCAATAGAAAATTCACAGCCCGAAATGGTAGCATTTCTAATGAGTAAAGGAGCAAGTTTTTTAAAGCCTGAAAATATTTATCCGCTTCATTTAGCAATTAAATTTTCATCGTCTTCAAAACCTGTAAAAGATAAACCAGCTATTGACAAACAATTTGTTGAACTTTTTTTAAGTAAAGGATGTAAAATTACAGATAAAGATGATGGAGGAAATTCACCATTGCATTGTGCTGTAAGAGCTGGAAAAATGGATATTGTAGTGATGTTGGTGAAGATGGGCGCTGACGTAAATGCTAAAAATGATTTTGATGATACGCCATTGAAAATTGCTGAAGATAAAGGGTTAATTTCAATCATTAGTTTTTTGGCAGCAAATGGTGCAATTCCCTCTAAAAAATAATAACATCAGATTTTAAAATTAAACCTTAAAAAATATACCTACAAAAAACTAGATTATGGCTTTTGATATTGAGATGATAAAGGCACTTTATGAAAAGATGCCTTATAAAGTAGATGCAGCGCGCAAAATGATAGGGCGACCACTGACCTTAACTGAGAAAATATTATATTCTCATTTGCATATAGATCAAAAATCGGAAAACTTTCAACGTGGTCAATCATATGTTGACTTCGCTCCAGATAGAGTTGCGATGCAAGATGCTACTGCTCAAATGGCTTTGCTCCAATTTATGCAGTCGGGGCGCCCCAAAGTGGCTGTTCCCTCAACTGTTCACTGTGATCACTTAATTACAGCTAAAGAAGGTGCTGCAACAGATTTGGCTTTTGCTTCAAAAGAAAGTAAAGAAGTATTTGATTTTCTTGGTTCTGTTTCAAATAAATATGGCATTGGTTTTTGGAAACCAGGTGCGGGTATTATTCATCAGGTTGTTCTTGAAAATTACGCTTTCCCTGGTGGAATGATGATCGGAACCGATTCTCACACTGTAAATGCAGGTGGTTTAGGAATGATTGCCATTGGTGTTGGTGGTGCTGATGCATGTGATGTTATGGCCGGGTTAGCTTGGGAATTAAAAATGCCTAAATTGATCGGCGTAAAACTTACCGGAAAATTAAACGGTTGGACTGCTCCGAAAGATGTAATTTTAAAAGTTGCAGGTATCCTTACTGTAAAAGGTGGTACCGATGCTGTTGTTGAATATTTTGGTGAAGGTGCTACTTCAATGAGTTGTACCGGAAAAGGTACAATTTGTAACATGGGCGCTGAAATTGGTGCTACTACTTCTACTTTTGGTTATGATGCTTCTATGGAGCGTTACTTGAAAGCTACAGGCAGAGCAGATGTGGCGGAACTTGCTAATAATGTAAAAGAACATTTAACAGCAGATGCTGATGTATATGCAAATCCTGAAAAGTATTTTGATCAAGTGATTGAAATTGATTTGTCAACCCTTGAGCCACATGTTAACGGTCCGTTTACTCCGGATTTAGCAACTCCTATTTCCAAATTAAAAGAAGAAGCAATTAAAAACGGATGGCCGTTAAAAATAGCTGTTGGTTTGTTGGGTTCTTGTACAAACTCTTCATACGAAGACATTGCTCGTGCAGTAAGTCTTGCAAAACAGGTTGCATCTAAAAATTTAAAAGCGAAAGCTGAATACCTTATCAACCCGGGTTCTGAGCAAATTCGCTACACCATTAAACGTGATGGATTCTTGGATGTGTTCGATCAGATTGGGGCGAAAGTTTTTACAAATGCATGTGGACCTTGTATCGGAATGTGGGACAGAATGGGGGCAGAGAAGCAAGAGAAAAACACGATCATTCATTCTTTCAATAGAAATTTTGCGAAGCGTGCGGATGGAAATCCAAACACATTCGCATTCGTAGCATCCCCCGAAATTGTAACAGCAATGGCAATTGCCGGTGATCTTACTTTTAATCCGCTTACAGATTATTTAACAAATGAAAAGGGCGAAAAAGTAAAATTGGATGCTCCTACAGGTGATGAGTTACCTCCAAAAGGTTTTGCTGTTGAAGATGCCGGTTATCAGGCACCAGCTGCCGATGGAAGTAACGTTTCTGTTGTCGTTTCTCCGACTTCAAGTCGTTTACAATTGCTAGATCCCTTTGCTGCTTGGGAAGGTGTTGATCTGAAAGGTCTGAAATTGTTGATTAAAGCAAAAGGAAAATGTACGACCGATCATATTTCAATGGCTGGTCCATGGTTGAAATTCCGCGGTCACTTGGACAATATCTCAAATAATATGTTGATCGGTGCTGTTAATTTTTTCAATGAAAAAACAGACAACGTAAAAAATCAACTTACTGGAACTTACGATTCTGTGCCTAAAGTTCAACGTGCATATAAAGCACAGAACATAGGTTCTATAGTAGTGGGTGATGAAAATTACGGGGAAGGCTCTTCGCGTGAACATGCCGCCATGGAACCTCGTCACCTTGGGGTGCGTGCTGTCTTGGTGAAATCGTTTGCCCGTATTCATGAAACAAATCTAAAGAAGCAGGGGATGTTGGGATTGACTTTTGCAGATAAAACGGATTATGAAAAAATAAAGGAAGATGATACTGTTGATATTCTTGGTTTAACTACATTTGCTCCAAATACTCCATTGACATTGGTGTTTAACCACGCTGACGGAAGTAAGGATGAGATCAAGGCAAATCACACATACAATGAACAGCAAATTGAATGGTTTAAAGCAGGAGGTGCTTTAAATATTATTCGTGCAAATGTAAAAGCATAAGTATATTTCTATTTGAAATTTAGAATGCTCTGTATTTATGCGGAGCATTCTTTTTTAAATTAAAAAAGTTATGAAAGCATATAACCCCAAAGATTGGTCAAAATTAATTTTTCAATTTCATAAGTCCGATTCGTTTCGAATGTTATTGCCTGCAATGATAGCTTTGGCATTGTATTCTTCTGTATTATGTTATTTGCATGTTGAAGCGAAAGTGATTACACTTAGAAGTACTACTGTCATGCATTCACTTTTAGGTTTTGTACTTTCTTTACTGCTCGTCTTCAGAACAAATACAGCCTACGATCGATGGTGGGAAGGTAGAAGGTTATGGGGCGACTTAATGAATAATAGCAGAAACCTAATGCTGAAATTGAATGCATACCTTCCTGTTGAAGACCTTGAATTAAAAAATGAGTTCAGGATTTTAATTAGCAATTATGCTTTTGCATTAAAAGAACATTTGCGTGGAGGTTTTAAAGCAGAACAATTGGAAGAACACCCTAATTTGAAATTGAAAACGTTAAGTGAATGTAATCATATTCCCAATAGAATTGCTCAGCAGCTTTTTTTTGAAACGGATGCTCTCCAAAAACAAAACAAAATATCTGAAGAGAAATTATACTTGCTGAACGAAGAGTTGCGTTCATTTACAAATATAGTAGGTGCATGCGAACGCATAAAATCAACTCCGATACCATTTTCATACAGTACATTTATTAAGCGGGTTATACTCCTATATATGATCACTTTGCCAATCGGTTTGGTGGGTGATTTTAAATGGGCGACCATTCCGATGGTGCTTTTTGTTTTTTATGCTTTTGCAGGATTAGAACTTATTGCAGAAGAAATTGAAGATCCTTTTGGACATGAAGATAACGATTTACCCACCGACGAAATTGCTATTCGTATCAAGAAAAATTTAAAAGAAATTATTGGATTTTAAAGAGCCATTAATCCTTCAATTCCTTCCATCTCTTTATATTTTTTGATAATTGAATCAGCATCAAGCATTGCTTCTTTTATAGTTATGCTAATGTATTTTCCATTGGAGGATTCTTTCTGAGAAATAATCGCTTCGTCAGAAAATTTAGATTCAACAAGCGCAATTTTTCTATTATCCGCAGGAATGATGAATTTGAACATGTAGATTGATGGCCAATCTTTTTCTTTTTTAAGCTGCGCTCTTAGTTTTTCAAATTGTTCATCTTTATTCATAATACAAAGATAAAGCTTTATTGCTTTTCAGTACTTTTGTTTCAAATATTTATTATGGAAACGTTTAAAATCAAAGGAGCATATATTCAGTTAAATCAGTTAATTAAAGCCATGGGATGGTGTGAAAACGGTGCTCAGGCGAACACATTGATTGACGATGGCTTAGTGAAAGTGAATGGAATAGTGGAGCAACGCAAACGTAATAAATTAGTTGTTGGTGCAAAAATAGAATTTAATAATAATGTTGTTTTAATAGAATAATGACGAAGCTGTTTTTTTTAAAATGTTGTTTTTTTTTACAACAATTTTTTTCGGTCACTAAATTTTATGAGTAAGTCGTTTTTGATTTACCTCTTATGTGTATCATTTTTTTCCAAAAAATAATCCCGTTGGAGAACCATTTACAATAATTCACTGATCAGAGAGTCGTTCATCCAAATTGAAAATAAAATGAAGCTAAATTATAGTTGGGAATCATTAAAAATTTTAACCGTGGTAAACCCTGGATGAAATAATAAATCCGTTTTGTATTTCTAGAATTTCAGCGATTAACATATCCTCTTCATCTTTTACTTTGCGGATGTATTCCATAAAAACCTGCTTTTCGTTTGCCGTTAAACTGGTAACGATATAGTTCAAGCTTGGCAAACGATGAAAAGCATCTTGCCACCAGGCTCTTAATTCCTCTTTGCCACTCACCAGTCCATTTGTTTCCGGTTTTCTGATTTTTAATTTAGGGCTAAAGTGCCTTGCTTCATTGTCATAAAGAGATAGTAGCTTTTCCAGATCGTGGGTGTTAAATGCTTCAAACCACTTTAATGCTATTGTTTCATTTTCTGATGGAATCATTTGCGTTTTTTTGGAAAATAAATTTACAGTTTTTTGGCAGAAAAAAGACAGAAAATTTGTTTTTAAACAGTCAATAAAATCAATAGATTTTGCTAATTTTACGAATCAGGTAGTTGTGGTTTAAAAAGCATTAAATAATAAACAGATCAAACAATGAAAAATACGTTCAAGTTTCTTTTGACATTCGAAAAAAATATTTTTTGATGAAGCCGAGTTTTTATTTTTACTTTTTATTCGTTTTTTTTTGTCATGTTTCTGTTGCCCAAATTGATTGCGCAAAAGTAACGATTGCAAGAGACACGTTTGGTGTTCCTCATATTTTTGCTGATACGGATGCTGAAGTTGCATATGGTTTAGCTTGGGCCCATTGTGAAGACGATTTTGAAAATATTCAGCTAATGATGATTACAGCAAAGGCACGCGTGGGTGAGTTGTCTGGGAAAGAGGGCGCAATTTCAGATTATTTCGTCAGATTTATTAAAGCGAAAGAGATTGCTGAAGAAAAATATGAAACAGATCTTAGTAGTGGTTACAAAAAAATAATTGAGGCATATGCAGATGGAGTTAATTCTTATGCGGCTAAACATCCTACTGAGATAAAACTTAAAAATATTTTTCCTGTTACTCCTCAAAATATTATTACAGGATATGTCATTATTCTAACAAGTATGGTTGGTACCCCAACGGCTCTTGAATGTGTTTTTAAGGGTAAACCAGATGAATACATTTTTAATGCGAGTGCAGGATCCAATGGAATAGCAATGAATTCAAGAATAACAGCCGATAGTTCCACTTATTTATTGATTAACCCGCACGTTCCCCTGGAAGGAAGAGCCTCTTGGTATGAAGCGCATCTTTGTAGCCAACAAGGCCTAAATATATACGGTGCATTGGTTCCCGGCATGATCTTTCCTGCTATGGGTTGTAACGAACATTTAGGATGGGCAATAACTTTCAATTGGCCTGATTATGTTGATATTTATAAAATGGAGATCAATCCCGGTAATAAAAACCAATACAAGTTCGATGGTGAATGGTATGATTTTGAAATTAGAAAAATACCACTTAAAGTAAAAACAAAATTCGGAAACATAACTCTTAAAAAAGAAGCATTGTGGTGTATTTATGGCCCCGCTTATAGAACAAAAAATGGAATATATGCCCTTCGTTACAATACAATGTTTAATGTAAAAGCCGCTGAACAATGGTATGAATTAGCTAAAGCAAAACAATATGTCGATTTTTATAAAGCTATGGAAATGCAGGGAATTCCGCTTTTCAATTTTGTAATGGCTGATGATAAGAATAATATTTTTTATCTTTTTAATGCTGCATTACCAATACGTAATCCTGATTTTGATTGGCAAAAAACGCTGCCGGGTAATACGTCAAAAACATTTTGGAATACGTTTTATACGTTGAGCCAGCTGCCTCAAAAATATAATCCTAAATGTGGATATGTA
Organism: Bacteroidota bacterium; assembly: GCA_947466965.1. Classification (GTDB taxonomy): domain Bacteria; phylum Bacteroidota; class Bacteroidia; order 2-12-FULL-35-15; family 2-12-FULL-35-15; genus 2-12-FULL-35-15. The sequence goes on from CANIFU010000001.1 coordinate 84,159, forward strand.
TACAATACCAATAATACACCCTTCCATTGCACTGCCGCTTCCGAAAATCCTAATGATTTATCTTTTAATAAACAGTCGGCTTTTAGCTGGAACAGAATTAATAACCGCGACTTGCGTTTTAATGAACTAATGAAAGATAAGACTTCCGTGTCATTTGCTGATTTTAAAAAAATAAAATACGATTGCGCTTTTCCAACCAAACAAGGAGGCATCTATAAAACATTTAAGCCAATCTATGATCTCAAAGAATCGGATTACCCTGATATTGCTGATGCGATTTCTAAACTTAAGAAATGGGATTTTACAGGTTATGCCGATAATCGTGAAGCGGCATTGGTTGCTTTTACTATCGATTTTCTTTTCAAGAAAAAAAATGCAGCCTATAACGAATTGGAAATCGGGATTGAATATTCTACAGATTTGTTGGTGGAGGCAATCCGATATGCAAAAAAAAAATTACTTACTCATCATAAATCAATTGATGTCCCTTTTGGTGATGTTCAAAGGTTAATGAGAGAAGATAAAAGTTATCCTGTTTCCGGTTTCCCCGAATGTCTAAAGGCTTTGGCAAGCGATGTTACAAAAGATGGTTTTTTACATGCTAAAAATGGCGACTCATTTATTATGTTCGCAAAGTTTTCTAAAAATGGAAATTCCTATGAAACTGTTGTTCCGTATGGCGAATCCAGAAGAAAAGCTAGTCCTCATTTCATGGACCAAATGGAAATGTACAGTCAACAAAAAACAAAATCAATTACACTAGATAATGCAGTTGTTCTAAAAACAGCAACACGCATCTATCATCCACAATAATTAGTTTAAATTTACAATATGACAATTAAGAACGATTTAATTTTAAGAGCAGCAAGAGGTGAAAAAACAGAACGTACTCCTGTTTGGTTAATGCGACAAGCAGGAAGAATTTTGCCAGAGTACAGAGAAGTAAGAGCGAAAATGGGTGGCTTTAAAGAACTAGTTGAAACACCCGAATTTGCTTGTGAAGTAACAATTCAACCGGTAGATATTTTGGGTGTTGATGCAGCCATTATTTTTTCAGATATTTTAGTGATTCCTGAAGCAATGGGTTTGCCATACCAAATGATCGAAGCGAAAGGTCCCTGGTTCGAAAAAACAATAAAAACGGCAGCTGATGTTGCGCAGGTTCGTGTTGCAGCTGTTGATGATCTTCACTATGTGTTGGATGCCATCCAACTTACAAAAAAAGAATTGAATGGACGTGTTCCTTTAATTGGATTTGCAGGTGCTCCCTGGACAATTTTTGCATATATGATCGAAGGTAGTGGAAGCAAAACATTTTCAAAAGCAAAAAAATTCTTATACACTCAGCCTGAAACAGCTCATCTATTGTTGCAAAAAATTACAGATAGTACTATAAATTATTTAAAAGCTCAAGTTACTGCAGGAGCTGATATGCTCCAATTGTTCGATAGCTGGGCTGGAGTTCTTTCTCCCGAACAATACGATGAGTTTGCTCTAAAATACATTGCTCAAATTTGTGATGCAATCAAAAATGTGCCTTTTACTGTGTTTGCAAAAGATGCTCATTTTGCCCGAAAAAAAATGGGCTTACTGAGTTGCGATACAATTGGACTTGATTGGACAATGGATGTTGCCGAATCTAGAATGTTGATCGGAGACAATAAAATTTTGCAGGGAAATATGGATCCTTGCATGTTATATTCTGATTACGCAACCATAAAAGCTGAAACACAAAAAATGCTTTTGGCATTCGGACCGCATCGTCATATTGCCAACTTGGGACATGGTTTGTATCCCGATTTGGATAAAGATAAAGTGAAATGTTTTGTGGATACAATTAAAGAATTCAGATTCCAAAAATAATAATGATTCATCAAACAAAAAATATCGAAACACTATTTATGAAAGTATTGCTGCTTTTAATTGTTTCATTATTTTCTGTTTCCTCTTTTTCTCAGGCTAAGAAAGGAAAAAATTTAGTTCCGAATCCAAGTTTTGAAATCCGCAAAAGTAAAAGTGTGGATATTAAAGCTGCTACTCCTTGGAAAGGAGTTGGTACGGTTGATTATTATATGAAGCCCGAAAAAAGAGATGTATCACAATTTAAAGGTGCTAGAACGGGAACGAATTATGCCGGACTCCGTTTTCAAGCAGATTATAAAGAATACATGCATGTGAAATTGTTGGAAACACTCGAAAAAGGGGAGACCTATCATTTCAAAATGTACATAAGATTATTAGAGGCAGAAAATGTTACCGTTACCGTTAAACAATTAGGTGCCTACTTTTCTGAAACTGAATTTAAAATTGGTATGGAATTTAATGAACACGGACTAGTAGATACAACTTATAATAAAGGAATCTCAGGATCGCTTAATTGGATTTTGATTCAAGGTGATTATACCGCAAAGGGAAATGAAAAATTTATGATTATCGGTAATTTCAGAACTAAAATGAAAGACGATTTTGTAAAAAAAAACAAATGGAGTCTTTTTGCTTTTCAAGAAGCCTATTATTACATTGATGATATTTCTTTAAGAAAAAAAATTGCTGAAGTAGATTCCTTACAAATTGATACAGAAGGTGGAATAGTGAATTGGATTCCTTATGCTTTTAAAGGAGGACAAACATTTGAAATAAAAAATCTATATTTTGAAAAAGGAACATCAACTCTTTTGAACGCATCTTTTACCGCTCTTGACGAATTGACAAAAGCATTAGCTGCTAACCCTCAAATGGAAGTTCAGTTAAACGGACACATGGATAAGTTTGGAGATGATGCTGAAGAAAAACGCATCTCAAAAGAAAGAGCGAAAGCTGTTTATGATTATTTGAAATCGAAAGAGGTGTCAAATCCTCTGTCTTTTAAAGGTTTCGGGTCTTCGCAGCCAGTGGCTCCTAATGACTCGGAGGAATACAAAGCAAAAAATAGAAGGGTGGAAGTTTCCATCATTAAAGAATAGAAACGGATATTAAAAATAAACAATGAACAAACTTCCTAAAGATGATACGAAAGTAATTCGTGCTTGGACCTTTTATGATTGGGCCAATTCTTCTTTTCCCTTGGTAATAAATACTGCCATATTTCCTACCTTTTATGAAGCGCAAACAACTTTAAGAGACGAAAAAACAGGTGCCGTTATAAATGATATGGTAAATGTATTGGGCTTTCAATTAAAAAATTCTGAATTTTATTCTTATATAGTTTCTCTTTCTTTGATCATCGTATGTATCACTGCTCCTGTATTATCTGGTATTGCAGATTATTCCGGTAGTAAGAAAAAATTTCTTCGTTTCTTTTGTATCATGGGATCTTTTTCTTGTGCCGGACTTTATTTTTTCGATAGAGAACATATATTTTTAAGTATGCTACCTTTTCTTATTGCTACTGTTGGATATTGGGGAAGTATTGTTTTTTATAACGCATACCTTCCTGAAATTGCTTCAATTGATAATCAAGATAAAGTGAGTGCGAGAGGTTTTGCTTTAGGATATTTCGGAAGTTCTCTTTTGTTGATTTGTAATTTAATCCTGATCACAAAATTTGAAGCATTTGGATTTGAAACAAAAGGTGCTGCTGTCCGAATTGCATTTATAACTGTCAGTATCTGGTGGTTTGGTTTTGCTCAAATTACCTTACGCAATCTTCCAGGCAATTCAATCAAGAAAAAAAGTGATGGAAATCCATTTTTCAAAGGATTTAATGAGATTTCTAAAGTGTGGGGTGAACTAAAACATATTAAGAGAATAAAAAGATTTTTGACATCCTATTTTTTCTACAACATGGGTGTGCAAACGGTAATGTATATGGCTGTTTTATTTGCTGCTAAAGAAATTGCCTGGCCAGACGAAAAAACAAAAAGTACAAGTCTTATTATAAGTATTCTGCTTATTCAGTTTCTGGGAATGGGTGGTTCTTATTTGTTTTCTTACATGTCATCAAAAATAGGCAATATAAAAGCTCTTGGTGTTGCTATTTTCTTTTGGTCGATTGTATGTATTGGAGTGTATATGTTTGTGACCCTGCCATTTCATTTTTATATTACGGCTATTTGTGTTGGCTTGGTGATGGGTGGAACGCAATCCCTATCTCGCTCTACCTATTCTAAGATGCTTCCCCCTACCGAAGATCATGCAAGTTATTTTAGCTTTTTCGATGTTTTGGAAAAAGGTGGAATTGTTATTGGAACATTCTCCTTTGGCTTAATTGAAGGTATTACTGGTGGAATGAGGAATTCAGTTTTGGTTCTTGTTGTGTTTTTTATTGTTGGTTTCCTGGTACTATTATCAGTTCCTAAAAATAAAGCAATACAGCCCTAAAAATAATTTTATAAATGCTCTTTCAGAAAGAGATTAAAATAATAACCTATGATTGTAGATATTTTTATTCCTTGTTTTATAGACCAGATTTATCCTGATACCGGATTGAATATGGTGAAAATTTTAGAAAAAGTTGGTTGTGGTGTTAACTATAACCCCGAACAAACATGTTGCGGTCAGCCTGCATTTAATGCAGGCTATTGGGATGATTGTAAAGAAGTAGGCGAGAAATTTATTCGCGAATTCCAAAACGATCGTTACATCGTTTGTCCTTCTGCTTCTTGTGTAGGTATGATTAAAAATTATTATCCTGAAATGTTTCATAATTCTGTTCTGCATAACGAATACAAACAAATTCAGAAAAACATTTTTGAGTTTTCTGATTTTATGGTTAACGTTTTGAAAATAACTGATCTTGGTGCTACGTTAAATGGTGTTGCTACTTATCACGATTCCTGTGCTGCGCTTCGTGAATACGGAATCAAACGTGAACCTCGTGTGCTTCTTGAAAAAGTGAGAGGCCTTGAATTAAGAGAGATGAAAGATTCAGAAACCTGCTGTGGATTTGGAGGAAGCTTTTCTGTGAAGTTTGAACCAATCGCAGTTGGCATGGGCGAACAAAAGCTTGATAATGCTTTAGAAACGGGTGCTGAATATTTAATATCTACAGATGTTTCTTGTCTCATGCACATTGATGGGTATGCAAAAAAAGTCGGAAAAAATATGAAAATGATGCACCTGTGTGATGTACTCGCTTCTGGTTGGGATTAATTTAGCTATTTTGAAATGATTAAACTATTAACGATTATTGGTGCTCGACCTCAGATTATAAAGTCTGCTGCATTAAGCCGTTCTATTAAAAATAAATTTGCAAATCAAATTCATGAAGTGATTGTTCATACAGGACAACACTATGATGATAATATGTCGCAAGTGTTTTTTGATGAACTGGATATTCCGAATCCTAATTATAATTTAAATGCCGGATCTGGTTCGCATGGAAAACAAACTGCAGCCATGATTGATGGTATTGAAGAGATTCTGTTAATAGAAAAACCTAACTGTATTGTCCTTTATGGAGATACAAATTCTACTCTTGCTGGGGCAATAGCTGCTTCCAAAATTCAGGTGCCTATTGTTCATGTTGAAGCTGGTTTGCGTTCTTTCAATAAGTCTATGCCAGAAGAAATTAATAGGATCATTTGTGATCGTGTTTCTACTCTGTTATTTTCTCCTACAAAAGCGGGCTTCAACAACCTGCTGAAAGAAGGTTTTAAAAAGAATAATCCCGGACCTTATTCTTTTGATAACCCCAAAATATACCATTGTGGAGATGTGATGTTTGATAATAGTTTGTTTTTCTCCTCGTTAACAAATCATTCAACAACTGTATTGTCCGACAATAATCTTGAAATAGGAAAATATGTTCTTGTTACAATACACCGCAATAACAATACCGATGAGCCGGAACGTTTAAATGCTTTATTTCGAAGCATCAATAAAATTTCCAATGAAAATAAAATTAAAATAATTCTTCCGCTTCATCCCCGAACAAACAAGTTATTAGCTCAAAATGTATCATCAGAATTATATAGTACAATAAAAACAAATGAACGAATTAAAATTATTCCTCCTGTTTCGTTCCTAGAAATGATCGCACTTGAAAAAAATGCTTTTTTAATTATGACTGATTCGGGAGGCGTGCAAAAAGAGGCTTGTTTTTTTAAAAAACCATGTATTATTCTTCGTTCAGAAACAGAGTGGCTGGAGCTAGTGGAGTCTGGTTCTGCTGTATTAGTTGATGCTGATGAAGATAAGATTATTAATGCATTTCTACACTTTAAGCAATCTAAAAAATTAAAATTTCCGAATCTTTTTGGTGATGGAAATGCAGCTGGATTTATTTGTAAGGAAATATTAAAAAACATTAAGTAATATGTTGTTTATTTATACGCACAAGATTACGCATCGTAATAAGTATATTTTTAATTTAATTTTTAAAGATATTCTTGGCTTAGATTTTACAATTACATCAGATATTGAGCAGTTCAAGTCTTTTGAAGGCCCCAAAATCAGTTATACAAATAATCAGATTGATGATGAGTTGTTTTTTACTTCCCGAAATTTATTATTTGAAACAGGTATTACAGATCAGAATATCTCTGTTTTTGAATTTAAAAATAATAAAGTGTTTTTTGCTACCGGAAAATCATCCGTATTTCCCTTTGATATCTTTGCCGCCAGTTTTTATTTAGTTAGTCGTTATGAAGAATATTTACCTCATATCCGCGATGAACACGACCGTTTTGACGCGAAAGACAGTTTAGCATTTCTGAACGGTTTTTTGCAAACACCTGTTGTTAATATATGGGTAATTTGGTTGAAGCAATTGCTTTCTGAAAAGTATCCACAACTTATTTTTTCAAAAAATAAATATCAATTTGTTTCAACCATCGACATTGATAACGCTTATGCTTACCGCGAAAAAGGTTTTACTCGTAGTATCGGAGGGTATCTGAAGTCGATTTCTAAATTTGATTTTTCTGAAATTATTGAGCGTTCAAGAGTTTTGTTGGGCCTGGATAATGATCCTTATGATACCTATCAGTTTCAACTAGAAATAATTAAAAAATATAAATTAAAAGCAATTTACTTTTTTCTTTTAGGTGACTATGGCCTTAATGATAAGAATTTACCCATCGAAAGTAAAAAGTTTCAGTCATTGATTAAAATGTTAGGTGATTATGCTCAAATAGGTATTCATCCATCTTACGGTTCTAATAAAAGTAAAGAACAGTTGAAAAAAGAGGTAATGAGGTTATCAGGAGTCCTACATCGGGACGTTACGCAAAGTCGTCAACATTTTTTAAAATTGACACTTCCGGAAACGTATAGGAATTTGATTGATTTGGACATTACAGATGATTATACTATGGGATTTGCATCCCAAGTTGGATTCAGGGCTGGTATTTGCACGTCATTTAATTTCTATGACTTGGATATGGAGTTGGAAACCAAGTTAAAGATCCATCCTTTCGCGATGATGGAAGGCACTTTGAAATACAGCATGAACATTCATCCAGATGATGCTATGAATAAAATTAAAGCATTAATTGATGAAATACGTAAGGTGGATGGAGTGTTTATGAGTTTGTGGCATAACGATACCTTGAATAATAAAAAAATATGGACAGGTTGGAAAGCGGTGTATGAGCAAATGGTTATTTATGCAACACGTGAATAAAAAATGCTCAAACACTTGATTTTAAAATATGCTCCCGAATTTGTTCTTAATTGGACAAAAAAGCTGAAAAAAAATCAGCGTAGAAAACATTTGTATAAACAAGAGAATAGTAATTCAACACATACAAAGCATTCACTGGTAGAAGATTTCAAACGGATTGGTTTAAAAAGTAATGATTCTGTTTTGGTTCATAGTAGTTTGAGTAAAATTGGTTTTGTAACAGGTGGTCCTCAAACTGTTATAGATGCACTTTTCGAAGTGATTGGTTCTGAAGGCACTTTATTGTTTCCTTCTTTTCCTGCAACAGGTAGAAATAAAACGCATCTTCAGGAACATCCTTTTTTTGATATAAAAAATACTGAATCACGCATGGGAAGTATCACCGAATATTTTAGAAAATTGGAAGGTGTTTTTAGAAGTTTTCATCCAACGGATTCTGTTTGCGCAAAAGGACCTCTCGCTGAATATTATACGAATTCACATTTTGGTCAATTAACTCCTTATAATCAATATTCTCCTTTCCGTAAATTATGCAATAAAAAAGGGAAAATATTAATGCTGGGAACAACCTTAAATGGAGCATGCACAAATTTGCATACGCTAGAAGACGCTGTTGAATTTAAATATCCCGTATATGATGAAAAGATATTTGATGTAAAAATGATTGATATGAATGGAGTGGAATCTCAAATGAAAACAAAAGTTCATAACCCGGACTATTCATCAAAGAGAAATTGCGATGCGCTGAAGCCGATGTTTGAAAGTGAAGGTGTACTTGTTAATGGATCTGTAGGTGAGGCAAATTGCATGTTGATCGATGCAGATAAAATGCTGGAAGTATTGATCAGAAAGTATAATGAAAAAGGTATTACAATGTATACTCCTTTTGGAAATAAATAATTAATATGAATATTTACATCACACTTGATTATGAAATTTACTTTGGTGAAAACCATGGTTCGGTTGAGAAATGTATTATATATCCTACTTCTGAATTAATTCGTATTGCTGAAAAACACCATGTTCATTTTTGTTTTTTTGTGGACGCTGGTTTTGTTTTGAAGTTAGATGAATATAGAATTAAATACCCTGTTTTGGAAAAAGATTATCAAGCAATTATTAATCAGGTAAAATATTTATCCGATACCGGACACGATATTCAATTGCACATTCATCCGCATTGGGAAGACAGTTTTTTTGATGGAAATCGATGGGTAATGAATGTCAACCGGTATAAACTTTCCGATTTTAATAATGATGAAATTGCAGATATAGTGCAGAGATATAAAAAAGTTATCTTTGATATAATTCAAAAACCTATTTTTGCTTTTAGAGCTGGTGGTTGGTGTTTGCAACCTTTTAATAAACTGAGTAACGTTTTCAAAGAGAATAATATTTCTCTTGATAGTAGTGTTTTCAGAAACGGACAATATACCTCAAAGCAGTATTCTTTCGATTTTAGATTGGCACCAGATAAGGATATTTATAAATTTGAAGCTGATGTTGTAACTGAAGATCCATCGGGTTTTTTTACAGAACTTCCAATTAGCCCAATTCGTAATTCGCCAATTTTCTTTTGGAAATTGTTTTTACTAGGAAGAAAAAATCCCTATTTACATAAACCTTTAGGTGATGGTCGAGCGATGGCTGCACCAGGTTACAGAAAAAAACTGTTGACTCAATTTACCAACAATCCAGTTTCTGTAGATGGTTACAATGCATCGCTTTTACAAAAAGCACTGAACCGTTTATTAAAAAAGCAATTCAATCATATGGTTATTATTGGACACCCGAAGGGGCTGTCACGTTTTTCTATTATTAAAATTGAAAATTTTGTTGAAATGAATAAAACGAAACATAATTTCACAACGTTTACAAAAATATTCGGAGGAAACAAATGATTGTTTTTAAAGAACAAAAAGACATCAATAAAAAAAAATGGGATGCTTGTATCAGTAATAGCTCAAGTCCATCCATCTTTGTCTATTCCTGGTATCTGGATATCGTATGTACGAATTGGGGCGCATTAGTTTTAGGCGACTATGATGCCGTTTTTCCTTTGGCACCTAAAATAAAATATAAAATTCATTATTTGTATCAGCCATTTTTTACTAGATATTTTGGAGTTTTTTCTAAGTCTGAAATAAGAAGTAATATTACCGCTGATTTTTTTAATGCCATTCCCCCACAATTTAAGTATATAGAATTTTGTTTACAGGAAGAAATTAATTTTAAATCAGCTGCTTTTGTTTTGCTGGAAAAAAAATTTCAACTTCTGGATCTTAATCAGAAATACGAAACGATTCAAAAAAACTTTTCAGATAATTCTAGACGCAATGTCAAAAAAGCAATTAAAGCTGGATTGAAAATTCAGCCGGACATATCTCCCGATAAAATTGTTAATCTTTTTAAGATCACAAAAGGGAACGAATTAGAAATATTTAATTTGGATGATTATAAAATTCTAATTGCCTTAATGAATAAGTGTAATGATCTTAATAAGGGTCAGTCGATTGCTGTTTATGATGGAGATCAATTGTGTGCTGCTGCTTTTTTTATGTTTAATGGAAATAGATTTACTTTTCTTAAAAGTGGTGTAACTAACGAGGGCAAGTCTAAAGGGGCTATGCACTTATTGTTCGACTACTTTATAAGAGTAAATGCTGAGAAAAAATACCAACTTGATTTTGGTGGGTCATCAGTAGAAAATGTTGCTCGTTTCTACAAAAATTTCGGAGCAAAAGATTGTGTATATTTGCAAGTAAAGCAAAATAACTTACCAAAGATAGTTCAGTGGGTTAAATCTTTAAAAAAGAAAATATAAAAAATATGGTACATGTTTTAGGAGCAAGTAATTCAATTTTTAATCAGTTTATTGCTGAGATACGCGATGAGAATATTCAGAAGGATAGTATGCGTTTTCGTAAAAATATCGAACGCATGGGTGAAATCTTCGCTTATGAAATCAGTAAAAAAATGAATTATGAATTACGTGAAGTGACAACTCCATTAGGCATTTCAAATGTATCAGTTCCATCAGAACAACCTGTTGTTGCTACTATTTTACGTGCAGGTCTTCCATTACATCAAGGCGTTTTGAATTATTTTGATAAAGCTCAAAATGCATTTATTTCAGCATATCGCAAACATCACAAAGATGGAAGTTTTGATATTCAGGTGGAGTATTTAGCTTCCCCCGATTTAAATAAAAAGGTGTTAGTACTCTGCGATCCTATGCTAGCATCAGGATCTTCAATGGTGTTAACATACCAGGCTTTATTAAGAAGAGGCGTTCCTGCTCACACGCATATTGTTTCTGTTATTGCAAGTAGTGAAGGATTAGAGTATGTGAAAAAACATTTGCCAGAAAATGTTACAATTTGGATTGGTGCTATTGATGAAGAACTTACTGCACAATCATACATTGTCCCAGGATTAGGTGACGCTGGTGATTTAGCATTTGGTGAGAAGATATAAATATACTGTATGAACTCTTGGTTAGAAATTATTTCTGTTTTTTTATTTAGTTCATTTAAATTTGTTTTTGGTGGTGTGCCTATGGCTTTAAGTTTTGGGTTTTCTTATTTTGAAAGTATAACTGTTACAACTTTTGGAGGATGCTTTGGGGTAGTTGTTTTTGTTTTTACAAGTGAAAAACTTATCGCTTTTTTAAAAAAAAGGCAATTGGTCAATCGAGCTAACAATCCTAATTCCATCGCTAAAAAGAAATTTAATAGAAAAAACAGAATGATTATTTCTGTTAAAAGACGCTTCGGTTTATTTGGATTTTCAATTTTAATTCCTTTCTTAATCCCTATTCCAATCGGATGTTTCCTTGCAGTGAAGTATTTCAATGACAAGCAAAAAATTTTAAGATACATGTTCCTTTCTATCTTATTTTGGTCTGTTATCGGAACGCTTTTATACAAACCCCTTATTGATGCAATACGAAACTATTTTCTTTGATCTTGATCATACCCTTTGGGATTTTGAAAGAAATTCCTACGAAGCACTATCCGAACTTGCTGATAAGTATAAGTTAATTGAAAAAGGTGTATCTTCTCTTAAGAGTTTCATTAATGATTATTTTGTAATCAATGAATTGTTATGGGACGAATACAGAAAGGGTAGCATAACAAAGGAGTCGCTCCGATATGAACGTTTTTACCGTACATTAAAAAAATACGAGATTGAAGATTTTCAACTTGCTCAATCTTTTGGAGACGATTATGTTTCTATTTCACCTTTTAAAACGTATCTTTTTCCTCATTGTGTTGAAATACTAGACTATTTAAAAGATAACTACTCCTTGCATATTATAACGAATGGTTTTGAGGAAGTACAACATCTTAAATTGAAAAACTGTAAACTAGATCGTTATTTCACTGAGGTGATTACCTCTGAACGTTCGGGTTATAAGAAACCTGATGCGCGAATGTTTCACTTTTCGTTGGCTGCTACCAATGAAAACCCTGAAAATTGTTTGATGATTGGGGATAGTTTGGAGGCGGATATATTGGGCGCTAAAAAGGTTGGGATAGATCAAGTTTATTTTAATCCCCAAGGAAATTTTCATTCAGAAATTCTAACACATGAAATTAAAAGTTTAGTTGAATTAAAAGACTTTTTATAAAAAATCTTTTTCTATGTATTTGCATTTGTTTATAGAAAGATAATTAATATGTTCGTTAAAAAAAAATCCGCTTCGTTTTTTTTCGAAGCGGATTTTTTTAATAAAAAGTTAATTACTATTTATCAGATTTTGAAGGGGCTGCTTCAGTTTTTGCTTTACAACAAGTTTTTGCTCCTGTTGATTTCTCTCCAGTACAAGCTTTAGCTTCTGTTTTTTCACCAGAACAAGCTTTTGCTTCCATTTTTTCCCCAGAACAAGCTTTTCCGTTAGCATCTTTTTTACAACATGCTTTTTCCTCTTTTTTCTTTTTGTCATCCCCTTTTTTGTCATCCCCTTTTAGGGTTAGAACAGTAGCATGAGAAGAACTTACTAAAGATGTAGCAGATGCAGCACCAACAATTCCTGTGAATGCCAATAATAAAAATAATTTTTTCATGTGGTTTGTTTTTTAGGTATTTATTAAATGTTCAATCGTTAATCTTAAACAAAAGTACGAAAAGCTATTTATTACTATAAAAAATGAAGTTAATTTTTGTTAATCTATTCAAAAGTGGCGATTATCGTTTCTGGTCCTGTTACTTTTTCTTCTAAATTCACCTTCACTTTTACAGTGGTTGGCAGAAAAAGATCTACCCTGGAGCCAAATTTAATAAATCCGAATTCTGTGCCCTGTGCAGCAATATCGTTTTCCTTTGAATAATTCACTATTCTTCTTGCCATTGCTCCAGCTATTTGTCGGAATAATATTTCTTGTCCGTTTTTATGTTTCACAACAATTGTTGTTCGTTCATTGTCTGTAGATGATTTTGGATGCCAAGCCACTAAAAATAATCCTGGATGATATTTTGAAAATTTCACTACTCCACTAATAGGATAACGATTAATATGCACATTTATTGGCGACATAAATATAGATATCTGTAACCGTTTATCTTTAAAGTACTCCGTTTCCATAACTTCTTCTATTACCACTACCTTTCCATCTGCTGGGGCAATTATCGCATTATCATCTATAGTAATGGTCCGATTAGGGTTTCTGAAGAACTGTATAATAGTTATAAGTAAAAAGGCTGATAATGCATAACCTAACCAAACAACAATTGGATAAGTTGAACAAAAATAATGTGTTAGAAAATTAATTACTGATATAACAATTAGTGTAATGATTAAGGATGGAATACCTTCTTTGTGAAATTTCATATAAATTGATTTTAGTATAAAAGCCCGAATGTGATCGGGCTTTTATAAATTATTTTTTCTTCGTTGTGATCTGTTGACGTTCTTTTGTCATTTGCTCTAATTTCTGTTGAAATTTAGATTGTTTTACAGGTTTCTTTTTATTTTCTTGAAGTTTAGCATGTAACGCATCGTGATCGATCACAAATTTTTGTATGGCCCATGTTTGTCCGAATGTGATCATGTTTGCAAGAAAGTAATACCAGCTTAATCCTGCGGAATAACTATTCATAAATCCAAGGAACATGATTGGCATGAGGTACATCATCCATTTCATTCCAGGCATTTGATTGCTGGTTCCCATTAATTGACTGTTACTCCAGGTATAAAGCAGGGTAGAAGCGGTCATTAAAAGAGCAAACAAACTAACGTGGTCACCGTACCAAGGAACATTAAATCCGAAATTGTATACCGAATCAAATGTTGAGAGATCATGTGCCCAAAGAAAGCCTTGTTGACGTAATTCTATTGATGCTGGAAAGAAGTTAAATAATGCAATTAAAATTGGCATTTGAAGCAATACAGGAATACAACCAGCCATTGGATTTACACCCGCAGATTTATACAATGCCATTGTTGCCTGTTGTTTTTTTACAGGATCATCATTTTTGTGCTTTTCATTTAACTCATCAATTTCGGGTTTTAATACACGCATTTTTGCTGATGAAAGAATCGTTTTGTAAGCGATTGGCAAAAGCAATAATTTCAAAATGATTGTCAAGATAAGAATGATAATTCCATAGTTCAAATTCAAACTGTCAAGCGCATTGAAGATAGGAATCGTTAAGAAACGGTTCAGCCAACCGAATATTTTCCATCCTAAATTGATCTGTTTTTCTAGCTCTAAATCATATTTTTTAAGGGTTTTGAAATGGTTCGGTCCAAAATACATGCGCATTCCGATTGTCTCAGATTTTTCGTTTTTGAAAGGAAGAAAAAGGGATGCCTTGTATACTTTCACAAAATTCGAAGTTGCAGGTTCTGAAATAGTTTCAATCGCTGTATTTTTTGAAAATGTGTTGTCAGCTATAATAACAGCAGTGAAAAATTGTTGTTTGAAGCCAATCCATTTTACAGGAAATTCCATTGGCTGTTTCTCATAGGAAGACTCACTTATTTTATCCACATTTTCATTCGGATATTTAAAGTAAATAGTAGACGCCATTGCTTGGTTTTGGTGATTTTGTTCTTGCATTGGCGTTTTCATTCCCCAATTCATCTGAAGACTTCCTTTATTGGTAATGATGTCTTGCATGCCAACCGTATTTATTCGGAAGCCCATCATGTATTCATTACCTGATAATGAATAAACAAATTCAATGTATTTCGCTTTATCTCCTGCATATAAACGCAAGGAAATGCTTTTTGATTCTGTTCCTGAAATAGAAAAACTACTTCCTTTCGGTGTGAAAAACAATGAGTCGGTTGCAAATTCCTTTGCATATGCCTTAAATATTATATTTTGGGTAGATGAATCGGAATTAAATAATAACAATGGTTTTTGATCAAATGTTTTGTAGTTTTTTAATTCTACAGAAGCAACTCTTCCACCTTTAGGGGAAATGTTTACTTTCATTACTTCGTTTTCAATGGTGATGATTTTGCTATCACCGCTTGTTGCAGCTGCGAAATCTCCATAAACCAATTTTTGTAGAATTGTTTTTACTGAGTCGTTTATTTTTCCAGTAGAATCTCTTAATATTGTTAATGGGCTGTCCGATGCTGGAATTATTTTTTCTGCTTTTTGGATGGTTGCAATTTTATTTAGTTCATCGGTTTTAAAAAGTGCTATTGAGTCGGCAATAATTTGTTGCTCTTTTTTTTGAGCAATTTCTTTTGCTGTAGGTTGGCTCATCATCATCCAGCCAATTAAAATAGCTCCAATCAGTAATAATCCTATAATCGATTTTCTATCCATTGTAATGTAATGTAAGTCTTTAAATTATTTGGGCGCAAAGATAGCAATTATTTACTGCTGAATTTTGATATTTTATATGCTATGTAACAAAATTGAGTAGAGTGTCTTGAATGGGTATCTAATACTATTGAAGTAGTAATTTCCTTGCTATTTACGTACGAATTAAATAATATAAAAAAGCCCCGATTATAATAATAATCGGGGCTTTTTAAGAATAAAATTATTTTTCGAATTTATTATACCCTTTAGGTATTTCAAACTGTGAAGAATCTACTTCTTTTTTTATAATTCGGGTAACTTCTAAGCGGGATGTTTCTTTACCCGTCAAATCTGTTTGAAAGGAAAGCATTGGAAACATGTTTTTAATCTCTGCTATCTGTAAAAAATAAATAGCTGATTTTTCTTTACGATTCAATTGTCGTAATAATTTATCGAAAAAAGAGAATTTGCCATCAGCAACATAATACGTAACCTGAGTGTTTTCATCGTTATTTGTAACAATATATTCCACACATTTATATCCTTGAAGGTTTTTAACGTTTTGCCCTTTTTTTATAACACAATTTCCTTTAATTACAGGTGACGCAGGCGTGTTTTGATCACCGTATAATTTTCGTTCGTGGTTAATAAATTTCATCGATTTTGCATCCAGATCCACTAAAAATGAGCCTTCAATTTTATGCGATTTAGTTCCGATTTCGTCAATTCTTATCTGGTTTCCTTTAACAGTATATACATAGTTACTCGTATCGTTACTAGAAGATTTTTTGAATTCAATTATCCCTTCAAAAGACTGTGCAGTTAAAGTATAAGAGAATGTAAATAGCATTACAATTATCGTTGTCAGTTGTAAAATAGTTTTTTTCATTTGTTGTATTAGAATTTATAAGATTACAGATGTCTGCTAAATTAGTGATTTTTTATAAGAGCACTGTGCTATTTCAAAAGTTGTACCAAATTTTTTTATACTTTTTGATTTTTCAGTAGAATGATTCATATTTGCTCTTGTTTTCATTAATTAACAACTAATTTGTTTTATGGCTGAACATAATGATACTGGAAAAAAAGGAGAAGAAATGGCTGCATTATTCTTGAGAGAAAAAGGGGTGACGATTTTGGAAACCAATTGGAGGTTTGGAAATTTGGAAGCTGATATTATTGGTAAGTTTGATCAAACACTTATTCTTGCAGAAGTAAAAACGCGGAAAAGTAATTATTTTGGTGAGCCCGAAAGCTTTGTTACCAAACAGAAGCAGAAAAATCTGATAAGGGCTGCAAATGAGTATATTCAAAGAAATAATCTCGATCTGGAAGTTCGTTTCGATATCATATCTATTGTTTTGAATGACTACTCCGCGATCAGACATATCGAAGATGCTTTTTATCCCCTTCTTTAATCAGTTATCAGCTATGTTTTCGTCATTCCCTTGTTAGATGGGAATTCTAAGCATAATTTCTATATTTTTTGTATCTTTGCAAAAAAGATTAAAAATGTCAAAAGAATTCAAACGTCAATCGGGCAAGGCCACAAAAGCTAAACCTTCCGCAAGAGGAAAAAAAAATGTTGATAAGGATAAGAACCCTCCCTTCTCTAAAACAAATCCTTCCGTCTCCCAAGAAAAATCTGCTTCGTCAATAAAAGATCGAAGAGATAAACGCGATAATAAACCCGTTTTTGAACGTTACCGTGACGAATCTCGTCCTTCTGATTTTGGAGGTTCAGGAAAAAGAACTTCTTCACGTTCCGAAAATACCCGAAGTAAAAAAACAATCGAAGGTGATTCTTTCTCTTCAAAAAGTTCTGAGAAAACGGAAAGATATGGCCTAAAAGGCAAATCGCAAGGGAATACGAAGCCTTTCGTTAAAAAGCCTTTCAGTAAAGAACCGCGCTCATTTAAGAATACCCTTACTTCAAAAAATCCTTATGACATCGATGAGCGTGATTTTGAATTAGAGAAACCTAAATCCAGTTTCAGTGCAGACAAAGGGAAAGGCTTCAAAGGACGTGGATACGAGAAAAAACCTTATGTGAAGAAAACCTGGTCTGGCAAAAATACTACAGTAACAAAATCTAGAGAAGAGGATGATGGTTTGGTAAGATTGAATAAATATATCGCGAATGCTGGAATTTGTTCAAGAAGAGAAGCCGATGATTTGATTTCAACGGGTGTGGTTCAGGTAAATGGAAAAACAATCGTAGAAATGGGATACCGTGTTAAACCAACTGATATTATAAAATATGGTGGACAAACACTGAAAAAAGAACGCATGGTTTATCTTATTTTAAATAAACCCAAAGATTATATTACTACTGCTGATGATCCTCAAAAGCGAAGAACTGTTTTGGAATTAATTCAAGGGGCATGTAAAGAACGCGTTTATCCTGTTGGTCGTTTAGATAGGGCTACTACCGGATTGTTAATGTTTACAAATGATGGTGATTTGACAAAAAAACTGACGCACCCCAAATTTGGTGTCCGTAAGATTTATCACGTTGAATTGGATAAACCATTAAAACGTGTTGATCTTGATAAGATCGCTCAAGGGTTGGAGTTGGAGGATGGTCCTATCAAAGTTGATGAGATTAGTTATGTTGCAAATGGAATTGACAAAACACAAGTAGGTGTTGAGATTCATTCAGGAAAAAATCGAATCGTAAGAAGGATTTTTGAACATATGGGTTACAACGTGCGTAAACTCGACAGAGTAATGTTTGGTTCATTAACAAAAAAGGATCTTTCACGTGGTCGTTGGAGATTGCTTTCTGATGCTGAAGTAGGAATGTTGAAAATGATCAGCCCTGTTGAATAAGTTTTAACACTGCTAGATAAATTCCTCCTTTTGTCGCAATTACATTAAGTAACGTTATGTTTTTCAGTTCGATTAGCGGAACAGTCTGAAGCGAATAGAGAACGTTAAAGTTTCCATTTCTTAGGATTATATACCACTGTCTCATTTACCCAGCAAATTCTTGGGGCATATAAATCCGTAAATCAAATACGGGTTTTAGGGCGAACCACCCTGTTCATCCTTTTTATTTTTTTTCACACTAAACTTATCCACGTTGCGTTATTGATAACATCTTGTTTATTAATAGGTATGCTTTCGTTTTTTGCCAAACTTTGTAAAGAATATAATTACGTATAATGTATATCGAAAATCAAAATCTTATTCCTGATCAAACGCCGTCAAATTCATTTCGATTTTTGCGTTTCATGAAGCGGATTTTTATTTTTTTTACGCTGCTCATTTTCCTTATTGCCGGTGGTGCTTTTGTAATTGGATATTATTATCAGGACGAAGTAAAAGAATATGTAATTGCAGAATTAAATAAACAATTAAATACTGAAATTATAGTTGATGGTAAAAATATTGATTTTACTGTGCTTCAGAATTTCCCCTATGCATCACTTAATTTTAATGATGTTAAAGCGATGGATGCGATCCCGCTTCAAAAAAAAGACACACTATTTTCAGCTGGTAAAATTTCATTTCAATTTAATGTGCTTGATATTTTTAAAAAAAATTATCAAGTTAAAAAAATTCAAATTTCGGATGTTAAGTTGAAATTGCGAATTGATGAAAACGGAAATGATAATTACCATTTCTGGAAACCATCCGCCGATTCAATTAAAAATTCATTTGCATTCTCGTTGGAAGACATTGACCTGAATGAGATTCATGTTTCATTCAAAGGGCAACAAGCAAAACAAAATATCGAATTTCTGATAAAAAAAAGCAATTTATCAGGAAACTTTTCTGATGAAAAATATGATCTTGAGACAGAATCTAATCTTTTTGTTAGCTTTATTAAATTGGACAATGTAAGTTATCTCAATAATAAAAATGTACATGCCAAATTATCCTTGAATGTTGAAAATTCAATAAAATCATGTAAAATTAAAATCGGAAAAATTAAAATAGAAGAACTTCTTTTTGAAGTTTTTGGCAGCATAATTAATAACGGAATCGAGCCAATAGTTAATTTCGGTTTAAAGGGTAAAGATATGAACGTTAAGTCTGTTTTGTCACTTATTCCTAATATATACAAAGGTAAAATAAATGATTATGAAAGTGAAGGTGCGTTTTATTTTGATGCTATTATAAAAGGTGCTGTTTCTGAACAAAATATGCCTCAGATTACTGCCAATTTTGGAATTAATAATGCTGAAATTACTCAAGTAAATGATGATATCAGACTAAGTAAGGTGAATTTGAAAGGACATTATTTTAATGGAAACAAAAATACAAATGAGCCCTCTTTACTTTCGCTTATGCCCTTTTCTGCTTCAATTGAACAGGGTACGATTGAAGGAGAATTATCGATTAAGCATTTAGAAAATCCATCCTTCTCCGGCAAAGTAAATGTAAGTCTGAAGCTGGAAAATCTTCAAAAGTTCATGAAGCTTGATACTATTGAGTCGCTAAATGGTTTGTTAGGCGCAGCTGTTTCATTTAGTGGGGAAGGTAGGAATATCAGTTCAGGGAACTACGATCATATTGCCACATCAGGTGATTTGAAGATTAGCAACGTAAATTTTAAATTGAAAAATTATACACTCGATTTTACCGGAATTAATGGTGATTTTAAATTCGATAATAATGATCTTGAAGTGACTACATTTTCAGGAAATATTGCTCACAGCGATTTTCAGTTGAAAGGTTTTTTTAGAAACATTATTGGTTTTGTATTAAAAGAAAATCAAAACATTCGTGTTGATGCTACCCTGACTTCTAAAAACATAGATCTGAATGAATTGCTTGCTAAAAAAGAATCATACGCATCTTCCGGAAACAAATACAAACTTACCTTTTCGGATTTAATTGATTTGAATTTAAATAGTGATATTGAACATTTGGTTTTTAGAAAGTTTGACGCAACAAATATTAAAGGAGTTATAAAGTTGAAAGATAAAAAGATGGTGGTAGATCCTATTGTGCTTACTGCAATGAATGGTAAAATTACTACAAGCGGACTTATAGATGGAAGTGATACAGCTCGAATTTTAATTACTTGTTTCTCAGAGATAGATCGGATCAACATTGCAAAAATGTTTGAGGAGTTTGAAAATTTCGGGCAAACAGCTGTTACGTATAAAAATTTAAAAGGTGTTGCTGCCGCAAAAATTCAATTTGCATGTGTGCTCGATTCGGAGTTAAAAATGGATCTGGATAAATTATACGCTGGTGTGGATATGACTATTGATAATGGTGAGCTGAATAATGTGGAAGCAATTAAAAGTTTATCGCGCTTCATTGAGTTGAAAGATCTTGAAAATATTCGTTTTTCAACATTGAAGAATCAAATTGAGGTAAAGAATCAGGTTATTTCTATACCGAAAATGGAAATTAAATCGAATGCAATTAGTATTGTTGCATCCGGAACTCATACGTTTAATAATGTTATTAATTATAAGTTTAAGCTATCGCTAAACGAATTACTTTCAAAAAAAGCAAAGCAAGCTAAAAAAGAAAATGATGAATTTGGTGAGGTTGCTGATGATGGTCTTGGACGAACAAATATATTTTTATCCATGACAGGCACAATTGAACATCCGGTTATTAAATACGATTCTAAAAGTGCAATTCAAAATGTGAAGCAGGATTTGAAAGTTGAAAAACAAACCCTAAAAGGGATTTTAAAGGAAGAGTTCGGTTTGTTTAAAAAAGATTCGTCCCTGAACAAGAAAACGATAAAAGAAGATCCAACGTTTATTATTAAATGGGAGGAAGCAGATAAGAAGGAGGAAAAGAAAGAGTTGAAAAAAACTAAAAAGCCTGAAGAAGAAGACTTTTAAGGTTTTAATCGTGTCTTTTTATTTTTTTAGAAGAATGAAAAAAATATTTTCTTATGATTTGAATCGTGTTCACCTGTTATCAATTTTCCCTTTTAAAAAGAATGATTTTATAAATATTATACAGGTTATTTTAATTGACATTCCTCAATAAAAATCTGTAATTTTATAGCATAAAGCAAATTCGATTTATGAGTATTTATTTAAAGAAGCAGCAATGGAAGTTGTGGTTGTTTATAGCAGCCATTGTGATAGTTGGGGCATCTTTGTGGTATACAAATACATTGGTCAATAAGATTGCTCATGAAGAGCTTGTGAAAGTGAAACTATGGGCCGATGCAATAAAAAAGAAAGCAGAACTTGTAAAATATACAAATGAGCTTTTTAATAAAATAAAAATAGACGAACGTAAAAAAGTTGAATTGTGGGCTGAAGCAACACGTCAGCTTTCGCAAGATCTGAGTGATTATGGTTTTGTTTTAAAAGTTGTTTCCGATAATACTACCGTTCCGGTTATACTTACTGATGATCATGGAACAGTAATTACTTCCAGAAATCTTGATCCCGAAAAGGAAAATGATAAAACATATCTGAAGCTTCAGATGCAAGCGATGCGTGCAGTTCAAGATCCTATTGAAATTATAATTTACAGAGGGCAAAAGAATTATTTATATTATCAAGATTCTAAATTGTTTTCTGAACTTAAAAATAATTTAGATGACCTTATCAAGTCCTTTATTTCTGAGGTTGCTGTTAATTCAGCTTCTGTTCCAGTTATTTATACGGACTCCACGCGTCAGAATGTACTCGCTTCTGGAAATGTAGATTCCCTGAAAATTAAGGATCCGCTTTATGTGAAAGAAATGTTAACGCTGATGGCCTCGCAGAATGAACCAATAGAAGTAGAGATCGGTAAGGGATTTAAAAGTTATATTTTTTATAAAGAATCAATTCTTCTTACTCAGTTAAAGTATTATCCTTATGTAATGTTTACTATTATTGGTCTTTTTCTTCTTGTCGCCTATTTATTGTTTAGCACAGCTAGAAGAGTAGAACAGAATCAAGTCTGGGTGGGAATGGCAAAAGAAACAGCTCACCAATTAGGCACCCCCTTATCATCTTTGATTGCTTGGTTAGAATACCTTCGTTCTAAAGGCCTGGATCCAGAAACCGCTTCGGAGATAGAAAAAGATGTGAAACGTTTAGAAACCATCACTGAGCGCTTCTCAAAAATTGGTTCTGTTCCTAAATTGGATACCGTAGATCTCGTTATAGTATTAAATGATGCTGTGAATTATATGAAGTTAAGAACTTCTAAAAATGTATTATTCACAATTGATTCCGGAAATGAGAAAGAAGTCTTCGGGCAATTAAATGTTCCATTGTTTGAATGGGTAATTGAAAATTTAATTCGTAATGCCGTGGATGCGATGGATGGAATCGGTTCGATTTCAATTTCACTTTCAGATCAGACACAGTTTGTTTATATCGATATTTCCGATACTGGTAAAGGAATTCCGAAATCGAAATTTAAAACGGTTTTTGAACCTGGTTTCACAACTAAAAAAAGAGGTTGGGGCCTAGGGCTTTCTCTTACTAAACGAATTGTTGAAAATTATCATTCCGGAAAAATATTTGTAAAAAATTCAGAAATCGATATCGGAACAACCTTTAGAATTGTTCTAAATAAATAATGGCCGGAATCTATATTCATATCCCTTTTTGTAAACAAGCCTGTCATTATTGCGACTTTCATTTTTCAACTTCTCTGCAATATAAAACTGCTTTCCTAGATGCATTGAAAAAAGAAATTATACTCCGTAAAAATTATTTGGAAAACGAAATTATTTCCACAATTTATTTTGGTGGAGGCACTCCCTCTCTACTTTCTCAAGCAGAATTATTGGGAATAATCGATTCCTTGAAACAAAATTTTGTGATACATCAGGATGCTGAAATTACGCTAGAAGCGAATCCAGATGATTTGACGGATTTGAAAATAAAAGAGTTGAAATCCACTCCCATAAATCGTTTAAGTATTGGTATTCAGAGTTTTTATGATAAAGATTTGAAGTTGATGAATCGTGCCCATAGTTCTTCTGAAGCGCATAACTCAGTTAAGTTGGCCCAAGAGAATGGATTTAATAATATTACAATCGATCTCATCTATGGAATTCCAACATTGACTCACAATCATTGGAGAAATAATCTAGAAATTGCTTTTGAATTAAATGTCAAGCATATTTCTGCGTATTGTTTGACAGTAGAGCCTAAAACCGCATTGGCTCATCAGGTTAAAATTGGATCTGTTAAAAATGTGGATGAACAGCATAGTTCCGAGCAGTTTGAAATTTTGCTTGAGTCAATGCATACCAATGATTTTATTCAATATGAAATTTCGAATTTTTGTAAAGATGGCGCTTATTCAAAACATAACAGCAACTATTGGTTGAAAGAAAAATATTTAGGTCTTGGTCCATCGGCTCATTCCTTTAACGGCAAAAGCCGTCAATGGAATGTATCAAATAATGTCTTGTACATCCAATCAATTCAAAAGGACGAACTGAATTTTGAAAAAGAAGAATTAACCCCAGATCAGTGTTATAATGAATATGTTCTCACATCCTTAAGAACAATCTGGGGGATGGATTTAAAATACATCAGACAGGCTTTCGGAGAGCAATATATGAAATACTGTTTAGCGGAATCAGATTCCTATATTCGCTCAGGTCATTTGTTGAATCAAGAAAAAAAATTATATTTATCAGATAAAGGAAAATTAATAGCAGATAAAATTTCAAGTGATCTTTTTAAAACAAACTAATCATGATTTCGAAAATAACTCACAAAGGAAAATCGTATTCTGTTGATCTGGGAAATCCTTTCGATATTTCTATTCCCTTGAGAACTGGAGCTCAAAATGTAAATGCTTGGTATTCAAATCCTGTTAAAATAGAACCTGTTCGTATGGGCGATTGGATTGGTGATGTGAAACAAGGCGGCTCCGTTAACTTTAGAAATATTTTTTTTAATCCCCATGGAAATGGAACACACACCGAATGTGTTGGACATATCAGCAAAGAAGATTATTCAATTAATCAAACCTTAAAAAAATTCTTTTTTATTGCTCAAGTTATCACTATTCTTCCCGATGAAACACCTGATGGAGATAAAATAATCACTAGGCAGCATCTTGAAAATTGTTTGGGAGAAATTCGTCCTGAAGCCATTGTAATAAGAACATTGGATAATCATATTTCTAAGATCAACATGCAATATTCTAATACGAATCCTCCTTATATGGAAGAGGATGCTGCGTTATTCATTGATCAGTTAGGTATAGATCATTTATTGATTGACCTACCTTCTATAGATAAGGAAGCTGATGGTGGTAAATTATTAGCACATCATGCATTTTGGCAATACCCTCACAATACTAAAATTGAACGTACAATCACGGAAATGATCTATGTCCCCAATACTATTTATGATGGAACTTATTTGTTGAATATCCAAATTGCTAGTTTTGAAAATGATGCATCACCCAGCAAGCCCTTGCTATTTCAAATGAATACTGTTTTATAAAAATACCGACTCCGCTCAGAATAACTTTTACCAATGTTTTTTGAAAGGAGCAGCTATAGAATCATCCTGACATAAACCTTTTTATTTCATCGTTAATGTTACTCCAATTGTGAATGGGTATACTTGAGGTCCTTTGTCTTTTTTGAATAATCTGTTTAATCCATAATTTGCAAACAAGGTCAATTTGTTATAGCCAACTCTTGCTACAGCACTATAACGGAAAGGCTCTAGATTGAAATCATCATTTTGTTTGATATTGTAATGTTTGTCGTTGGCATCGTATTTTTGTTTTGTAACGGCATAGATTCTGTAGGCGAATTCCCAGCCAACTGCAATGTGCAAATTTCTATTCGGTTTTTTGCTAGTGTTGAATTCAAGCATTAACGGAATTTTAATATAGCTGACATTTAACTTATTTTTTTTGAAGTCAATTGTAGGATCTGTGCTTGCAGATAAATAGGATGTATCTCCATTTAATGTTATATTTTTCTGAAATGCATAATGATTGAAATCAAAGCCAAAACCTGTTACTATGTTCACGTAATTTTTATAGATATGAAAATCTTTTTCGAAAAGATTTAAACCGAATTGTAAAGATTTTAAATAATCTAATTCTAAAAAGCTAGCACCTGGTGGGAGATTAATGTTGTTTTTATAATCCATTAAACCATTTACCCCGATCTCTAAGCCATTCCAGTGTTTAAAATCCCTTTTGTGTTTTTTTGTCGAATCTTTTTTGTCGAATCTTTTTTTGTAATCAAATTTTTCATCACCTTCACCAATGATCATATATTTTTTATTTCCAAGCTTAAATTTTGTGGTGTCGCTAGCCGTTTCATCGCCATTTCCAGTTTTACTTTCTCTTACAGAGCCGGATCCACTAATGTTAACTGTGCGGTCGATTGGGTTGCCTTTGTAAATAATAGATCCAGCACCTATTACTTCTGCATTCAAACTTTGAATTGCATTTATTTTAGCATCTCCAGCTCCTGAAACTTTTGCTGAAATATTTGAGGCATTCAGATTTGAGGCATTTAAATTACCAGCTCCTAAAACAGTCGCGTCAAGCATTTGTGTTATTCCTTTTAATGAAACATCACCAGCACCGCTGATGTCTACTTTGATTTCATTTGCTTTTAAGTCTAATTGAATATCACCAGCGCCATTGGTAATAATAGTCAGTTTATCGCAAATCAATTGATTGGTACTTTTCACTTCAGTAGTGCCCGAAATATCAACATTTGAAAGTGTTTTGATAGAAATATCAATTGAGATGGCATCATTTCCTTTCAAATTACCTTCTGTAGAAATGTTTAATATGCCATCCTTCACCTCCGTATTGACTTTAGATAAGAGCGCTTCTGTTGCATTAATTTTCAACATATTTACATCTCCTTGTGTAATGCTGATCGAGAAGGAGTCGCCTGATTTTATTCCTGTAAAATCGCCAATGTTTCTAGTTTGTTGAGCCGATATACTGAAGTAAAAAAAGCTTAAGGTTATTATTAAACTTAGAATTTTATTTTTTTTTGATTTCATAAATGATAGATTTTAGATGTTTATTGTTGAGAGGATTGAGCAATTAGTATAATTACTGCGCTTAACTTTACGGCGTTTGATTTGTTTTTTGAATAGGACGCAAATGTTTTCAAAAAGTTATATTTTATATTTTTAAATTTAAGTTTCAAAAGCAACAGGTTAGTTTGATGTCCCATCATCTTAATATTAACAAAATTAACAAATGCTTGTGTATAAGAGTTCTTTACAATTGTTTTTTATTTAGATTATTTATGCCATATTTGTATATAATTCGATTATGAATAATTTGAGAAATCGTATACTTCTTCTTTCGTTACTTTTATTTAAAGTTTATTCGACTTTGAGTACCAACCTGTATTGGGTTGGTGGCACCGGTGCATGGAATCAACCGAAACATTGGTCTTCAGTGAGTGGGGGAGTTTCTGGAACAATTATTCCTTCCATGAATGATAATGTATTTTTTGATGAAAACTCATTTTTTGCTGATAAGCAGACAGTAATGGTTACCACCGATGCTGCCTGTAATTCAATCGATTGGACAGGAATTGATCAAAAGGCTGTTTTTTCTTGTAGTATTTCTAGGACTTTAACTGTTTATGGTTCCTATAAGCTATCGCCACTATTAATATCCGGCTTTAAAGGTAAAACAATCTTCTCTTCTTCTGCTTTTAATAATACTATTTCCACTGCAGGTAGAATGATCGTAGGTGATTGGGTGTTTAGTGGAAATGGATCATGGGTATTGCAGGACGATTTGTTGACAGGGAATCAGATATCCTTGAATTTATTACAGGGAGAATTAATTACGAATGGAAAAAAAGTGAATTGCGGCTATTTTACGGGCAATTCGGTACTTTTTAGAAGTTTGACGTTATCAAATTCAGAAATAACAGTTAAAAATAGTTGGGATTGTAGTATCTCAACTAATTTTACATTAGATCCCGGAACCTCTACAATCATCTTTTCTGATTCAATCACGCATGATAATTTTAAAGATGGGAATTTGCGTTATGCCAACGTATCCACCGTTTCAGCATTAGGTTCTAATTCGGTTACTTGTGTATTTGCGGGTATATTTACGATTACTTTAACTGCAGATAGCGTAACCTGTAATGGTTTAAATGATGGTTCAGTTTGTGCTGTAGTTACAGGTGGTTCCGGAACATTTTTGTATGATTGGAATTTTGTTGCAACACCGCTAGGTGATGGCACACCTTGTATTTCTTTACTTGGTTCGAGTACGAATACAGTTAAAGTTACGGACGTTGTTTCCGGATTGGTTCGTTTTTGCTCCATATCTGTAGGGGAGCCTCCTGTATTAAATGATTATGAAGTTTCGCATACTGAACCTTCTTGTTTTGGATTATGCAATGGTTTTATCGATGTAGATGAAACAGGGGGAACGCCTCCTTATACCTATGTGTGGTCTGGTGGTTTAGGAACAAATGATACCGCATTAAATGTTTGTGCAGGAACCTATACCGCAACCGTTACTGATTCTAGAGGTTGTTCGGATGCTTCAGCAGTTGTTTTTGTAGATCAGCCTGCCTTGTTAGTTGCTCCAGGAACAGCTACCATGGTTAGTTGTAATTCATTTTGCGATGGCACTGCTGCTGTAATACCGTCGGGGGGAACAAGTCCTTACACTTATGATTGGACTCCCGGAAGCCCTATCGGTGATCTTACTCCTGCTATTTCTGCTTTGTGTATCGGAAGTTATTCTTGTACAGTAACCGATATAAATGGATGTATCGCTACTTTTGATACAATTATAACACAGCCGCCTGTATTAACTCTGGCGATGTCTCATGTTAATGCAACTTGCGGTGGAGTGTGTGATGGCTCTGCTACAGCAACTGTTTCGGGTGGAACCACGCCCTATATATTTACTTGGTCAAATGGTGCTGTCACCTCAACCGCTACTACTATAAATACAATTTCTGGCTTATGTGCCGGAACTTATATCGTTGTTATTACAGATGCTAATGGGTGCTCTAAAACAGATTCGGTTGTAGTTGCTGAACCTCCTGTATTGATTGCAACAGCAATTGGTACAAGTGTTTCTTGTTTTGGTATTTGCGACGGAACGGCTTCGGTAATTGTGGTTGGAGGCAATGGTGGAAATACATTCAATTGGTCACCAGGCACTCCTGTTGGCGATGGCACGGCTACTATCACAAGTCTTTGCCCAAATACATATTCTGTTACAGTAATCGATAATAATGGTTGTATTGATACGGGTGTTGTAGTTATTTCAGAACCAGCATTGTTACTTTCAAATCCGATTAGTACAAATGTATTATGCTTTGGTGCTTGCAATGGAACAGCAACTTCAATTCCTTCTGGTGGTACTCTTCCTTACTTATTTGATTGGACTCCAGGTGCTCCAATTGGAGATGGAACGCCCAGTATCACAGGGCTTTGTCCAAATACATATTCAGTTACCGTAACAGATGGAAATGGTTGTACAAATTCTCAAAGTGTGACAATAACACAACCGCTTGCTTTAAATGCTGGTTTATCGTTTACAAATGTAACGTGTAATGGAGCATGTGATGGAACAGCAACCTCAACACCTTCTGGTGGAACAGCAGGTTATTCCTTCCTTTGGAATACAGGAGCTGTTACTTCTTCCATTTCAGGCTTATGTCCGGGTTCATATACTGTTACAGTTACTGATGCAAATTTTTGTACAACTTCTGCAACAGTTGTTATTTCACAACCAAATGTTTTAAGTGTCAGTGTTGCTGCCACTACTTTGGCTTGTAACGGTGATTGTAATGCCGTTGCCGTTGCAACAATTTTAGGTGGTGCGGGTCCATTTACAATTGATTGGTCGCCTGCCTCTCCAATAGGTGATGGCACAACAACTATAAGCTCATTATGCGCCGGAACCTATAACGTAACCGTTACAGATAATAATGGTTGCCCAGCAAACGCGTCCAATACAATTTTACAACCAACAATTTTAACATTAACTACTTCTTCTTCTGACGCAAGTTGTTTTGGAATTTGTAATGGAACTGCTGCCACTGTTGTTGGTGGTGGAACTCCTGGATATAGTTTTTCTTGGTCTCCTGGAGGACAAATAACTTCTTCTTTAACGTTACAGTGTGATGGAACATACACCGTAACTGCTACAGATTTAAATGGTTGTTCCATTTCAGATATAGTAACAATACTTGAACCAGCCCAATTGTTAGCAAACCCATCTGTCCTAAGCAATATTTCTTGTGTCGGTGTTATTCCATGTGATGGTTCTGCAATTTCTAACCCTTCAGGTGGAACTGGTCCTTATACATTCGACTGGACACCAGGAACACCTACAGGTGATTTTACTTCAACTATTTCAGGTTTGTGCGCAGGAACATATAATGTTAATGTACTCGACTCCAATTTATGTTCTTCAACAATGCCTATAGTAATTTCGCAACCATTGGTATTAAGCGCACCTATTTCTGGTTCTACCTCAAGTTGTAATGTTTGCAATGGAACTGCAACAGTAACTCCTGTGGGTGGAACACCTGGCTATTCTTTTTTATGGATGCCTACCGGACAAACTACAGCAACAGCAACAGGTCTATGCCCCAATGTAACCTATACCGTAACTGTTACGGATGCGAATGGCTGTGTGGCTTCAAATACGATTACGATTCTTCAAACAATTTTAATCAGTATCACTACTTCTAATACTACGCTTAGTTGTTTTGGTGCGTGTGATGGTATTGCAACTGCAAATGCTTCAGGTGGAACAATTCCTTATTCTTATGTGTGGACAGGTCCTTCAGGAATTGTTTCTTTATTACAAACAGCAACAGGACTTTGTGCGGGAACCTATACTGTTAATGTCTCTGATGCAGCTGGTTGTTTAAATGCTGATACGGTTACATTTACAAATCCGCCACAACTTCTTGTATCTGCTTTAGGGACTAATTTAGATTGCGCTGGTGTTTGTTCAGGAACAGCAACAGCAACAACTACTGGTGGTATAGGAGTATATTCATTTTTATGGATGCCTGGTGGACAAACCACTGCCACTGCTACTGCTTTATGTGCTGGGACATATACAATAACTGTTACTGATGGAAATGCCTGTACTAGCAGTTCAACGGTCATTATAACTGAACCAACGCCTGTAGACGATGTTGAAACAATAACGAATGCAAATTGCACATTTGCAGATGGCTCAATTTCTGTATTTCCAACTGGCGGTTTACCAGGATATGCTTTTAATTGGGGACCCGGAACTCCCACAGGAGATGGAACAGCAACAATAACAAATCTTCTAGCTGGTGCATACACTTTAGCAATTACAGATGCTTCGGGTTGTGTTTTTAATTTTAATTATTTACTTAATAATATTTCTGGACCATCAGTTTCGATGGTTCATACAAATGTGTCTTGCAATAATGTTTGCGATGCCACAGCAACTGCCACAGCAACATTAGGTGCTGGCGGATATGTTTATGATTGGACTCCTGGTATACCAACTGGTGATGGTACTTCTACAATTACAGCATTGTGCGGTGGAATTACTTATACTGTTCAGGTAACTGATGCTGCAGGTTGTATTACATTGGATACAACAGAAATACTAAATCCTGCTCTGATATCTCCTAATCCTACTGTGATAAATGAAAGTTGTGGTGGAACGTGTGATGGCAGTATTGCATTAGCTCCTTCTGGTGGTTCAGCTGGTTACACCTATTTGTGGAGTAATGGTGCAACAACTTCTTCTATAACCGGACTTTGTGCTGGTGTTTATTCCTTTACTGTAACAGATGCAAATGGCTGTGATTCTTCTTCATCAATCACTATAACTTCAGCACCAGCATTAATCGTAACATTGTCCTCCACAAATGTATTGTGTAACAGTGCTTGTAATGGAACGGCAACCGCAACAGTTATTGGTGGTTCTGGTGCAGGAACGTATTCATATGTTTGGTCGCATGGTGGTGTATTTGTTTTACCAAATGTTGTAGGATTATGCCCGGGTAGTTATACAGTAAATGTTACAGATGGAAACTCTTGCTCAGCAGCAGATACAATAGTTATTACCGAACCTTTAGCTTTAACTACTTCAACATCTCAAACCAATTCTTCTTGTTTTGGTATATGCGATGGAGAAGCTGTTGTAACTGCAAGTGGAGGTAGCGTTCCATATTTTTATTTATGGGCACCTGGTGCAATAGCGAATGATACTGCATCAGGATTATGTGCAGGTAGTTACAATGCTACAGTTACCGATTTTAATGGTTGTGTTTCTAATACTACGGCTGTTTTAATTACGGAACCTGCTTCTATCCTCCCCAATGCTGTTGCCACTAATCCTTTATGTAATTCTATTTGTAATGGAACGGCAACTGCAAATCCTACAGGAGGTTCAGGCATTTATACATATAGTTGGAATACAATTCCTGTTCAAACCACACAAACTGCCATTGGATTGTGTTCAGGTAGTTATATTGTAACTGTTGATGATGGTAATTGTTCCGCAACTCAAAATATAGCGTTAGTTGATCCTCCCTTATTAAATGCGAATCCTAGTTTTACTTCACCAACTTGTTCAGATGATTGCGATGGAAGCGTTACAGCAAATCCTCTTGGTGGAACCGGTACATTTTCATATTCGTGGTCTCCGGGTGGATTCACTTCACAAACTGTAAATAGTTTATGTCCGAATGTTTATTCCGTTATTGTTGCTGATGCAAACGGTTGTAAGGATACTGTCGATGTTACTTTAGTAAATACTTTTCCAATTGATATTATTGTTGGAAGTGCTCCAGCAAATTGCGGTGCTTGTGATGGATCTATTTCTGTTACCCCAATCACAGGAACAGCACCATATACATATATATGGACAATAGGAGGTGTAGCTCCTCCGCTTCCTTTTGCCGGTAACGGAACATCAACCGTTTCAAATGTTTGTGCTGGTTTATACGATGTATTAGTGACTGATGCAAATGGATGCGATTCTTTATTTACTATTCCTATGAACAACTCAAGTGGTGCTTCAGGTGAAACGGTAAATTCGACAATTACAACTTGTAATGGTGTTTGTGATGGAGCAGGTTCTGTTACACCTATCGGAGGAACTGCTCCCTATTCTTTTTTATGGAATGACGGACCTGCAACATCAATTGATACAGCATTTAATTTGTGTGCAGGAAATTATTTTGTACAGGTAACTGATGCTACCGGATGTATTCATTTTAGTCCAGTTACTATAAGCGAACCCTCACCGATTCTTTCGAATGAAATTATTACAAGTGCATCTTGTAGTAGTATCTGTACTGGCGCTATTAACGTTTCACCTTCCGGTGGGAACGGTGGCTATACTTATTTATGGTCACCAGGATTAATTGCCGGACAAGGTACCTCGAGTGTTTCTGCATTGTGTTCAGGAACTTATACGTTAACCATTACTGATGTAAATTTGTGTACTCAGGTGGATTCCTTTTCCGTTGGTCAATCTTCTCCGCTTTCTGCTGTAATTGGAACTACAAATATTTCTTGTTCTAATGTTTGTAGTGGTTTAGCATATGTTACAATCTCTTCGGGCACACCTCCATATTCAATTCAATGGAACGACGCATTCGGCCAAACAAATGATACGGCATCCGCTTTATGTGAAGGTAATTACTCTGTTGAAATTACGGATGCATTAGGTTGTACTATTACTTTAAACACAACTATAACAGCTACCTCAGCTGTTGTTGCCAATGCCTCTATTACTGGAGCTTCTTGTGGTTTGTGTGATGGAAGCGTCATTCTTGCTCCTTCTGGTGGAACTGCCGGATATACTTATCTTTGGAGTAACGGACAAACAACTTCTTCTGCTTCAGCATTGTGTTCGGGTTTATATACCGTTGAAATTACAGATGCTAACGGTTGTGTAACAAATGTTTCTATTCCTGTAAATAATACAAGCGGACCAACTAGTGCGACAATTTCGGCTACAGCTATTTCATGTAGCGGATCTTGTAATGGTGCTGTAACTGCAGTTTCTCCAATAGGTGGAACAGCTCCTTATTCCTACTTGTGGATTGCATCCGGACAAACAACATCTTCGCTTACAAATTTATGTGCCGGTATCTATTTTGTCCAGATTACCGATACCAATGGTTGTTCTTTAATAGATTCTGTTATTATTACTGAACCTTCTGCCATTTCAGCCAATCAGATTATTACTGCTGCCTCCTGCGGTGTATGTGATGGCTCTATCAATATTGCCCCAAGTGGAGGAACAGCTCCATATGCAATTTTATGGAATACGGGTTCTACTTCTTTATCCTTGATTAATTTATGTGCCGGTATTTATTCTGTTGATATTACTGATGCAACGGGTTGTGTTCAAAATGTAACTATTCCTTTAAACAGTCAGAATGGTCCAACTTTAGTTGCTTCTTCAACTTCTGTTACATGCAATGGTTCTTGTAATGCATCCGGATCAGTTGCTGCAACAGGGTTTTCCCCTTTCGTTTACCTTTGGGATGATGCCGCACTTCAAACAACTGCTGTTACTACTTCAACACTTTGTGCAGGATTATATTTTGTTCAGGTAACAGATGCAGCAGGTTGTGTTTCTGTCGCATTTACGAATGTAACTGAACCGGATACAATTGGATTTAGCGTTGCAAATGCTATTAATCCGTTGTGTAATGGAAATGCAAATGGTTCAATTACTGTTATTCCTTCAGGCGGAACATTATCTTATTCATACAATTGGACCCCGGCTCCTGCACTCGGACAAACAACAGCAACTGCTAGCGGATTGAATGCGAATACATATATTGTAACTGTAACCGATGCCAATGCTTGTGTTTCAACTCAGACAACCACTTTAACAAGTCCGGTTGCTTTAACAATAAGTAGCACATTTGTTCCTTCGAGTTGTAATACAATTCCTGATGGTTCAATTGATGTGACTGTTGTTGGCGGAACTCTTCCTTATTTATATCAATGGACTGGTGCCTCTTCAGCAACTTCAGAAGATCTTATTGCTGTTTTAAGCGGAACGTATACAATTACTGTAACAGATACTAATTCCTGCTCAATCGCAGATACTGTATTATTATTGTCAAATCAAACCGTTAATGCAGTTGCCGGTAATGATACGACTTATTGTGCCTCAGGTTCAATCACATTGGATGGTTCTACAAGTATTAACGGAATATCATTTCAATGGTTTGATATGACGAATACATTGTTGGGTTCAAGTGCAACATTAGCATTAAATCCTCCTGCTGGCACGAACAGTTTTTATTTAATTGTTGATAATGGAACAGGTTGTTCCGATAGCGATACGGTCAATGTGACTGCTAATCCTTTACCGCTTGTAAATGCAGGAACCGATGTGACTATTGTTATAGGTGCAAGTACCACCCTTGGTGGAACTCCTACAACGAATGTTGTTGGGGGTATTATAAATTGGACGCCAGTTCCAGGAGCATTGAATAACCCGGCAGTTTCAAATCCTATTGCAGCACCTATCGCAACTACTTCGTATACTGTAACTGTTACTTCCTTGGAAGGTTGTATTGCAAGCGATTCTGTTGTTGTTACTATTCTTCCTGGAATTGTTTTTCCTGATGGTATTTCTCCGAATGCAGATGGTGCAAACGATGAATGGATTATTGATGGAATTGATTTATTTCCCGAATGTCTGGTGGAAGTATATAATAGATGGGGTGAATTATTATTCCAATCCATTGGATATAAAGAAAATTGGGATGGATCATATAAAGGAAAACCTTTACCTGTTGGAACATATTATTATATAATTGATTTAAAAGACCCATTGTTTCCGGATGCTTATACCGGACCAATAACGATCATGCGATAATGAAAAAAATCTACTACATACTTTTTTTTATTTTAGTGAGCTTTGTTGCAAATGCGCAGCAATTGCCTCAGTATAGTAATTATATGGTAAACGATTATGTAATGAATCCTGCTATTGGTGGAAGTAATCCCTATTTTGAAGCGAAATCAAACAACCGTTACCAATGGATTGGCATTACAGATGCTCCCCGCACCTATATTTTAAGTGTACAGGGTCCTACCAAAAATCTTAAAATGGGATTAGGTGGATTATTGTTTACCGATATTGTTGGACCAACTCGCAGAACAGGAATTTATCTTTCATATGCCTATCATTTAAAAGTATCTGAAAAAGTAAAAGTATCATTAGGCCTTTCAGGTGGATTGTTGCAATTCACAGTTGACGGTTCTAAGATCACTTTGCGTGATCCTTCGGATTTGGTTATTAGCAATGGGATACAATCGGTATTGATGCCCGATTTTGGTGCGGGTGTTTATGTGTATTCTACCGATAAAAAATGGTATGTTGGTGCAAGTGTTCCACAAATATTACAGAACAAAATAAACTTCTTTGATAATTCAACTACTTCTCTTAGCAAATTAGCGACCCACTTTTATGCTTCTGCAGGTTATAAATTCAATTTAAACGATAATTTCAAAATAGAACCTTCTACTTGCATTAAATATGTGAAACCGGCTCCATTGCAATTTGATATCGGCTTAAGAGCAATCTATCAGGAAAAAATATGGATAGGTGGTGCCT
This sequence comes from Bacteroidota bacterium, assembly GCA_947466965.1. Classification (GTDB taxonomy): domain Bacteria; phylum Bacteroidota; class Bacteroidia; order 2-12-FULL-35-15; family 2-12-FULL-35-15; genus 2-12-FULL-35-15. The sequence goes on from CANIFU010000001.1 coordinate 120,015, forward strand.
TTCGATATTTAGATGCCGTTTCTGCAATGGTTGGATACGTGATGCAAGGGAATATTACGTTTGCATATTCGTATGATTTTACGTTGACGAATATTAAAAAATACAGTACTGGAACGCATGAGCTAATGATTGGTATTAAATTTCATAAAGTAAAAAATAGTAATGATAATTTAAAAACAGAGTAGTTCAATTTTTTGAAAAATATAATCCCGTTTTTTCTTATTGAATTACGGGATTTATTTTTTACTTTTTATATGACACCCATCATAGTATTGATCTCTTCTCAAGTCTGTTTTATAATAAAGTTTATATTTGTTCTATGAAAATTAAATTTCTGATTCTATTTGCGATAATCACTAACAATCTATTATCTCAGCCGTTTGCGGATATCCTGAATTTTAATTGTCAGACTTTTTCTGCCAATTATCAAGACAGTACACATTGGAAAAATAAAACTGATAATTATTTTTTTAATTTATTTTTACCTAAAAATTTTAAGAGTGGAAACACCCTTCTTATTCGACTGAATTCGGAATTGATTAATTCAACCATAAGTCCTGATTCATCTTATTCAAGCAGTTTGTCAAGTATTTCAATGCCGATTGGAATGAAGCTGATATCCAAAAATAAAAAGTGGGAAACAGTACTGCTCGTTATTCCAAAATTCGCTTCCGATTTCAAAGATGTAATAGATAAATATGATTTTCAATACGGAGCAATATTTTTAGAGCACTTTGTTCCGAGCGATAAATTAAAAATAAAGTTAGGTGTATATTATAACCGCGAAGCATTCGGGAATTTCTTTGTGCCTTTGGTTGGTCTTGATTGGCGAATCAATGATAGGGTTAATTTCTATGGGGTGCTTCCAACTAATTATAAATTGGAATTCACTCTTTTTAAAAATAAATTGTATACAGGAATAAATTTTAAATCATTCACACGTTCTTTTCGTTTGTCTAAAAAAAACAATTACGATTATGTACGTTACGATGAGATGCAAGTGAAAGTGTTTGTGGATTATTTTGTAGTCCCTAAAGTCCTCGTCTTTGCAGAGCTAGGATATTCACTCAGTAGAAGTCCTTGGCAACATAAATATGGTACAAATGATAAAAAAGAGCCTTATTATGGGAATCCAATTTACACACCTATAAAAAACTATCCTATTATTAGTGTAGGTTTTGCATATAGAGTTCGATTTGATATAGAAAAGAAAAAGGAAGATACTATAAATTAAAAATCTTTTTTCAATACTAATTATAATACGTCTTCATCTGCTCTGATTTAAAAATACTTGAGTGAATTGTAGTATACTAATAAATAAAAAATTATGACTAAAAATAAAAAATTTTTGTATGTAGTGTTTGCGATTTTAATTGTAATACAATTCATCCGTCCTGAAAGAAATCTTGGAAAAGTAGAAACAGAAAATACCATTTTTGTAAATGCAGAAGTAGGAACGATCTTGCAAAATTCATGTTTCGACTGTCATTCAAATTTTACTAATTACCCCTGGTATACTAACATTCAGCCGATAGGATGGTGGTTGAATTATCATGTTGACGAAGGGAAAGAAGAGTTGAATTTTTCAGAATTTGAATCATATTCTTTAAAACGTAAACTACACAAATTGGAGGAAATAAAAGAAATGGTGGAAGAAGGCGAGATGCCATTGACTTCCTATTCCATCATTCATGGTGATGCTACATTAAATGGAGAACAAAAAGAAACACTTTACAAATGGGTGACTCAAACCCGAAATTATTTAAGAGATACTACGCTTCTTTATAAGTAACAATTTTTGATTTAATGAAAACAAGACTTTTACTAGATCTGAAAAAATTATCCGTTATTTATCAGAGGCATTGCCGTTCACTTTTTTTGTCCATTTTCCCTATTGGGAAGGCTTTTCCCTAACTAAAAGTTGATTGTTTCCTTTCGAATCAAATCACAATTTTTAGTATATTTACACTACAAAAAAATAAATTAAATTAGTAGCATGAGCATTACAAAAGAACAAGTATTAGAAGCATTAAAGAATGTAGATGATCCGGATCTTAAAAAGGATTTAGTGACTCTGGGAATGATTAAGGATCTGGAAGTAAGTGGTAAAAACGTAAGTTTTACTGTTGTTCTTACAACTCCTGCTTGTCCGATGAAAGAAATGATACATAAGGCATGTGTCAATGCCGTATTACATTTTATAGATAAAGAAGCCATAGTAAATGTGAAAATGACTGCCAATGTAACTTCTGGAAAAGCAGCTGGTCCATTGTTGCCGAAAGTGAAAAATATTATTGCTGTTGCTTCCGGAAAGGGTGGCGTAGGTAAGTCAACCATTGCATCGAATCTAGCTGTTGCACTTGTAAAGCAAGGAGCTACTGTTGGATTGGTGGATGCTGATATTTATGGTCCTTCTCAAACAATCATGTTTGATGTTGTGCATGAAAAGCCACTTATTAAAGTTGTTGATGGTGTCAACAAAATTATTCCTGTTGAAAGTTATGGCGTAAAATTATTGTCTATTGGTTTTTTTGCAGACACTTCACAAGCAATTGTTTGGCGTGGACCAATGGCTGCGAAAGCACTAACGCAAATGTTTTCTGATGCAGACTGGGGCGAATTGGATTATATGATTATTGACCTTCCACCCGGGACAGGTGATATTCATTTGTCTTTGGTTGGTGCAATACCATTGAATGGTGTAGTAATCGTAAGTACACCTCAAAATGTAGCTCTAGCCGATGCACAAAAAGGGGTAGGAATGTTTCAATTGCCTCAGATCAATGTGCCGGTATTGGGTATTGTTGAAAATATGGCTTATTTTACTCCTGCAGAATTACCGGACAATAAATATTATATCTTTGGTAAAGATGGCGCTAAAACACTTGCTGAGAAGTTGGGTGTACCCTTGTTAGGAGAAATTCCATTGGTGCAAAGCATTTGTGAGGCTGGAGATGCTGGTCGCCCTGCTGTGATGCAGGAAACCACTCCTCAAGCATTTGCTTTTATGCAAATGGCAAGCAATGTGGCACAACAAGTGTCAATCGTAAATAGTGAGAGACAATTAGTAACTAATAGTTAGCTTAAAACCACTAGTGGTTCATCAGGCAACCCCAATTGCTAAAGTATTTTAATATTTATATGTATTGACGGAGTTCTGTATTCTGATTACAAAGGGCATTTTTAAAAATAGATTGATATGAAGGAGTTATCAAAAAAAGTAGAAGAAGCATTGGACCAGATTCGTCCCTACCTGCAAGCAGATGGTGGAAATGTTTCATTGGTTGAAATCACAGATGATTTTATTGTGAAAGTAGAATTACTTGGTGCTTGTAAGTCTTGCTCAATGAGTATGATGACTATGAAGGCTGGGATTGAAGAGTCAGTGAAAAGATCTGTACCTGAGATTAAAAGTGTGGAAGCAATTGATTTATCACTAGCAATTTAAAAATGTTCAATGAAAAAATTTGTTATATTTTTTGTTTTTAGTTTTTTGATTTTTTCGTGCAATCCAAAGTTGGATATTCCTGAGCCAAGTGCTGGCGAAGCAAACTTTTCCAAAATGATTGCTGTCGGTGGAAATTATTTAGCCGGTTATCAGGATGGTGCTTTGTATAAAAAAGGACAATCGCTTTCTATTCCTGCCTTGCTTGCAGAACAATTTAAATTGGTTGGCGGACCACATTTTTTTCAAGCATTAATGCCCGATAACAGTGGATTAGGTTTAAATAGTAAGCCTTGGGAAAGTTGGTTCATTACTTCCAGTCATTTGGGCAATAAAACAAATTGTCAGGGAGTAACATCTTTATCGCCATTAAAAAATACAATCTCGATTTCTGCTGCAACACCTTATTTAACAGGAGTTGCTGGAAATGGAATTCAGAATCTTGCTGTACCGTATGCTTCACTTGCCAATTATTTTGATCCTTCATTTGGTATCACTTCTATAACCGGAAATACAAATCCATACTATGCTCGCATTGCAAGTGATCCGGGTGTTTCCACTTTATACGAAGATGCTCGTCAGCAAAATGCTAGTTTTATTACTGCATGGTTAGGAATGGAAGACATTTTTAATTTTGCAAGCAAAGGAGGTTCAGGAGTTACTATTCCTACTTCATCAAGTTTTTCGAACTCCTTGGACTCTCTTTTGGGTGGCTTAACAGCCAACGGTGCAAAAGGAGTGATTGCAAATATCCCGGATTTCAGAAGTTTTCCTTATTATACGCTTGTAGCATGGGATAATGCTGATTTACGGCAGTCTCAAGCTGATTCATTGAATGATTTTTATACACCTTCTGGTTTAACGCACATTCATTTTGAACAAGGTCGTAATGGTTTTGTAATTGAAGATGCTTCTGCCTTTGGAGGTTTTCGTCAGATGCATGTTGGTGAATACATTTCACTTTCTGTTCCTGTTGATTCGATGAAATGTTATAAGTACGGTTTGTTACTTAATGTTGTAAACGATCGTTATGTATTAGACAGCGCTGAAGTACATGAGATCGATCAGGCAATCAATGCATACAATCTTGTTATTGCCCAAAAAGCAAATCAATACAACCTAGCATTGGTTGATATGAATACCTATTTGAAAAATGTTGTTTCTGGAATAAAATGGAATGGTGTGGATCTGAATGCCGTATTTGTAAGCGGTGGTTTTTATAGTTTAGATGGCTATCATCCCAATCAAAAAGGGTACTCCCTTATAGCTAATGAATTTATAAGGGTAATTAATTTGAAATACAAGGCCTTTATACCCGATGTGTTTTGCACAGAATGTGATGGTGTAAAGTTTCCATAGTCTTTACTATATGGGCAAATTACTCCAATACAATTTTCTTAGTAAGTGTTCTGTTACCGGTTCTTATCTGAATAAAATAAACCCCGCTCCGTAAATCTCCTCGTTCTATTGATAATGTTGTTTCAGTCGTTAAAACTGTTTTTACAAGTCTTGCAGAAGTATCATATAGGTTGATGGTTGCCGTATTGTTTTTTAATTCACTTAAGTGGATATTGATAATGTCAGAAACCGGATTTGGAAACACTAGAAATGAAGTGTTTGAGGCCACTGCGTCATTTATTCCAACTGTACACGTCATTGGATAAGCGAAAGAACAGGTATCATTCCATATTCTGTCTATGAGATAAACAGTACCTGTAAAGCTGGTTGGAATACTATTCACATAACAAGGAATAGTTTGTGTAACGGTATCTCCAGCAAGATGGGCAAACAGATAAAAGTAATCTGTTTTATTTGCGATAGTATCTCCCAATGCATCAACGATAATTATTGTGGGATAATTTACATGGTTTGTATCTCCATTGTAAATGGTTACATCCAATTCGTTATTGACCGAGTCTACGTTTCCGATGCTCAGGACGCAAAAGCTCGAGCAGTTTACTGTTTGCGCATTGCTCTCAAAAGCAATGATTGTAAGTGTGATAAAAAGTAGTACTATTTTTTTCATAACGTATCTGTTTAATTTAACACAAAATTAGTATTCTGTGATGTCTAAGAAAATGGATGAACAAAGAGATTGATTGCAATCTTAAGAATTGCAGTCTTAAATATTAGTGAACTAATTTTTTTATTTCAATAGCCGCTTTTACAAAATGCACAAATAAAGGATGTGGGTTTGCCACTGTACTTTTATATTCCGGATGGAACTGAACACCCAAAAACCAAGGATGATCTTTGATCTCTACAATCTCAACGAGTCCACCCTCAGGGTTTATTCCTGACGCTATCATTCCTGCTTTTTCAAAATCCTGTAAGTATTCGTTATTGAATTCATAACGGTGACGATGACGTTCGTTGATCTCTTTTTGTTTGTATATCGTCCAAGCTTTTGTGTTTTCTGAAACGTTGCAAGGGTATGAACCCAAACGCATTGTTCCTCCTTTTTTTGTAATTTTCTTTTGTGCTTCCAGTAAGTCGATTACCGGATTTGTAGAACCCGGATTCATCTCTGTTGAATTCGCATCTTTGAATCCTAATACGTTGCGTGCAAATTCAATTACTGCACACTGCATTCCTAAGCAGATCCCGAAAAATGGCACATTGTTTTCTCTTGCATACTTGATTGCAGTAATCTTCCCTTCGATGCCACGTTGTCCAAATCCCGGAGCAACTAAAATCCCACCTAATCCTGCAAGTTTTTCTATTACATTATCATCAGTGATGCTCTCTGAGTGAATCCAATCAATCTCTACTTTGCAATCGTTGGATGCACCTGCATGAATAAATGCTTCAGAAATAGATTTGTAAGAATCTTTTAATTCTACATATTTTCCAACAAGCCCAATTTTGATATGATGTTTCGGATGTTTAAATTTTTGTAAAAAATCTTTCCATTTTGCTAAGTCTATATTTTCAGAAACAGGAAGGTTCAATTGGTTTAATACAACAACATCCAATTGCTCTTCTTCCATCAATAAAGGAACTTCATAAATGGTGCTAGCATCGCGCGCTTCAATAACAGCATGGGGAGCAACATTACAGAATAAGGCGATCTTATTTCTGATATCTCTGTTTAAAGCATGCTCTGTTCTGCAAACTAATACATCTGGTTGAACACCATATTCTAATAATAATTTTACCGAATGCTGCGTAGGTTTTGTTTTTAATTCGCCAGTTGTAGATAAATAAGGAATTAATGTTAAGTGGATCACCATTGCATCTTTTCCTAGCTCCCATTTTAGCTGGCGAACAGCTTCCACATAAGGAAGTGATTCTATATCGCCAACGGTACCGCCAATTTCAGTTATTACAAATTGAAAATTGCCGGTTTTGCCTAGTAACTTAATTCTGTTTTTTATCTCGTCTGTAATGTGAGGAATTACCTGTACCGTTTTCCCTAAATAATCTCCACGTCTTTCTTTTTCTATAACCGATTGGTAAATTCTTCCTGTTGTAACATTGTTGGCTTGAGATGTAGGAACATTTAAAAAACGTTCATAGTGGCCAAGGTCAAGGTCTGTTTCGGCACCATCATCGGTTACAAAACATTCTCCGTGTTCGTAAGGATTTAATGTTCCAGGGTCAACGTTAATGTATGGATCTAATTTCTGGATGGTGACAGTATAGCCTCTTGCTTGTAAGAGTTTGGCTAATGATGCTGCAAGTATTCCTTTACCTAAAGAAGAGGTAACACCTCCGGTAACAAAAATATATTTGGTTGAAAACGACATGTTTAATTTGAATTTCAGGTAATCCCTGACCAGAGGAACAGTTTCGGGTCGTTCAAAATTACGAATAATTTCCGCTGTTTTGTGTTTGTTTTTAATAATTTTTTTAAAATAAAATTTCAAAGACGATGCTCTCGAAGCCGTTCCATAATATTGTATTTTGCTTGGTAGATATACTTTTTGAAGATAAATTTAGCAGCAATTTTTGATTGGTATCTTTTGCAGTTATTCAATTAAATGATACAAAAGAAGCATTCTGTATAAAGAATGCTTCATTGACATTAAATGTACTGTGTATGTGATTTTAAATTTAAAAAATCAAAATTTTTAAAAGGTCATTACTAAACTAACCGAAGGTAAGAAAGGCAATTGGTCAACTCGTTTATATTTTACACGATCGAAATAAAATACATTCTGACGGCTATATACATTCGTTGCTCCAGCTGATGCTTCTAGTTTCGTGTTTTCAAAAAAGTGGAACGTACGTTTGATATTCAAATCCATACGGTGATACCATGGCAATTCTTCTACTTGTCCAGCTGCGAAGAAATAATTCATATCGCCATTGCTACCTACATAATCGGTATTTACACCACCGCTGAAGTTTTGATCTTCATAAAATCCTCCGGTTGGTTTGTAAGGGAATCCTGATCCGATATTCCAGCGTACGCCGAGTTCCCAATTGCGGTTTTTCCCGAAGGTATAGGATGCAACAATGTTTGCATTATGTCGCCTATCGAAATGAGGGCGGTATTCTTCAATGCCATCCCAGCGGTTTACGAATCCTAAAGAATAAACAACCCATATATACATACGTTTGTAATCATATTTCACAACCACATCAATGCCTTGTGCCGTGCCGGTCTCAATAATAAAATCTTTTTTCAAAACATCAGGTGTTGATGAGTTTGCTTCAGTATCATCAAAAAGTTTGTTGGTATTTAAATTGGTTAACTGTTTAAAGTCTTTGCGATATCCTTCAATATTCAAATCGATGTGTTTTGCTAGGTCGAATTCAAATCCTGCAACATAATGATTCGCTTTTTGCAATTTGTGATTTACATCTTGCGTTTTCCCATTGATATCTGTATATTTCTGTGGTAAATTATCCGGCCCGGATAAGAATCCATAAAATAAATTTACAACATCTCTGTCGGAATTTGCAGCGATTAGATTCTGAGAATACATTCCGGCAGCAAATTTAAAGCGCATTCGCGATACGATATTCCATTTTACGCTTAGTCGTGGTTCAGGCGAAAAGTTAGCCAATGAAGCATAATACATCACTCTGAAACTTGGCTCTAGTAATAATTTTTTACGTTTAGATACGTATTTGTATTTTACATATCCGCCAATTTCTGTTGTGCTTTCTGCTTGGGAAATACGACGGTTCAAAGCATTATAAAAATCGAAATCTGTTTTAAATCCTAATACTTCAAGGCCATAATTCATTTCATTTTTACCCATAAAATAAGTGAAGCCTACTCCCATATTAAAGCCCTTGATCGCACTCGTTTTAGCCGTAAGACCTTCCGGTTGAAGTTTGATATTATACTGTGAATATGCGAAGTTTCCTGTGATTAGGATCGGAGAGTTTTGAGGAACCAACAAGAAGTTTCCTCCTCCACCATATGAATCCCATTTCATATCCTGAACAGACTTATAACTTACTTTATCGTTGAAGTTGAACCCGAATAGATTTAATTTACTTCCATTGTTTGAATTAAAGGAAACTTTCGCATAATAATCATTGAAGCTGAAAGGTAAACCTGCGGTATCTATATAACTGTATAGTATTTTTGATGTTGTAGGTAAATAGGAGGTTTTTGCAGAGATGATAAACGAAGCTGTTGCCCTCCCGTCATCCTTTTGTTTGATTAATGGACCTTCTACCAATACTTTTGATCCAAATGGACTTGCGCCAATTTTTCCTGATACTCTTCGTTTGTTTCCATCGCGTGTAGTAATATCCATAATTGAAGATATCCTTCCACCATATTCAGCACCAAATCCACCGCTATATACATCGGCATTGCGAATGATATCTGCATCAAACACAGAGAATAATCCAATCGAGTGAAATGGATTGTAAACAATCATTCCATCCAATAATACCTTATTTTGAATAGGGGAGCCTCCACGAATATATAATTGACCTCCTTGGTCACCTGTAAAAATTACTCCAGGTAACACTTGTAAATATTGAGCCAAATCTGGTTCGCCTCCAACAGAAGGCAGTTTTTTGATGGAGATTGGGTCGATTTTATTTACAGATACTTGTGTCTCTGTTTGTTTTGCTTCTTGTTCTGCAGAAATTTCAACTACTTTAAGATTTACATTCGACTTTGTTAAATATAATTTTTTTGTAAGAATATCTCCAGCAGTTACAGTAACTTTTTCTATCAAACTATCATACCCCATTGACGAAGGAATGATAATAGTATAGTTGCCTGCAGGGATTTTGGTTATAGAAAAATATCCGTTTACATCCGTAGCATTCCCGATTGTGGTTCCTTTTAAAAAAACATTTGTAAATAAAACCGGCTCACCAGATTCTTTTAAGTAAACAAATCCTCGGATGGTTCCTAATTGAGCATATGTAAATGTTGAGGTGAGAATTAAAAAGGCGAATAATATTTTTTTTAATGATAAAGTTGGGGCGTTCATATATAGCAACATTTTAATATTTTTAGTCCTTTTTTTAGGTTCGTAAAGGTAATAATTTATTGTATCAAAAAGGTCGTAAATTTTTAGATTGCTATTTCTTTAAGATAATCGGTCGTTTTTAGGCGTAAGTGGTATCATTGGTTGATTTTGGCTTTTAATAAAACATCCGTCTAGTAAAAAAACTTCTTTCTTTACTAATAAATAGGTTAAAATTCTATTTTATATCCAAAGTAAGGAAACAAACCTAATTGATATTCCTGTTGTATAATTTGAGTATTTGCATTGTAAGATTCTCTTAAAATATTCTGTGTGTCGAATATGTTTTCTACAACTAAAAAAATACTTTGTGATGTTTTTTTACGGTTTGTTTTAAATGATAATTTAATGTCGAATCGGGCGTAATCTTTTAACTGTTTTGAAAATGCTTCCTCATCAATGTATACAGCTTGCCTGGATAATTTTGATTTTTCAATATCTATTGGGGTGTATCTGTTACCTCCTGATTGCGTGTATTTCATGTCAAGAGATAAGGCTTTGTTTTTATTTTTACCAAGACTTAGTTCATATCCTGCCAATGCATTAAAAACATAACCTCCGTCAAAACTTGTGTGATGTTCAACGCTATTGCTTCCTTTGTATTTCGACTGGTAAATGGATGCCGTTAAGAGGTAATAAAAATGCTTGCTGAAAAATTTTTCAAATGTAAACTCTATTCCTATATTTTCTCCATCACCTTTGTTCACTAAACTATCAACTAATGGAATTCCTTCTAATGCATTGCCAACATTAATCATTGAAAATGAGGAGTTCAAATTTTGTTGAACAGGTACGTTGTAAACATATTGATAATATCCTTCCAGTTTTACACGATATGATTTGGTGAAATTAAAATCGTAAGCTAAAATAGCATGCTGACTTTTTGTGAGGTTGAGTTTACGATTGCTCTTGAAGTAACTGTCGGTGGATGGAATATATGTTTCATAAAAATAATAAATAGTAGGCTGCATCTGACTGTGCATTCCGTAACCTAAACTCAGATTTTGTTTAGGGCTTATTTGAATTCGCAATCCTAGGCGTGGTTCGAGGGCTGAAGTGTTGTTCAGCAAAAAGTTTTGGTAATGAAGCCCGCTATTAATCGTAACCTTGTCTGATGGTCGGAATTGCCAATGAAAAAAACCTTGTAAAAGATCAGCTGTTGATTTGTTGACATTGAGATTATAAATGTATTTTCCATATTGTGTTGAATAGTCAAATGATTTGGCATCAAAATAGATGCTTTGATAGGTGGCTCCGAATTTGATCAGATGCTTTGCATTTATTTTTGCAGATACGATATAGTTCGCAATAAAATTTGCTTCAGTAGATTTGTTTTTGCGTTTTAAAAAAGTAGAACGATCGATAGGAGAAAGTGTATCAACAAATGCGTCTAGGTCTGTTGCTGAAACAGAAAGTGAAAGTTTTCCTGAGGCATTAGTATTGAAAAAGTATAAATGTGAAATACCTGTTGTGCCCATGCTTGTTCCAAATACAAGGTCCTGTCCGCTGCTAATGTAAGACCAATCTGTTTCTTTTCGTTCACTATCCAATAAGGATAATTTACTCTTCCCTCCAATACCCCAAAGTGTAAAAATACCTGCTCTTTTTGTTGGAACATTTACTTTATAAGAAATGTCTTGGTATTGAGGACTCGCAGATACTCCAAAGCGAATTCCTAATTTGTTAAATAGTTCAAGTGTTGAATAGCGGTAGTTAATTAAATAAGAGCTGCCATTTTTTTTTGATATAGGGCCTTCTGCTCCAAGCTCTATTCCATTTATTCCGAGTGAACCGGTATATTCGTTTTGTTCATTATTTCCATTTCGCAATCGTATGTCGAAAACGGCAGCTGTTTTATTCCCGTATTCAGCAGGAAATGCACCTGTTAAAAAATCGGTGTTGCCTAAAATGTTATTGTTAAGCATGCTAATGGGCCCGCCTGTTGCCCCCTGAGCTGAAAAATGGTTGGGGTTGGGGATGTCAATTCCTTCCATACGCCACAATACGCCTAATGGAGAATTACCTCGAACAATAATATCATTTCGTGCATCATTACCCGATGACACTCCGGCATAGTTTGCAACCATTTTGCTCGGATCGCCTCTGCTACCGGCATATCTACCAGTTTCTTCTGCCAGAAAGTTGCGGGAAGATACAGTTACCAGCTCATTGTTTGCCTTTGTTTTGTCCTTTTCAGAGATAATCTCGACCACTTCCGATGTATATACTTTTTCCCGAAGCTCAATTGTTAGAACGACTTCTTTACCTGATGTAACAATAATATTGTTTACAATCGCTTCTTCATATCCAAGCGATGCTATTTTAATTGCCCTTCTGCCAACAGGGATATTGACTAACCTAAATTTTCCGTCCACATCTGTAGTAGAACCTATGAGTGTGTCGCTATTCAATAAAATAACGTTGGCACCAAATAGAATCGATTTTGAATCGGCATCTATTATTTTTCCACGAATAGTTTGAGTATAGGTTTGAGCCTTTGCCGAAAAAATGCAAAAAGAAAATATGAATATGAAAGTTATTTTTTTCACGAAGCAAATTTAACATTATATCGGTCAAGTTTATTATTTTATAATCTCATTTCGTAGCTATTGCTTCCTGATATAATCAATAAAATAATTGTTAATTTTGTGAGATGCAAAAACAGATGTCTTTTTTTGAACAAGTTGTTATGGCAATAAAAAGTTATGGTAAAGCAATCTCTTTTGTTTTTGAAAAAGGCTTGTGGCTTTATTTTATATATTCTATTGTTATTGCCGGCTTGTTAACTTTTGTTGGCTTTGAAATAATTCGTCACCTGTCCGATTTACTTGAAGAGTGGATCATGTCTTTTTTTACTGCTGATAAAAAAGATGGATGGTTTCGCTTTCTGAGTGATGCACTTTATTTTCTTTTGTCGATCGGACTAAAAATTCTATTCTTTTTTATTTTTTCAACGTTTAGTAAATATATTTTGTTGATTCTGATGTCACCTATAATGGCATTGATATCAGAGCGGACGGAAGAGATTATTACCGGAAATGTATATCCATTTAATTTTAATCAATACATAAAAGATATAGGCAGAGGCATTGTAATTGCATTGCGTAATATGCTTATCGAATTTGGATTTATTTATCTGGGATTCTTAGTAGTATGGATTCCTATTATCGGATGGATAGCTGCTTTATTTTTAATTGTTTTATCTTATTATTTTTATGGATTTTCAATGATTGATTATGTGAGTGAACGCAGAAGAATGGGGATGTCACAGAGTGTAAGCTATGTTCGTAAAAATAAAGGATTATCGATTGGAAACGGATTTGTTTTTTCCCTCATATTTGCAATTCCTCTAATTGGAGGGATGCTGGCTGCAGTGGTGGCTCCCGCCGCCGCTTGTATTGCCGTATTGGAATTAGAAAGCAGAAAATATAATGAATAAAATTAAAATTTCAGTTGTTTCTTATCTTAATTCAAAACCATTTATAAATGGTTTGCAGCAATCTTATTTAATACAAAAAATAGATCTTCAAACAGATATACCTTCAGTTTGTGCCAGTAAATTAATAGAGGGTAAGGTAGATGTTGGTTTGATTCCTGTTGCGATGCTTCCTAAGATGAAAGAAAAATATATCATCAGTGATTATTGTATTGGTGCTGTAGGAAAAGTTGCATCTGTGAACTTATATAGTGAGGTTCCTTTATCTGAAATAAAAGTAATTTTGCTTGATTATCAATCTCGAACATCGGTTGCATTGGTTAAAATATTGGCAACAGAATTTTGGAAAATTAAACCAGATTGGATCCCTGCAAGTTTAAATTTTGAAAATGATGTTGTTGGCACAACTGCTGCTTTAATAATTGGTGATCGAACATTTGGTTTAGAAAATAAATACAAATTCAGTTACGATCTTGCTGAGGAGTGGCAAAAATTTACAGGATTACCATTTGTATTCGCCTGTTGGGTTGCAAATAAGCAGTTGCCTTCTGAATTCATTTCAGCGTTTAATAATGCCCTAAAAAAAGGGCTTGATATGCGTGTTGAACTTATAAAGGAATTGGAAAAAAGTAATATTTATAATACTGACATTGGTGTGTATCTATATCAAAAGATCGACTATCACTATGATAAAGAGAAAAAACAAGCTTTGGAACTATTTTTAAAGTATCTGGCTAATCTCGAGCAATAATTTTTTATATTTGTTCGTGCTACTTTCATGAAAATTATTAATGATTGTCATTTGATAGTGATCTCCCTTATTGCCGAGATTCGTGATTGAATAGTTCTTGTTTTGAATTAAACCCTAAGCTTTTCGATATGAAAAAAGTAATGTATCTGTCAATGTTCTTAATGTTTTTATTAGGCGTTGTTTCTGCTCAGGAAAAAACGGATAACAAACAGAATTTATTTGATAAAGGCGGAGATGTTGCCAAAATGGTTCTTGCAGAACAAAAATTCTATGCATTAGATTTTAAAGGAGCATTAAATATTTATACAGATATTTTGTCTGGTAAGCCAAATGATGCGAATGTGATTTTTCATATTGCCGAATGTTATTATGAAATGAAGCAAATGAAAGAAGCGCTTGAAAATGCTGAAAAGGCGAAACGTATTGATCCCAAAGCGAATCCCAATAATTCATTTTTATTAGGTAAACTCTATCAGATGGAAGGGTTTTCAGATGAAGCTTTGGTTGAATACACTGCATTTAAAATGAATACAGTAAGTAATAAAAAAACACAAGAAAGTGGTGTTGATATTTGTATAATGCAAGTGAACACTTCAAAACAATTAATGGCAAATCCTGTTGATGTGAAAGTAGTAAATATGGGTGATGTGATTAATTCTGAGTTTGAAGATAAAGCACCAATGGTAAGTGCCGATGGTAAAACCTTGATTTTTACTTCGCAGCGTCCAGGTAAATCAAGTGCAGTAAATTCGGATGACGGAATGTATTTTGAGGATATTTATATTTCTAGATGGGATACTTTAAAAAAAAGCTGGGGTGATGCAGAGCTTATTCCCGGATCTTTAAATACAGAGGGACAAGATGCTGCAACAAGTATTTCTCCTGATGGAAAACAAATTTTTCTATTTAAAAATGATATCGATGCGGAATCCCGGGGGGGCGATATTTATGTTTCCCGTTTAAGTTCTTCAGGAAAATGGGGTGCTCCAAAATCAATGGGAAAGCCTATAAATACTACGTTTGCGGAGTTGGGTGCCTGTAGTTCCCCTGATGGCAAAACTCTTTATTTTACAAGTGAGCGTCAAGGTGGATTTGGAATGCAGGATATTTATATGGTGAAACGTAAATCACGAACAGAATGGGAAAGGCCTGTGAATTTGGGTGAAGTAGTAAATACACAAGAGGATGACGCCGGAATTTTTATTGCTCCGGATGGTAAAACACTTTTTTTTACTTCTAAGGGTCATGCTTCAATGGGTGGTTACGACATTTTTAAAACCACAATGGAAAATGGAAAATGGACTAAGCCAGTGAATTTAGGCTACCCCATCAATACTATTTATGATGATTTGTGTTTTAGTTTATCCATTGATGCTAAAACAGGTTATATTTCAAGTAACAGAAAAGGTGGCTTTGGTGCTCGCGATGTATACATGGTTGATCTTGCTAATTATCCTGTTCTTGAAAAAGAAATGAAAAAGCGGGTTGAAAATAATGGTCCTGTTATGGCAATCTTAAAAGGAGATATTTTCGATGCAAGTGCCGGATCTGGAATGGAAGCAGAGGTAGTTGTTTATGATGAAACTGGAGCTAAAGTTGGAAGTACGTTATCAATTGAAGGAAGCGGAGAGTATTTCCTAACATTGATTACCGGTAAAACATACCAAGTAAAAATAGAAGTGAAAGGCTATAAACCTGTTGATGAAAAGGTTGAGGTCAACGCATCTAAAGATGGGGCAACCACAATAGTGAAGCATTATTTACTTTATAAAAAATAAATTCTATTGAATTTTTTGTAATTCAATAGGCCGTAAAGATTGATTTTTGGGTTATCTGTCAAATCAATTCGTGTAAAACAAAAAACGTCCTATCAATCAGATAGGACGTTTTTTATTTCTTAGAAATAAATCAACTGCTAAAAATTACCTCTTGCTTTGATACCCAATTCAACCTTTTTTAATGCGGTAATATATGCACCGATTCGCATGGTGGTTTTATATTGTTGTCCGTTGTTCCAAACACTTTCAAATGCTAGATTCATAGATGCGTCGTGCTTTGCATTCACTTCATCTTCAGGCCAATAGTAACCAGCATTGTTTTGAACCCATTCAAAATAAGAAACAGTAACACCACCACCGTTTGCTAAAATATCAGGAACTACAATAACTTTTTTGTCTTGAAGGATTGCATCTGCTTCAGGAGTTGTCGGTCCATTTGCTCCCTCGATGATTAATTTTGCTTTGATATGGTGAGCGATTTCTTCTGTGATCACGTTTTGTAATGCTGCAGGAACCAAAACGTCAACATTTGCAGTTAACAATTCAGCCGCTTTTATCTCATCTCCACCGGTGAATCCTTTTAGAACGTTTCCGTTTTCTTTAACATAATTTAAAGCTGCTTTAATATCAATGCCGTTTTCGTTCCAGATAGTAGCCGTATGATCACCAATAGCACAAATTTTAATTCCTTGTTCATGTAAAAGGCGGGCAGCATGTGAACCTACGTTTCCGAAACCTTGAACTGCGCAAGTAACATCTTTTGCATTTAAGTTCATTTTTTTTAAGGCAGCAAGCGTAGCAACCATAACTCCTCTTCCCGTTGCAGCATCGCGTCCTAATGAACCGCCTAATCCAACAGGTTTACCAGTTGTAACTCCAGGGAAATTTCCACGGTGAACTTTGTTATACGCTTCAACTAACCAAGCCATCTCGCGACCGCTGGTGCCCATGTCAGGAGCAGGAATATCAGTTGTAGGACCAAACACATCGGCTAAAGCAACAGTGTATGCTTTCGTTAAACGCTCTAATTCTCCAATACTCATTTTGCGTGGATCACATTTGATACCACCTTTTGCACCACCATAAGGTAAGTTAGCAACAGCACATTTGAATGTCATCCAAGCAGAAAGTGCTTTCACTTCATCATCACAAACATCCATTGCATAGCGAATACCGCCTTTTGAAGGTCCTAATACGGTAGAATGAACTGTTCTGAATCCTTCAAAAACTTGTAATTTTCCATCATCCATCATTACTGGAAGACTTACTTTTACTTGTTTTTGTGGATTTCTTAAAATCGTTGTAACATCATCGGATAAACCATAAATTTTTGCAGCAACATCAAGTCTGGCAATAACTGCATCAAACATACTGTCGTGATTTTCTACTGTTGTCGAATTTGTTTTAGTTGTCATAATTTCTATGTTAGGTTCCTTTATTTTTAGAGATCGGAACATATTAAAGTCTGCGAATTTAATTAAAATTATAAACTATGTAAAATGTAATCGTTAAATCTCGCATTTCTTTTGCTCAAATCTGAATTTTTATACTCTTTTTGTACTTTTGGATGCTATTAATGGTTAAAAAGTTGGGACAAATATAAATATGTAAATACAAAAGGGCTGGACATTAAAAGGCTATCAAATCGATCCAATATTCCACCATGTCCTGGTAATAATGTTCCTGAGTCTTTTACATTTTTACTTCGTTTGTATAGCGATTCCACTAAATCTCCCAATGTTCCGATAACAATAAGAATTGCTGCGATGACCATCCAGTCAATTATACTGAATCCTGTATACCATTTTGATATTATAAATACAACGATATAGCTTGCTATAGCACCGCCAATGCTTCCTTCCCAAGACTTTCCCGGAGAAATTCTTGGGAATAATTTTCTTTTCCCGAAAGCCGATCCTGCTAAATAGGCTCCTGAATCATTGGACCACAGTATAAAGAAAAATCCAAATAAAAGTTCATGGTTATATTCGCCTGTATAGGTTACCAAATAATTTAATAATGAAAATGGAATGGCTACATAAACGATTCCTAAAATAGTAAAGGCGATATTTCTAAATGGGTTTGTGGATTTGGCATATAATTCAAGAATGAAAATTAAAAATAAAACAGGAATATTAATTACCAATAGCCGATAATCGGCATAGCCCATACAAACAATTGCTGTTGTAGCAAAAATAGTTGCTCCTGTAATTGTTCCCCAAATTTTTTGTGGTTTGTTTGATCCTTTTTCTGAAAGGGAATAAAATTCCCAAACCCCTAAGCTGGTAATGATCAAAAATAAAATAGAAAAAGAGAGTTGGCTATGATAAGTACAACCTAGAAGAACTGCAACAAAAGCTCCTGCGGTGAGTGTGCGTTTATAAAAATTGTTCATTCTGCTTAGTTTATTCAATGGTTCAACACGAAATTTGTTAATTTGTGATTTTTAGTCTTTATTTTTATAATGTGAATTATAATACTTGCACATCATCAACTAAAAATACAAATATTTCTTTCGGTCCGTGTGCTCCTTGAACGAGTGTTTTTTCGATGTCTGCCGTGCGGCTCGGACCGCTTATTGTCGAGATCATAGATGGCAGTTGGTCATTATATTTTTCTCTGATGTATTTAATTCCATCTTTTACGTTTTCCAATAATTGCGAAGTATAAGCAATAACAATATGGAAATTAGCAAACACTGGCAATCTTCTGCCCGATGCCTGTTTGGATGTTATCATTACGCTACCTGTGCGAGCAATTAAACATTCACAGAAAGTAATTCCAATATCCGTAGAAAGCAAATCTGTTTCTTTGTCAGAAAAATTGATTTTTCCTTTTTTAAGAAGTTCTTTTAATTTGGGTTCCAGACAATATAAATTTTTCCATTCATTGTCCTTCGCTATCCAATCTAGATTTTCAAGAAATTCGATTTCGTTTTCACAGAAAATAAACTTTCCATTCAATGCAGTAAAGTTCTGCGCGAATTGAATCTCCAAGGGTTCTTCAGAGGATGTAAATATTTCCGAATCATTATCAATATCTCCAATTTCCAATGCGGATTTGTGAATTAATGCCTTTCGGATTTTTTTTAAAATTTTTTCTTTTGAAGTAGTACTGTCGCGCATATTTATTTATAATGTGAACAATCCTTTTACAATTTTTGTGTGCTTCGATACCGTTTTTTTTCTTCTTACAATTACTATTCAATGGATAAGATCCCTTGTCGTGGCAAGGAATCTCAACCACTTAAAAGTAAAATTAGTTAATTGTAATTTAAAAAAGTGTATCCTTTGGTTTTTCAGTACCGCTATCTTTTTTTTCTTCGGGAGCCACTTCTTGTTGTTGGGGCTCTTCTTTGTTAATTTGAGCGTTTTTAGTTTCAGCAGAAGCGCTTATTTCTTCTACTTTCAATAACGGAACTTCTTCTTTATCAAATGGACGTTTCCCGAAAATTGTTTCAAGATCTTCCTTAAAAATCACTTCTTTATCTAGTAATTGTTCAGCCAATTGTGTCAGTAATTGTTTGTTTTTAGTAAGAATATCTTTCGCACGAACGTATGCGGTTTCTATTAATTTACTAACTTCTTCATCAATGGTTTGTGACGTTTTTTCGCTGTAAGGTTTTGTGAAACCATATTCGTTTGCTCCTGTGGAATCGTAATAACTAATGTTTCCTATCTTGCTGTTTAAGCCATAGATGGTGATCATTGCATACGCTTGTTTTGTTACTTTTTCCAGATCACTTAGTGCACCTGTAGAAATTTTACCGAACATAACTTCCTCTGCAGCTCTTCCACCAAGGGTAGCGCACATTTCGTCCATCAATTGTTCTGTAGTAGTTATTTGACGTTCTTCGGGAAGATACCAAGCTGCACCAAGCGATCTTCCACGAGGAACAATAGTTACTTTAATTAATGGATGCGCATGTTCTAATAACCAGCTGGTAGCCGCATGTCCCGCTTCGTGATATGCAATTACTTTTTTCTCGTTTACAGAAATAATTTTGTTTTTCTTTTCTAGACCGCCAATGATACGATCAACAGCATCCAGGAAGTCTTGTTTTTGAATAACGGTTTTGTCGTGACGAGCAGCAATTAAAGCTGCTTCATTACAAATATTAGCAATATCTGCACCTGAGAAGCCAGGAGTTTGTTTTGCAAGAAAATCAACGTCCACAGAATTATCCAATTTTAATGGTTTTAAATGCACTTTAAAAATGTCTTTTCGTTCATTTAAATCAGGCATATCAACATAAATCTGTCTGTCGAATCGGCCAGCGCGCATTAACGCTCTGTCTAAAATATCAGCACGGTTTGTAGCTGCTAGAATAATTACACCACTATTTGTACCGAAGCCATCCATCTCTGTTAATAATTGATTCAAAGTGTTCTCACGTTCATCATTACCACCTTGAGCAGGATTTTTTCCGCGTGCACGACCGATTGCATCAATTTCATCAATAAAAATGATACAAGGAGATTTTTCTTTTGCTTGTCTGAATAGGTCACGAACACGAGAAGCACCAACACCTACGAACATCTCAACGAAATCAGAACCAGAAAGTGAGAAAAACGGAACCTTCGCTTCACCGGCAACTGCTTTTGCCAAAAGTGTTTTTCCTGTTCCCGGAGGTCCAACAAGTAAAGCTCCTTTGGGAATTTTTGCACCCAAAGCTGTATACTTTTTAGGGTTTTTAAGAAAATCTACAATTTCTTTTATTTCAACTTTTGCTCCTTCAAGACCAGCAACATCGTTGAACGTAATGTTTACATTTGTGTTTTTATCAAAGAGGGTAGCTTTGGATTTTCCGATATTGAAAATTTGTCCACCTCCGGCGCCGCCACCCATTCTTCGCATAATAATAATCCAAATTACGATCATTAAAGCAATAGGAATTAACCAGCCCAATGTATCGCTCCAGGATGTACGGTTTTCACTTTCAGCATCCACTCGTTGAGCAGGTGCGAAATCTTTTTGTGCTTCAGTTAAACGAGCATTAAAAGAATCAACACTGGAGATTTTTACTTTGTAATGAGGGCCGTTTTGTTGCTTCTCAAGATTGTCAGAAGCATATTGTGGAAGTTTCAGATAGTCCTTGCCAATAGTTATTTCAGCAACATTGTCTGTTGGTACAATCACGATTTTTACAACGTGATGTTGCTTTAGCATTGTTTCAATAAATTCTGTTGTACTTTTTTCCTTTAATGCAGGTGAAAAATTCATTACCTGCATTGCAATTAATCCAACAGCAATGATTCCGTAAATCCAATAAAAATTGAATGGATTTTTTGGAAGATTAGGCTTTTTTGGAAACTTATCTTTTAGATTTTTATTCTCGGATGGTTTTTCTTGCTCGCTCATATATTCTCTTTCTATAAAATTATTTGTCAAATGCAATTTGCGTTACTTCGGCATCAGCCCATAACGATTCAAGGTTGTAAAAATTGCGCACTTCGGTTTGGAAAATATGCACCACAACGGTAACATAGTCCACTAGGATCCACTCAGCATTTTCAAATCCTTCTTTCCGGTAAGGGCGTTCACCTGTTTGTTTCTTTACCATTTCTTCAACTGAGCCTGCTATTGCATTTACCTGCGTGTTTGAATCAGCCTGACAAATGATGAAAAAGTCGCAAACGCGGTTATGGATATTCATTAAATTCAATATGGAGATATTTCTCCCTTTCACTTCCAGTATTCCTTCAACAATTGAGTTGGCAAGAAGTTCTGTGGGTCCTTTGATTTTTTTAGTTTCAGTTTTTGAAACTGATTTTATAGCCTTCACCGCTTTCGCACTAACTTTTTTTGTTGTTGCTGTTTTAACTTTTGATGCAGGGGCTTTGGTTTTTGAAGCGCTAGCTTTTGCAGCTGTTTTTTTTGCAGCCGGACGAGCTGTTTTAATTTCCGTTTTTTTTGGTGTTGTTGCTGTTTTTTTTGCAGCTGTTTTTTTTACAGGTGTTGCTTTCTTTTTCGCCATTGAAGGTTATATCTATTTTATTTCGTTATTTGCAGAATGATTATTGGCAAAAATAGTCAATTCTTTCGCAAAAACGCTCAATGAAAACATTATTTATAGGGCAAAATAGCATTCATGTTGAGTCAATTGGTTCTACCAACAGTTATGCCAGTGAAATGTTACGACAAATTCAACTGTCGGAAGGCAGTGTTATTTATAGTTTTTCGCAGTTGGATGGTCGTGGTCAACGAGGTAATTTTTGGGAGAGTGAACCCACTAAAAACCTGGCTTTGAGCTATGTTTTGTATCCTAAATTTTTACCGCTGGAAAAGCAGTTTTTACTTACTAAAATTACCTCCTTAGCTGTTGCTGACGTATTGGCAGAAATGCTGCAAGAATATAACATAAAAGCAAAGGTGAGTATAAAATGGCCAAACGATATTTATGTGAACGATAAAAAAATTGCTGGTATTTTAATTGAAAATACACTAAAGGAAACAGTTATTCAAAGTTCGGTTATAGGGATTGGTATAAATGTGAATCAAAAAGTTTTCAATTCTACTAATAAGGCTACATCTCTGATTTCAATTCTTAAAAAAGAAATTTCATTAACGGCAGTATTAGAGCGTTTGTGTGATTTTTTTGAAGCAAGATATTTGCAATTAAAATCAAATAAGCTGGATGTGCTGGATAAAGCATATTTGGATCGGCTTTATAAAATAGATGAATGGGCTAATTTTCGAAATGCTCAAGGTGTTTTTCAGGGAAAAATAAAAGGCGTTTCCGAATTTGGTAAACTTGTTGTTGAAGTAAATAACGGTGATCTGCTGTTGTTTGATTTGAAAGAAATTGGATTTATTTAATGTCTTTCATTTTCTGAGCAAGCATATTAAAAAAGTTACCCAACGGCTTTTCTACCATCATTTTTATCATCGGATTCATATCCGATTCAAAAGTAAGTTGTCCAAAACAGTTGCTCGCATCTTTTTCTGTAATCAATACAAACAATTTAAATTCAAAAGGTATTTTGCCGTTTGATACGATGGAGATTGTTGAAAAAGGCGATTTTTCAATGATCTTCATGCTGATAGTTGCCATTCCATTAATAGTAAAAGCGCATTCTTCGCTTGTGGATGTCCAGTTTGTAACCTGAGGTGGCATTAACTTTTCGAAATTATTAAAATCGCTCAAGTAGTTAAAAATATTTTCAGATGTATTGCTGATTTCTACTTTTTCGCTTTCTATTTTAGTTAATGACATAAAAAATTTATTTAAATGTTTTAAAGTAAACGGTTATTGAGAAACAAGTAATTGGGTTTCGTTTGCTTATTTCCCCCAATCAGCAGGGTTTTCGCGCCAAGCTTTTAATGATTTTAAATCATTGTCGTTAATATAATTTGATTGAAGCGCCTGGTTAATCATAGTATCATAATTACTGAGCGTAACCAATTCGCATTTTAATTTTTTAAAATTGTCGGTAGCTGTTTTGAATCCATACGTAAAAATTGCCGCCATTCCTTTAACGTCACATCCTGCTTCCCGGAGTGCTTCCACCGCTTTTAAGCTGCTTCCTCCCGTAGAAATAAGGTCTTCAATTACAACAACTGATTGTCCTTTTTCAACAACCCCCTCAATCATATTAGTAAGTCCGTGTTTTTTTGCTTCAGAGCGAATATAAATAAAAGGTAACCCCATTTCTTGTGCCACAAGAGCACCAAGAGCAATGCCGCCTGTAGCAACTCCCGCAATCACATCTGGTTTGCCAAATTTATCAAGAATTGCATTAACAAATTGTTGGCGAATAAAAGTACGTACTTGTGGAAATGATAATGTTACTCTGTTATCACAATATATTGGTGATTTCCATCCCGATGCCCAGGTGAATGGTTTGTTGGGTTGTAATTTTACCGCTTTCACTTGCAACAAAAATTCTGCAACCTTTAATGCAGATTCGTCATTTTTTTTCATCCGCCAAAAATAAACTAAATTTGTTGATGTAATCTATTTTTTAATTAACAAACTTAGCAATGGTAAAAGTCTTTTCATCGAACAAAACAATCTGTCTCACCAGTAATCTTATTGATTATCAACAAAAGAAAGACACGATGCTTGTAAAGATTCATTCTTTGGATGAGTTACAGATGATGTATGACGAATTAATTACTAAAAATTATTTGCAAGAGGTTTATTATTATTATGAAAATGAAAAATTATTATTAGCTAGTTTTTCAGCATCTTTTAAAAGCATTCATGCGGCAGGTGGATTGGTAAGAAATATAAAGGGTCAATATTTGTTTATTTTTAGAAATGGTAAGTGGGATTTACCTAAAGGGAAGATAGAAAAAGGAGAAGGAATTAAGTCGGCTGCTATTCGCGAAGTAGAAGAGGAGTGTGGTATTAAAAAACTCAGCATCGGAAAAGAATTAGAATCCACATATCATATTTATCATATCAATGAGAAAGCTGTTTTAAAACGTACGTATTGGTTTGAAATGTTATGTGAGGATGAGTCGCCTCTTATTCCTCAAGTAGAGGAGGGTATTACGGATGTCAAATGGCTTTCTGAAAATGAGTTGAACATGGTTCTCGAAAATACGTTTGATTCGATAAAGGAAGTAATGAAAGGGATCTATAAATATTGAAGGGTGATACGCTTCGTTTTTTTTGGTGTAGAATTGTATAAATAATTAGTGATTTATTTTATCACCTATTCCATGTGATTTCGCTTTTGGTTTCGTGAGATCATAAAAAGTCCTATCAATCTCTCCATCCGGACTTTCAGCAGGCACTTGAATGAATTTTCCATCTGGATCGATTAGAAAATAACTCGGTATGGATTTTATCTCATAATCCTTATTAAGTTTCCCCAAAGAATTGTCATATAAAAACAACCAAGAGTATTTGGTGTTTTTAGATTGAAAATTTTTCAAGTCTGCAATTTTTTTGTCAGAAGATATGCTCACAAATGTTATTCGATCTCCATATAATTTTATTAAAGAGGGAATTATTTTCATTTGTTGCTGACAAACAGAACAGTTGACATCATAGAACATCAAATACACATATTTCTTATTCCTGAGTTCATCGATACTATGAGTTAATCCTGTTTTGTCAGGTAATTCAAAGTAAGGAGCAAATGTTCCTGTTTTTAATTTTGAAAAAGAATTTAAAATGTTCTGTGCAATACGTTTGTGTTCTTCTATTATTGTTTCCTGAACAACTTGTTGTAAAATAGCAACTACTGCAGGACGTTTAAAGGAGTTGTCGTAGTAGGCTTCGTACATTCCTTTAATCAATACTAATTCGCGTAGGGTATCGTTTTGCAAAAATGAATCTCTTTTTAAAAGTTCCATGGTTCCTGCAAAACTGCCTCTATCGTTTATTTGAAATCCCATAGGTGCTCCAGCTTTAGTCATTGAAAAATCTTTGATTTTTTGTTTGAAAAAAGCATTGAATAAAAGCATGTATTCCGGATTATTATAAATGATAGGTTTGTTCATAAGGTATTCTGCAAATAATTTTTTTTCACTTATTTTAGTTTTTTGTTCTATTGAGGCGATAGTATAATTGATGTATGTTTTGAAATAAGGATTGTTTACTGTTGAATAAAATTCACGCATCGACAGTTTGAAAGAATCTATCTGTAACTGAGGTTTTATTCTTAAGTAGGATGTGCCTAAAAATTCATCAAATCGATCATCATAGTCCATTGTAATAGCATTAATTTCCGTTTTGCTTTTTAGTTTTATTGAAAGCTGTATAATTTTTTCCAGATTGGGATTTTGGTAGGTACTTGAATCGGGTGGGAAGAGAATGATCTCATAATTTCCTTTAGGTTCAATATACAGTGAAGAAATATTCTTTTCTATTTTTAACGTTATATATTGAATTTCTTTACTATTGAATTCCAGTGTGAAATTTCCCGAAGAATCAATCACAGTATATGTTAATTGTTTTTGTATGTTGGAAATGTAATCGCTGTTTACCCATACGCCAATTTCTTTAAATTCGTATGTTTTTGCAAGACCTTTTATGATCACATTTTGCGCATGAGTTATTAACGACAAGAGGAGACTGAATAGGACTATAAAAAATTTATTCATAGAAGTTAATGATTTGTGACTACTTCATCCCGATAACCTTTGTCACTTTTTGTTTGATGATTGCAATAGTTGTGCCCGATTATATTTTTTTAAAATCAACTCCTTCGGGTACGAAAGGAGAAGCATCGCCACCATTTCGAATTATATCACGCACAATTGTTGAATTTATTGCAGAAAGTTCAGGAATTGGTAAAATAAATATGGTTTCTATATGCTGCGCCATTACTTTATTATTTTGTGCGATTGATTTTTCAAATTCAAAATCTGCAGAAGTACGCAGCCCGCGAAGGATGAAGTTTGCATTTACTTTTTTACAAAATTCAATTGTAAGTCCAGTGTATGATTCTATGTGAACATTGGGCTCATTCAAAAAGACTTGTCTGATCCACTTTTCACGTTGTTCCAGACTAAAGTAATTTTGTTTGCTGCTATTTTTTCCTATTGCAATAATTATTTCATCGAAAAGTGGTAAAGCTCTTCTTAAAATATTCTCGTGTCCTTTTGTTATAGGATCGAAAGATCCCGGAAAAATTGCAATACGTTTGTTCATTATTTTAGCATTAATCTTATTACGAATTTACGAAAATATTTTAAATATAAGTGTATACTTTGTATCTGATAAGGTGTGATAATGCTTTGTGAAAGGGTGATTCTTTACCCAACATTGTTTTCAAATATTGCAAAATTTACATTCCCATAACTACGGTGTTCTTTGAAATGAAGTAGTTTACTTAAGTCTGTTGTAGGTCCGTGTTCAACGATTAACCAACCATTCGGTTTTAGTAATTTGTTTGCGAAAACAAGTTCGGGTAAAAGTTCAAAATGTTCCATGTCATAAGGTGGATCACAGAAAACAATATGATAAGGTAGATTTGCTCTTTTCAAAAAGGTAAACGCATCTGATTTTATTACTTTTATTGTATTCATCTTGAACTCGGAACTTGTTTTTTTTACAAATTCACAACAGCTGTAATTGCTATCTACACTTGTGATATCACCACAGCCACGGGATGCAAATTCGTAGGTGATGTTACCTGTTCCGCAAAAGAGATCTACTATTTTTAGTCCATCAAATTCAAAATGATTATTCAGGATATTGAATATACTTTCTTTTGCAAAATCTGTGGTAGGTCGAACCGGAAGATTTTTGGGAGGATGAACAACTCTTCCTTTGTGAGTGCCACTTATTATACGCATTCGTTATAGTAGCTATTAAATAAGGTGAAATTAAAATGTTTGGGTAATGTTTGTAATTGGTAGCTATAGTCTGAGTTTACTGTTCGTTCAGCAAATTTTATATTACGGATGTATTTGTTAATTAGTATGTATAGGCTAGACGACTTTTCGATTTCGCCTAATATGACAGTTTCTGTTTTTTCGGGATTGAGTTGAAGTTGTTCAAACGCAAATAAAACATAATAAATAAAATCTTCTGGTGAATGGTAGTTGAATGAATTGTAAAATATTAAATTTCTACTCTCTAATAATAGTATCTCTAAGCGAGAAGATTCAATATTTATGTATATTTTTTTTCCAGTTTGATTTTTATTGCTTGTTGAAAGCGTATTTATTAATGCACTGGAAGTATGGTGGTATTTTACATTTGAATAGAATTGATCCAGTTTTAATTTTAAGGATGCTGGCATTGCAAATACATTTTTAGCATCTAAATTTTTGAGCTCATCCACCAATATAAATTCACTCTCGTTGATTGAAACATTGAATTTTAAATACATTTCTTTTCTGTTTTCTTCAAATAATGCATTTGGAACCAGGGTTGACAAATTGCTTACAATCAAACAAACTACTGATTGGAATCTATGATTGATAAGTTTACTTTCCTCTACTAGTAAATCGAATAATTCAGTAAATGCTTCAGAACTATCTGTGTTAGAAACAATATATTTTTCTAATGCAATGTATTTGTTTTGTTGATTATCATGAATTGCTATTAGAATATCATTCACTCCAATTTGAAGCAATAGCTGATACGATTGCGATTTCTTTTCATCGAATGCTTCATCAATGAATGAATGAAGCTGGGTTATTTTTTTTTTAAAATCGGTTGACATCTTTTGCAAAGATATACATTTTACTGATTTTATTGCCTCGTAGGGTCTCAAAGTTGATAGCTGTTTTTATTCTTTTATTTCTTGCGTTATTAATTACAAAAAAAAATAGGTATTCAATAACCCGTGAACGACATTGAGCAGTAGTTTGGTGTGGTGAATTCCATACATAATCGTAAATTTGTTATTATTCTTTATTATACAATGAAGCAGGAAGCGTTTAGTAAAATTTTATTGGATAGCTTTCCATTTGAAACTACAAGTGGACAGCGCTCTTTATTAACAAAACTATCGGAGTTTATCCTGAATAAAAATTCGGATCAGATCTTTGTTTTAAAAGGATATGCAGGAACAGGAAAAACTACGATTGTTCGTTCCTTGGTAAAAAGTATGCCTGCTGTGAATGGTAAAACAGTTTTGTTGGCTCCTACAGGCCGAGCGGCAAAAGTTCTTTCTAATTATACCGACAAACAAGCATTAACGATTCATAAAAAAATTTACCATCGGAAACCTGAAAATTCAGAAGGATTAGCATTTATACTTCAACAAAATTTACATACGGATACTATTTTTATAGTGGATGAGTCTTCTATGATTTCCAATTCTGGAGGTTTAACTACTAGTGGAATGTTTGGTGGAGGAAGTTTGTTAGACGATTTGATTGCCTATGTTTTTAATGGTAATAATTGTAAACTACTGTTTATTGGTGATACAGCACAGTTGCCTCCTGTAGGTTTGGATGTGAGTCCCGCTCTCGATGTTGATTTTTTAAAAGCATCGTATTCTTTTCAGTTGGATTGGTTTGAATTGACAGAGGTAGTAAGACAGGCGGGTGATTCTGGTGTATTAACAAATGCAACTGAAATTCGTAATCAGATAAAAAGTAAGTCAGGGACTAAGCCTCATTTTTTGTTAAATGGTTTTAAGGATGTCATTCGCTTAGGTGGTGATGAGTTGGAAGATGCGCTCAATAGTGCATATTCAAAATATGGTGCAGAAGAAACAATGGTTATTTGCCGCTCGAATAAACGTGCAAATATTTTTAATCAACAAATCAGAGCTCGTATTCGCTGGCAGGAAAACGAATTATCTGCCGGTGATTTTATGATGGTTGTGAAGAATAATTATTTTTGGCTTCCTCAGGAGTCGAAGGCTGGCTTTGTAGCCAATGGTGATATTATACAACTTACAAGCATTGGTAAAATTCAGGAAATGCATGGTTTTAGATTTGCGGATGTAAGAATGCGGATGATTGATTATCCTGATGAACCTGAATTAGAAACACGCTTGTTGTTAGATACAATTATGAGTGATGCTCCTGCGCTTTCTCAAGCTGAAAATAAGCGATTATATCTGTCTGTTTTAGATGACTATGCCGATATAGCAGATAGAAGATTGCGATTAAAAAAAGTGAAAGAAGATTCATTTTTTAATGCTCTGCAAGTTAAATTTGCCTATGCTATAACTTGTCATAAAGCCCAAGGTGGTCAGTGGCCATGCGTATTTGTTGAACAAGGTTATTTAACAGATGAAATGATCAATACAGAATATCTACGTTGGTTATATACCGCTGTATCGCGTGCATCAACTAAATTATATCTTGTGAATTTTAATGAAGAATTTTTTGAGTAAAAATAGAATTAATTTACTCTTCCCTTTCGAAAGCAAAACCAATCTTAGTATTGAATTTAGGCCATTGGGTTACAGTTCCGTTTTTTTCTTTTACTCTGATATTCTTAAAAAAAAGGGTAGTTCCATTATCAACTCTGTTTATTCTGTTTTGCATTGTTGTTGAAAGTGTATGGCCTGTTACACTTTCTTTAAATTCAATTCCTTTTATAATAACCATTACGTCAAAGGATATAATTGCTGAATCTAAAATGTTGCCATAATTATCTTTGCCCACCAACCGGTTGTTTACATTGTCGAAAAGTAAGCTAAATATTTTTCCATTTTTCTGCACTTTAATAGTTCCCTTCATGTCTTCTTGTGCTATGGAAGCAATGTTTAAAAGAATTAGACAGCAGACTATTAATAGCTTTTTCATGGAAATTGTTTAAGCAAATATAAGACCATCTTTTTTTCTAGATTTTTTGATTTCTTTTGCTCCGATGGATACTTTTTGTAATCGTTAAATTAAAATTTGTAAGAAATTCCAATTGCTAATACTTCTTTAAATTGAAGACGTGGTCCGGTTCTGTTTATGATAACACCATTTACAGTTTCACTTACTGGAACAGGAATGTTATGATCATAAATCATATTGGTACTTATGCTGGCTGATATAAGTTTGTTAACTTTCATTGATAATAAAAGTTCCCAGTTCACCTGAATGTTTTGTGGGTCTTTTAGGTAATTACTGAATAATTCAAGTTTAGTAGCAAGATTTACATTTTTCATGATGTCCTTTTTGAAAGCGATTTTTATATAGCCGCCAAATTGACTATTTATCATTTCTCCATTTTTGACAATAACATAAGCTCCTGCAACGGTGTCGTATTGTGCAGGAGTAACTCCGAATGCTCCTTCATTTGCAAGTCGTTTGTCGTTTACAATTATGGTTTTGGATGTAATTGGAGAAACGAATACAGAGAAACTATTATCTTTTGTTTTATAATCCAATCCTATAGAACCAATAACATAACCAGGTGCCATAAAATGGGAAACTATATTTGATTCATCGGGCAGGTTATACCCGTCATCAAACTGACTTTTGAAATTAATAAGTGCTGTGTAATACCAATGATTATAAAAAGCATAACGGCCAATTTTAGAAGTAAAATCTATTTTATCTTCATTTTTACGAACCTTTTGATTCCCTGATTTTAATAATCCGTAGGCCACTTCAATTGTATTATCCCAGGTCCACTTGTCCTTTTGATAATTTGCGAAAAGAGTTGTTAAGGCTGTTGCTGAAAATGCGTTTTCACCCCCTGCAGCCCAGTTGGTAAAGCTAGATTGTGTAAAATTCAATCCAGTCATACCGCCTTTTTTCCAATACTTTGGAGCAGGTTGGGTTGTATCTACCGTTTGAGAAAAAGAAATTCTTGTAATGAAAATTGTTACAAGCAATAGGATTATTTTTTTCATTATTACTTATTTTTTTAGTAAATCGCGAATCTCTGTTAATAATTCTTCTTGTGAAGGTCCTGTAGGAACTGCTGGATGAACTGTTGCTTCTTCTTTTTTCTTTGCTGCATTCATACCTTTTATAATCATAAATAAAACAAATGCAACAATAATAAAGTTGATGATTGCTGATAGAAAGCTTCCGTATTTAACAGAGCCAAAAATAGTTAATTCAGCAAGATTAGAAACATGTGCTGCTTCCAATGCAGGTTTTAATATAAGAGGTGTAATAACGTCATCAATTAAGGAGCTCACTATTTTTCCAAATGCCCCACCAATTATAACACCTATTGCTAAATCAACAACATTGCCTTTCATGGCAAAGTCCTTAAATTCTTTCATCATTCCCATTTCTTTATATTTTAATAGTTAAACATAGCAAATATATAGTAAAATAGAAGACAAAAAAAGACGCACCTACTTGGTGCGTCTTTTATCTTGTAAGAATTATATTATTGACCCAATTTAGTTTTTAAGTTGGTATCCAACGCGGTTAAAAATTCTTCGGTATATAAATAATGTTCACCATGAGAAACTTTATTTCCATGGATACAAACGGCTAAATCTTTTGTCATTTTACCAGATTCAACCGTTTCCACACAAACTTGTTCAAGTGCATGACAGAAATTGATTAGTTCTTGGTTGCCATCTAATTTTCCGCGAAATTCTAATCCGCGTGTCCAAGCAAAAATAGAAGCAATTGGATTTGTAGATGTAGGTTTTCCTGCTTGATGATCTCTGAAGTGACGTGTAACGGTTCCATGTGCAGCTTCTGCTTCCATTGTCTTTCCATCAGGCGTCACTAAAACAGACGTCATTAAACCTAATGAACCAAAGCCTTGAGCAACAGTATCTGATTGTACATCTCCATCGTAATTTTTACAAGCCCAAACAAAGTTTCCGTTCCATTTTAAAGCGGAAGCAACCATGTCGTCAATTAAACGGTGTTCATAAACGATTCCGGCTGCAGTAAATTTTTCTTTGTAATCTGCTTGATAAATTTCTTCAAAAATATCTTTGAAACGACCATCATATTTTTTTAAGATGGTATTTTTTGTTGATAAGTACAAAGGCCATTTTTTTGCTAATGCAGTATTGAAACATGAATGAGCAAATCCTCTGATAGACTCATCTGTGTTGTACATTGTCATCGCTACACCATCCCCTTTAAAGTTGAATACTTCAAAACTTTGAACAGCACTTCCATCTTCTGGTGTAAAGCTAACTGTTAACTTTCCTTTACCTTTGGTAACGAAATCTGTTGCACGGTATTGGTCTCCAAATGCATGACGGCCAATGCAAATAGGAGCAGTCCAGTTTGGAACTAATCTTGGAACATTTTTACAAACGATAGGTTCACGAAAAACAGTACCATCTAAGATGTTACGAATTGTTCCGTTTGGTGATTTCCACATTTGTTTTAATTTGAACTCAGTAACACGCTCTTCATCAGGAGTAATTGTTGCGCATTTAATTCCAACATTGTATTTTTTAATTGCTTCAGCAGAATCAATTGTAACTTGATCATTTGTAGCATCGCGGTGCTCAACACCTAAATCAAAGTATTTAATATCTAGCTCCAGATAAGGAAGTATTAATTTGTCTTTTATGAATTTCCAAATGATTCGCGTCATTTCATCACCATCAAGTTCTACAACTGGATTTGCTACTTTAATTTTGCTCATGTTAATTATAATTTAAAGATTGAAAGAATAAAGGTTAAAAGGTTTTTGGTTTAATAAACTGAGGCAAATATAACATTTTTGTCCGAAAAAAGAGCCTAAATTTGATGGTTAGGCTCTTTGAAAGTAGGATAAAATTAACCTTATTGAAATAAACCCAGCAGACTTGAAAAGATAATGCTAGCCTGCCGGTATATTGTTAATTTGTTTTTAAGATTAGTAACCGAAAATTTCCTCTAGCTCCAAAAACTTTACTGTGCCATATTTTTCAAGCGTTTTAATATCTAAATCCTCTTTTTTTCCAATTACAAGAACGGTGTATTTCTTATTTTTTACATGAATTTCTTCGAAAGATTTTAATTCATCAAACGTGATCATAGGAACACGAGCGTATATATCTTTTCTGATATCGTAATCGTTACCCAGTCGAAGTGCACTTTCATAATTAAACAAAATATTTGCTTTCGTAATGCGTTCTGTTCGTATTCCTTGAATGATTGATTCTTTTGACGCATTAAAATTATTTTCTGCTTTCGGCATGTTATTGAGAAGTTCCATCATACCAGCCATGGCTTCAGGCAATTTGTCGGCTTGGGTACCGATATATGAAAAAACATAATTGTTTTCTGTTTTATTATTTGCAGAACTATAATTTGAATATACTGAATATGCTAAAGCTTTTGATTCTCTCATTTCCTGAAAAACAATAGAAGACATTCCGCCACCAAAATATTCGTTAAACAATCTGATGTTGGGAACATTTCTTCTGTCGTATTTTTCATCTTTGGATATAAAAATAACTTCTGCCTGTTTCATGTCGTAATTCACAGCATACACATTTGTGTTTGCATCTGTTTCTTCAAATTTCACAGGTAGAGGAGTCGGTATTAATTGTTCTGGAGTTAAATGTAATTTGTTTAGCATTGCTGTCAAATCTGAAAGGTCGTTATCGCCATAATACAAAACGCTGTGTTGATAGGATGTAATACTGTTAATGATTTTAATCAATTCGGAAGATTTTAAATTTTGCAATTCTGTTGTAGATAAAATATTTGTATAAGGAGAGTTTTTACCATATTTACCAAACGAGGTAAGAGCTCCGAATAAAATTTCGCCTTTATTTAGTTTTGCATCCTCACGTTTTTTTAGGATATCAGAGATAAGGTTTTGAAGTGCCTCTTCATTTGGTTGAGCATTAGCTAATAAATTTTCAAAAAGTTTTGTTGCATTTTCAATGTTTTCTGAAAGTCCACTTAAGCTGACCCATGTCTGCTCTTCATCCACATAAACATCAAATGAACACCCCAATTTGAAAAACTCTTGTTGAACCTGAGCGGCAGTCAGCTCTTTTGTTCCTAAGTACTTTAAATAGTTGATAGCAACATTTGTTTTTTTGTTTTGGTTAGAACCCATATCGAAAACATAATACATGTCAAATGTTTTATTTTCATTATTCACATTGTATAAAACCTGAATCCCATTTTTTAGAGTTGCTTTTTTGATGTCTGTTGAATAATCAATAAAAACAGGCTCTATGTTTTTTATTGGTGAAGCAATCACAGCTTTTAAAAAATCACTCTGATCATCGCGGTTAACATTTACAGGAGTGATTGCAGGCTTTTCAACTTTCATTACTGATTGATCTTCACCTGTTCGTTTATATACTAATACATAATTATTTGTATAATTTTCCTTCGCAAAATCCATTATTTGTTGTTTTGTAATTTTAGATAGGCGATCAATTTCTGTAACTGTTTCTTTCCAACTTCTTTCTGAAATGAATGAGTTTACAAATGCATCTGCGCGTGCACTGTTGTATTCGTAGGTTTTTGTTTGTTGCAATCTCATATCCGTGATGATGGCACTCATGATCCAATCAGGAAATTCGCCTTTTTTAACTTTTTCGATTTGTTCAAGTAAGAGGTCTTTCAATTGTTCTAATGATTGTCCTTCTTTGGGACTTCCGCTTAAAATGTGAGCAGAATAATCTTTAAATTCCATATCAAAAGCTCCTGCTTCCAATACTTTTTGTTCCTGATTTAAATTTAAGTCAATCAATCCGGCTTTGCCGTTGGATATGATTTTATTAATCATCCTAATCATATCAGCATCATTGCTGCCTATTCCTTGGAAACGATATCCGATTATTACATTTTGAGCATCTGGTCCGATTACTTCTTTCACTATCGGGGTAAGAATTGGATTTTCGATGAAGGGTGTATATGCAGGAATAGGTTTGCTTTTCCATGCTCCGAATTTTTTATCGATCATCTTAATTGTTGCATCAGGATCCAGATCTCCAGATAAACAGATGGCCATATTATTGGGAACATAATAGGTGTTGAAATATTTTTTTATTTCTGTTAAAGAAGGGTTTTTTAAATGATCGATTGTGCCAATGGTTGTTTGAGATCCGTATGTGTTGTTTGGGAACAACCCCTTGAATAGAGCTTCCCACGACTTTTCACCATCATTATCTAACCCTCTGTTTTTTTCTTCATATACGGCTTCTAATTCTGTGTGAAATAGTCGCAAAACTGGATTCCGAAATCGTTCGGATTCTATGGTTGTCCATTTGTCTAATTGATTTGATGGAATATCATTTACATATACGGTTTGCTCAAGCCAGGTATATGCATTTGTTCCTTTTGCTCCTATATTTGAAAGCATTTTATCGTATTCGTTTGCAATTGCAAATGTGGAAGCGTATCCTGAAATACTATCAATTTTGTGATAAATTATTTTCCGTTTTGATTCGTCTTTTGTTTTACGGTAAACTTCATATAGCGCCTCAATTTTAGCTAATTCTATTTTTTCTTTGGCATAGTCTTTACTCCCGAATTTGTCAGTTCCTTTAAAAAGCATATGCTCTAAGTAATGCGCCAAACCTGTAGCATCTTTAGGGTCATTTTTACTACCAGCACGCGTTGCGATGTATGTTTGGATTCGTGGTGCGTTTTTGTAAACACTGATGTATACACTTAGTCCGTTGTCTAATTTATAAATTCGTGCATTTAATGCATCACCGCTTATATTTTCGTATGTGTATATTTTTTGTGCGTTGGAAACAGAAATACTATTGAAAAGAATTAAAAACAGTGAACCGAAAACTTTTTTTGCGATTGATTTTATCATTTTATTATTATTTAAAATATTAATTAATGTACTAGTAGAAACTATTTTTGAGTTTTTTAATGTCTTATTTTGTAGGTTCATTTTAATAAATTCTCTGCATCCTCTTTATTCCTTTATATTTTGTATTTACTTTTCGGTTTTGAACTTTAATTAAAAAATTAGCTGAAGGTCAGCCCTGTTTTTATAGAAATCATTGCGTTTGTTTTTTCGATAGACTGAATTGTTTTGAGGTTAAAATATAAAAAAATTAAAAATCTAAAATCAATGTTACTGTAAATTAAAATGTTTTGTAGCCATTTCTTGTATTGCTGTTCCGATTGCTAATGAAGATGTTGCAGCAGGCGATGGTGCATTTAAAACATGAATTGCATTTCCGTTCAGTTCAATTTTAAAATCGTCTATCATTTCACCTTCCGGAGCAAGTGCCATCGCTCTTACTCCAGCTCTTCCGGGTTTAAGGTCATCCATCTGAAGAGAGGGGATAAGTGTGCGCAAACGTTTTAAAAAGTATCTTTTTGAAAATGCACCACGGTATTCATCAATACCAAATTTCATATTTTTTGCAAAGAATTTCCAAGTGCCTCCAAAACCAAATGCTTCAGTTGTATCTTTGAGTGAGAAATCTGTTTTTCCATATCCTTCGCGTTTAAAAACAAAAACCGCGTTTGGTCCGCATTCTGTTCCACCGTGTATCATACGCGTAAAGTGAACGCCAAGAAATGGGTATTTGGGATTCGGAACGGGATAAATTAAGTTTTTTACTTTGCTTAATCCTTTATCCGTTAGGTCAAAATAGTCACCTCGAAAACCAACAATGGCTGTGTCGATTTTTGCTCCTTCTTTTTTCGCAATACGATCACTTTGTAAACCTGCACAAGTAATAATATAGGTTCCTCTGAACGTTCCCTTTTGAGTAATCACATTGGTATAACCTTCGTGTTTATCAAAAGCTTTTACTTCTTGTTCGGTTAGTACTTTGCTTTCTGAGAATTTGGAATGAATAAGTTCAACGTATTTTCTGCTGACATCAGCATAGTCAATAATGCCGGTACAAGGCACCCATAACCCTTCAATGCCTAAAACAAATGGTTCAATTTCTTTGATGCGTTTTGCATCAATTTTTTCTACTCCTTCCACACCATTGGCCAACCCGTTATTAAAAACTTTATTCATGTGTGCCAATTCAGAAGCATTGGTTGCAACTACAATTTTGCCGCAAATATCATGTTGTATTTTATGTTCTTTTGCAAAAGCTACAAGTTCTCTTCTCCCATCCACACAATTTTTTGCTTTGTATGAGCCAGGTTTGTAATATAGTCCAGAGTGGATTACACCAGAGTTGTGACCAGTTTGATGGGCTGCCACTTCCTTTTCTTTTTCAAGGACAAGAATTTTTTTATTCGGATATTTTAAATTTATCTTATATGCAGCTGCTAGTCCTACTATTCCTCCACCTACTATTATTAAGTCAAATTGATTGTTTTTCACACTACTGTTTTTTGTAAAAATAAGGATTTGTTTTGATACTATTTTACGTGTTGAAATAAAAAAGGAGGCCATTATAGACATCCTTTTATCGTAAATTTAGATGGGCGTTATTGAATAATTAATTTATACACTTTTAATCCTTCATTCGATTTAATATTAACGTAATATAAATCCTTTGAAATATCTTGGGTATTGATTTCTTTATTGAAGTTTGAGGTTAAGTTGTTATCAGTTGTGCTGAAAATAATTTTCCATTGAGATAGGTGTATTTCCTGCATTGCAATCTAACTATTTATAAACAGCAGTTGTTGTATTTGCTGATAAAGTAAAGCCTGATGAGCTAGTAGTTAAGTCAAGCGCTGATATGGCTATATTTGAAGTTACAGTGCTATCGGATGTGTTGAAAGCATTTAAAACGTTAGTGTAAGTTCCAACAGATGTTTCTTTCTTTTGTTATTTAATTTTATAATTATTATTGAATATAGTTTAGCGTTTGTAATATAAAATCAATCACCTATACGTTATCTGTATCATAAAATCATTAAATTTGTAGTCAAATAAATTAAAAGAAAATGAGAACAATTGAATTTCGTGAAGCACTTCGTGAAGCAATGAATGAAGAAATGCGTAGAGATGAAAAAGTGTATTTGATGGGCGAAGAAGTTGCTGAATACAACGGTGCTTATAAAGTAAGTAAAGGCATGCTTACCGAGTTTGGTGAAAAACGAATAATTGATACACCCATTGCAGAGCTTGGTTTTACCGGTATTGCAATTGGTTCTGCCGTTAACGGACTTCGGCCTATTGTTGAATTTATGACGTTTAATTTTTCATTGGTGGCTATTGATCAGATTATTAATTCTGCTGCTAAAATGATGAGTATGAGCGGAGGTCAATTTCATGTTCCTATTGTTTTTCGGGGTGCTACAGCTTCTGCAGGGATGCTTAGTTCCCAGCATTCTCAAGCTTTTGATAATTGGTATGCCAACTGTCCTGGGCTAAAAGTAATTGTTCCTTCTAATCCTTACGACGCCAAAGGGCTTTTAAAGTCCGCTATCCGCGATAACGATCCCGTTATTTTTATGGAAAGTGAACAAATGTATGGTGACAAAGGGGAAGTGCCTGAAGGTGAATATTTAATTCCTATCGGCGTTGCCGATATTAAGCGCGAAGGAAAAGATGTTACGATTGTTTCTTTTGGTAAAATTATGAAACAAGCTTTAGCTGCTGCTGTTGAATTGGAGAAAGAAGGAATCAGTGTTGAAGTGATCGATTTAAGAACCATTCGCCCGATTGATTACGCAACAGTTATTAGTTCAGTGAAAAAAACGAATCGTCTTGTTGTTGTAGAAGAGGCTTGGCCGCTCGGTTCTATTGCTACTGAGGTTGCGTTTAAGGTACAAAAAGAAGCATTTGATTATTTAGATGCTCCTGTTATTCGAATCACTACTGCTGATGTTCCATTGCCTTATGCGCCAACTTTAATTGAAGCATCCTTGCCAAATGTTGAGCGTGTTATAAAAGCTGTGAAAGAGGTAATGTATGTGAAGAAATAGCAAGGTGATTAAGTGATAAGGTAGTAAAGATATAAAGGAAATATTCCATCTGTAAAAAATAAAAAGAGTGCTGAAATCTTAATTTCAGCACTCTTTTTTTATTACCTCATTACCTCATTACCTCATTACCTCATCACCTCATCACCTCATCACCTCATCACCTCATCACTTCATCAATCATCACCTCATCAATCATCACCTCATTACCTCATCACCTCATCACCTCATCACTTCATCAATCATCACCTAATCAATCATCACCTCATCAATCATCAATCATCACCTCATTACCTCATCACTTCATCAATCATCACCTCATCACTTCATCACCTCATCAATCATCACCTCATTACCTCATCACCTCATCACTCATCACCTCACCACATCATTACTTCATCACCTATTTTACAACAGTAACAGTTCCGATGTAATTGTGTTTCTTATCGAATACGTCAGTTAATTTCACTTTCCAAACATAAACATCTTGTTGTGCTATATCTTTTCCGTGATTTGCCTTACCATCCCAATATTTATTTAGTTCATCTGCAAAGAAAATTAAATTACCCCAACGGTCGAATACAAACAATTCATATTTCGTTATTCCAACGCCCTTACCGTAAAAGAAATCGTTAATGCCATCATCGTTGGGAGAGAATGCATTTGGAATAAAGAAGGTGAATTCAGGTGCAATTACAATTGGATGTGAAACAACATCGGTACAACCATGAGCATCAACAACAGTTAATGTTACCGTATATGTTCCGTCAACTATAGAGGGATAAATATGTGTTGGATTTGAATTTGTACCATTTAAACTTCCATCGCCAAAATCCCAGGTCCATGAAGTAATTGGAGCTACAGATGACGATTGATCGGTAAAATTAACAGTCGGTTCGGTCACCGTTGCAGGGTTAGGAGATGCTGTAAATTCTGCAATAGGGTTTGGAAATACCGTAATGTAGTTTAGGTAGGTATCTGTTGCAACACAACCTCCTAATGTTGAGGAAACAGTTAATCCAACAGTATATTGACCAGTATTCGTGTAACAATGCAAAGGAGGATTTTGTCCAACGAATGTTGTCCCGTCTCCAAATGTCCAATTCCATGTTGCAATTGTGCTTCCTACAACTGTTGATGCATCCGTAAAATTAACACATACTGGAGAACATCCTGAAAGCAAATCTCCTGAAAAAACAACGACAGGAATAGGGAGAACTGTAACCGTTACTGTTGCTGTTAAAGGAGGAGAACAACCATCATTGGCAGTTACCGTATAAGTTGTAGTTGTAACTGGGGAAGCTGATGGATTGGCAATGCCTGCATTGCTTAGACCTGTTGCCGGTGACCATGAATAAGTATATGGTCCACCTGAACCTAATCCAGCTAAAGCAGAAATAGGAGTTGAACCACCCGGACAAATAGATGTTGATCCGTTAGCAGCAAGAGTCATTGGCGGGTTTATAGTAACAGTAACGTTTACCGCAGCAGCCGGGCAGCCATTCGCATCGAAAGCATTTACTGTATAAACCGTTGTTGCAACTGGTGAAGCAGTAGGATTTGCAATATTCGTTGCACTTAATCCTGTTGCTGGTGACCATGAATAGGTATATGGTCCACCATTTCCTCCACTGGCAATTGCAGTTAAAATAGTACTAGCTCCAATGCATATTGTTGGTGAAACAATAGGCGCAAGTAAAACTAATGAAGGCTCCGTAATTATTACACTAGTTGTTGAGGTGCAACCATTTGCATCCGTTATTGTACAGGTGTAATTTCCATTGCATAGTCCAGTAGCTGTTGCAGTAAGTTGAGCAGGAACGGTGTTCCATGAATAGCCATAAGCTGCACCCATTGTTCCTCCATTTCCAGCAGCAGTTGCAGTTCCATCACAAACACCATTACAACTTGCATTGGATGAAGCAGTGATTGAAGCTGTTAATAATGTAGGTTGAATAATGGAAGTATCATTTGTTGCTGTGCAGCCCCATGAGTCAGTAACGGTTACCGAATAGCTACCTGGACATAGAGATCCACAGGATGCAGCAATACATCCTGAATTCCATAAATAGGTATAACCAGATGTTCCTCCTGTAGGAATGCAAATTGTTTGTCCATTACATGCACCAAAACAAGTTACATCAATACCTGCAATAGCAACATTAATTTGCGGATCAGCATAAATTGTCACATTATCGGTGCCAACACATCCACTTGCATCTGTAACAGTAACGGTGTAATTGGTAGTTGTTGCAGCGTTTGCAATTGGATTGAAAATAGTTGTACTACTCAATCCTGCAGCAGCAGTCCAAACATAAGTATACCCCGCTCCATTTGGAGTGACATTCAATGTCGTATTTCCACCAAAGCAAAGTGTATCATCTGGTCCGGCATTTACAGCTAATCCCGGAGCAATGGTCACCGTAACTGGAGTTAATGGGCTCGGACAACCAAGGATTGTCGTTTGAACATAGTATGTTGTAGCTGTAGTTAAAAGCGGAGTCGTATAACTGGCATTTGTAATTAACAATGTTCCAGCGGCAGGGGCGTCATACCATTCGTATGTTCCACCTGGAGCACTTGCCGTTAAAGTTGTTGAGTTGTTAATACAAACGGAAGCTCCTAAAGCAGTGGGAGCAGCGGGTGTAGGATTAACAGTGATTGTATAGGTGTTGGGTGTTCCAGGACAACCTGCAACAGTTGGTGTTACAGAAATGGTTGCTGTAATGGCAGCACCTGTTAAATTTGTAGCTATAAATGCCGGGGTATTTCCTGCGCCGGATGCAGCAAGTCCTATTGCCGGATTAGAGTTAGTCCATGTAAATGTTCCTCCAGCTGGAGTGCTTGTAAATACAGATGCAGGAATGTTACCGCCATTGCAAATAGTAATGTTTGCTGGTACAGTAACAGTTGGGGTTGGATTAACAGTGATTGTATAAGTGTTCGGTGTTCCCGGACAACCAGCTACCGTTGGTGTAACGGTTATTGTAGAGGTGATTGCTGCTACTGTTGAGTTGGTTGCTGTAAAAGATGGTGTATTTCCTGTTCCGGAAGCTGCTAATCCAATGGCAGCATTTGTATTTGTCCAAGAATATGATGCACCAGCAGGAGCACTAACATACGCACTTGCAGGAACATTCCCGCCATTACACACTGTAATGTTTGCCGGAACTGTAACTGTAGGAGTAGGATTTACAGTGATTGTAAAAGTATTCGGTGTCCCCGGACAACCTGCTAAAGTTGCTGTAACAGTAATGGTTCCCGTTATGGCAGCAGTTGTTGCATTTGTAGCTGTGAATGCAGGAACGCTTCCAACACCAGAGCCACCTAAACCAATGGCCGTGTTGGAGTTTGTCCACGAAAACGTTGCTCCCACGGGAACACTCGTGAATCCTGTTAATGGAACATTACCGCCATTACAAACTGTAATTGGTCCAGGAACGTTTACTGTAGGATTTGGGTTAATAACGACAGTGACCGTAGAGGAAGCAGTACACCCTGCAACACTTGCCACTACTGTGTAGGTTCCTGCTGCACTTGCAGTAACTCCTGTAATACTTGGGTTTTGTAGCGCAGATGCAAAAGCACTCGGACCAGTCCAAGCGTAAGTTGCTCCAGCAACAGTTGCTGCTGTTAAATTTAAAGTAGCGCCAACGCAG
The DNA here is from genome assembly GCA_947466965.1 of Bacteroidota bacterium. GTDB lineage: Bacteria > Bacteroidota > Bacteroidia > 2-12-FULL-35-15 > 2-12-FULL-35-15 > 2-12-FULL-35-15. Next base: position 162,648 of record CANIFU010000001.1, read on the forward strand.
ACTGGACTATTGCTTCCGGCTGTAGGAGTAGCAAGTACAACTCCACTGGCAACTGTTACAGTATTTGTAAAGACACAACCTAAGGTAGTATTTGTAACCGTTACAGTATATGTTCCCGCAGGTAATCCTGATGCTGTATTTGCACCAGCAACTCCTGAAGTTGTTGATACAATAGTACCTGCAGCATTCGTCCAAACATAATTATATGGTCCTGAAACACCTACTGGTGTTGATGTTGCACTTCCTGTTCCTCCGCAAGGAGCTGCAATAGAAGATACGGTTGGAGCACAGCAAGATCCAACTGCAGGTAAAACAGAGGCGGGATCGTCTAAACATCCTAAACTACTCCATGATCCCGACTCACCATCTCCAGATGTATTTACTGTAACATTTAAGTTAGAACCTGGTGCGCAACCTGCGGCAACGGCAATTGAAAAACAAAAATTCCAAGTTCCAGCACCCAAAAAACCAGTACAATTATCACCAAAATTATTTCCTGGATTTGTTCCAGCATCTGGAGTGTCAAAATAAAAACCAGGACCAAATGCTGCCCCTGTAGCTGATGAGGTGCAGCCACCTGGATAATATGCCCATGTTCCGCCTGCAGGAGTTGTTTGACAAGCTGGTGGAGGTGTGGTTGTAAGTGAAGCTAAATTCCATCCTGATCCAAAGGTTAATTGAACACCATGTAACCAGTTGGTGTTAATTTGGGTGTATTGGCTAACATGATAACAAAAGTTTACAACTTGTCCTGGCGAATACATTCCTCCAACAGGCAAAGGAGCTGCTGTAAAAGTTGAGGCATTTAAACAATCCGCACAATCTTTATTGTTTTTGATATTTATATTGAAAGTACCTGTTTGCCCTGTTCCACCACTAATTTGTAAATAGTAGGTAGTACCTGGTACCATTTGTTCCACAGTTAAAGTTGCTGAGCCCGCTGTTCCAACAGCACAACCACCAACACCACCACCCAATGCAGCACACGTTCCGGAATACATCGCAATATTTACTGTTGAAAATGTAGCAGTAACTGTAATGGATGCTTGGTAACTACTTGCTGTAAACGTATACCATACATCATTGGCAGGAACAGACATAGCTCCACCTGTACAGCCTGGTTGGTAAAGATATGGACTAGCTGGCGTAGCACCCACAATTGTACCAGGTATATTTAGCGCAGCTCCTAGTGATGGTGCAGTTCCAGAACATGCAGCAGGTGTTGGAAGTGTACCTATAGCTTGCGCAGTTGCGCAGTTATCATTTGCCGGTTGGGCAAATGCTTGTTTGCTTAAAAAGCTAACAAAGAGCATTAGGATGAGTAAGTTTTTTTTCATTTTGTTTAGAGATTAGAGAGAAAGAGAGCGATTTACTTTTATTTAATGTGACTTGCCTGTTACGTGGTGCTCTTCCATAATAAAATTATTGGGGCCCAATGAAAATACAGGTATGTCTCGGTTCGTAGGAAATTTTTCTGAATAATCAGATAAGTTTAAAGGATGCACATTCGCATTTATTTCTGTCGCCGAAAACAATTCTACTTTTACTCCGGTGTTAAATTCAATGATATTTCTAACCTTCTTTAACCGGTGATATTTCATGTCTGAATTATTTAATGCATCTATGTATGGTTGCATGCTACTTATAGCAGAATTACCAATAATCGCATACGTTTTTCCTTGGATTTCTTGCGCATTTAATATGGCAGAAAAAGTAATTCCTAAAAAAAGGAGTATATGTTTTACTAAGCTATTCTTTTTCATTTTGTTATGTTTAAAATTGGAGTATGCTAAGTAAGTAAAAAAATATTAAGAATACAAATCAAACCTATAAAAAGGTATGGGAACTGGAAAGGATTAATTTTCTTTTTATGAGATGCTAAAATCAAAGAAATAGTTGCATTGAAATAAATGAAGCGTCTAAGTCAACTACTATTTAGTTGAGACTTTTATTATTTTTTTTTTAAAATCTAATTTGACAATTAAACTAAAGCACGAAATTCGTTTTAGAATTCAACGTCTAAGTCGAAGCGTTGGCGGAATTTGTTGATTGCAGGGTTTTTTTCTACAAGTCTTTTGTATCGGTCGGTTGCAGTGTATAGATTGGTTTTGTCGTCTATTGCAGATAAAACCAGGTTAAGCTGGATAGAATAATTGTTTAACTCTTTACGTAAAAAGCCTAAAAAAGGCATCTTTTCTTCATTTATACTTTCCTCAATAGCTTTGTTATTTATAGGAAATTCAATGATCATTTCATCTTTTAAAACAGGTCTTTTACTAAGCAGTGAGGTAGATAAATTTGTTTTTCCTTTCTCTTTTAGTTCATTTGCGTATTTATCCCAGGCAGCTTCAAGCTCAAGTTGACTGAAACTGCTTTTAGGCTGAGTGGAAAAATGTTGTTCAGTCTTCTCTTCTAAAGGTTTATCCGTTTTTTTTTCGCTGTTGAGATGTTGATGAATAGAAATAGTTGCCGTTTTTATGAATGGCTTTTTTACAACCGTTGAAACATCAACTAAAGAAACATTCTTATCAATTAAAGAAACATTCTTATCAATATTAGAAGGTTGTGACGTTATTGCGATTTCGGCAATTGGTTTAATAACAGGTGATGATGTGCTAACTGAAGTTGTCTTTTGTGCTACAGGAGGTTTGATTTGTTGACTTAAGTCATTTTTTTTTTCAGCCTCATTTCCAATGGAATTGAGCGAACAGAGTTGCATAAGCGATAACTCGACTTGGAGTCGGTGGTTTTTACTCGACTTATAATTGATATCTGTCTTGTTTAGTATCGTAAGACCCTTGATTAAAACGGATAGTGAACATTTGCCAGATTGGTCCTTATATTTATCTCTTATGTTGGTGCCAACTTCCAATAGTTGAAGTGTTTCTGGGTCTTTGCTTACCAGCAAATTCCTGAAGTGATCACCCATGCCAGCAACAAAATTGTGCCCATCAAAACCATTGTTTAAAATTTCATTGAAAAGCAATAGAGCAGTGGAAATGTTTTCGTTTAAAATAGCATCCGTAACTTTAAAATAATAGTCGTAATCGAGGATGTTTAAATTGTCGATCACATCTTTATAGGTTAGATTATTTCCAGCAAAACTTACAATCTGATCGAATATTGAACATGCATCCCGAAGAGCGCCATCAGCCTTTTGAGCAATAATATGTAAGGCATCTTTTTCTGCAACAATGTGTTCGCTATTGGCAATAAATGCCAAATGATTCGCGATGTCTTCAATCTGAATTCTATTGAAATCAAAAATTTGACAGCGAGAAAGAATGGTAGGAATGATTTTATGCTTTTCTGTTGTTGCTAAAATAAATATAGCATGTTTGGGTGGTTCTTCCAATGTTTTCAGAAAGGCATTGAAGGCCTGATTGGATAGCATGTGCACCTCATCAATGATGTATACTTTGTGTGTTCCTAGTTGTGGTGCATATCTTACCTGGTCAACCAAATTGCGGATATCATCGACCGAATTATTGGATGCTGCATCTAATTCAGATACATTGAGTGATGCACCGCTGTTAAAGGATTCGCAGGATTCACATTTATCACATGCTTCAATACTTTCGGATCTGTTTGTACAATTAATTGTTTTTGCAAGAATTCGAGCACAGGTTGTTTTTCCAACACCACGTGGACCGCAGAATAGAAAAGCTTGCGCTAAGTGATCAGTTTTTATAGCATTTTTTAATGTATTGGTAATATGCGCCTGACCTACAACCGTGTTAAAGGTTGCTGGGCGGTATTTACGAGCTGATACAATAAAATTGTCCATAGAAGATGACACAAAACTAACTATTAAAATGTAAATTCAATAAAATGTTTAAAAGTTGTATTTTAGTTAATAAAATGTAGCCCCAAATTAGAAAAAAATCAAAAAAAGAAAAGGTGTCGTTTTTCATATAGGCAGTGGTTTGCTGTGTACTTTCTTTTTATTTTCGATTAAATTCAGCACTTTCTGACCTTTTTTTTTGGTGAAAATTCAAAATTTGCTATATTTGCGTCCCTTTTAGAAAAAAGGAACACTAAAATATTAACCAACTAAATTACAAAACAATGCTAAAACATTATGAAACCGTCTTCATCATGACTCCCGTTTTGTCTGAAGAACAGGCAAAGGAGACGGTAAGTAAGTACAAAAAGTTACTTACAGACAATGGTTGCAAAATTGTAACCGAAAATGCTTGGGGCCTGCGCAAATTGCAGTATCCAATACAAAAGAAAACAACTGGTTTCTACCATTTGTTTGAATTTCAAGCTCCTGCTAATTTTATTGCTGACCTGGAAGTTGCTTACAAACGTGATGAGCGCTTGTTACGCTTCTTAACAGTTGCTTTAGATAAGCATGCAGTTGCATACAGCTTAAAAAGCAGAAACAAAGCAAAAGTAGTAGCTTAATTCATTCATTTAAATCATTAAAAAAATGGCAGACAATTCAGAAATCAGATATCTTGCGCCTCCAACTGTGGACGTTAAGAAAAAGAAATACTGTCGCTTCAAAAAAAGCGGTATTAAGTATATCGATTACAAGGACCCTCAATTTTTATTGAAGTTCATTAATGAGCAAGGTAAAATTTTACCCCGCAGATTAACAGGTACATCAGTTAAATATCAACGTAAAGTTTCTAAAGCAGTTAAGCGTGCTCGTCATTTAGCTTTATTGCCTTATGTTGCTGATATGTTAAAATAAGATTTAAGACATGGAAGTAATTTTAAAACAGGACGTTAAAAACCTTGGATACAAGGATGACGTTGTAAGTGTAAAACCTGGTTACGGAAGAAATTTTTTGATCCCAAATAACCTTGCAGAAATGGCTACTGTTGCATCTAAAAAGATGTTAACAGAAACAGTAAAACAACGCGCTTTCAAAGAACAAAAAGTGAAAGCTGCTGCTGAAGTTACTGCTGCTAAATTGAAAGATCTTGTTATTAAGGTTGGTGCTAAAGTGGGTGAGTCCGGAAAAATTTTCGGTTCGGTTACTTCAGTTCAATTAGCTGATGCAATTAAAAAATTAGGTTACGAAGTGGATCGTAAAAATATCACAATGAGCGAAGACAGCGTTAAAACTGTTGGTACTTATTCTGCAGATGTTCGTTTTCACAAAGATGTAGTTGGAGCAGTTACTTTTGAAGTAGTTCAAGAATAATTCTTTCACAAATTTTTAAAGGCAATTCAAAAATTTTGAATTGCCTTTTTTTTTGATTTTATTTTTTAATAAAAAAAAGATACACCATTTTACTGATTTTAAAAACACAATTATGACTGAGTTTACTATTAAAGAAGCGCAACATCAAGTTGATAAATGGATAAAAAAATATGGCGTCAGATACTTTTCTGAACTTACGAATATGGCAATTTTAACGGAAGAGGTAGGGGAAGTTGCGAGAATCATTTCTAGAAAATACGGAGAGCAGTCGTTTAAAAATAAAGAAACTAATAAAAAATTGGCAGATGAATTAGCCGATGTTTTTTTTGTTTTAATTTGTTTAGCAAATCAAACAGGTGTTGATCTGAATGATGCATTCGAAAAAAATATGAATAAAAAAACGAAGCGAGATAAGGTAAGACATAAAAAAAATGAAAAGTTGAAATTAAAAAAAAGTTAATTGAATTTCATCGCTTGATTGTGTCTTCTTGAACAGCAAAAGTTTAAGGTAATGTCAAGCAAGTCGTATTTTATGTTGCTATTAAATAAGAATAAACATAAAAAAATCCTGTTTCAGTTGAAACAGGATTTTTTGTTTTGTTTTTAAGTTTTATGCTTCTGCTAAAACAATTACTTTATTGTTTTGGACTTCAACAACACCGCCATTAATTTCAAATGTTTCTATGTTTTTTTTTGAGTCAGTTACTTTTATTGTTCCCTTTTTTAAGGAAGCAATAATTGGAGCGTGATTGTTTAGAATTCCAAAAGAGCCCTCAGCACCCGGAAGCTTTATCGCATCCACATCACCACTATATACTTTTTTATCCGGAGTTATTATTTCTAAGTGCATGTTTTTAATTTGAAAATTTGAAAATGTGTTAATTTGGAAATGAAATCATTGTTTTAATTTCCAAATTAACTCATTTCCAAATCGATTAATTTATTTCGCTTCTGCTAAAATCTTTTTTCCTTTTTCAATTGCATCTTCAATTGAACCTACAAGGTTGAAAGCGGCTTCCGGATATTGATCTACTTCACCATTAAGGATCATATTAAAACCCTTGATTGTATCTTCAATTGAAACGAATACTCCTTTTAATCCCGTAAACTGTTCTGCAACATGGAAAGGTTGAGATAAGAAACGTTGAACACGTCTAGCGCGGTGAACAATTGTTTTATCTTCTTCAGATAATTCGTCCATTCCAAGAATGGCAATAATATCCTGTAATTCTTTATAGCGTTGTAAAATTAATTTTACTTTTTGAGCTGTACCATAATGTGATTCACCTAGAACTGCTGGTGTTAAAATTCGAGATGTTGAATCCAAAGGATCCACAGCAGGGTAAATTCCTAACTCAGCAATTTTACGATTTAAAACGGTTGTTGCATCTAAGTGAGCAAATGTAGTTGCAGGAGCAGGATCTGTTAAGTCATCCGCAGGAACGTAAACCGCCTGAACAGAAGTGATAGATCCACGTTTTGTGGAGGTGATACGTTCTTGCATCAATCCCATTTCGGTAGCTAATGTTGGTTGGTAACCTACGGCAGAAGGCATACGGCCTAATAACGCTGATACTTCAGAACCTGCTTGAGTAAAACGGAAAATATTATCGATAAAGAAAAGGATGTCACGTCCACCAGACTTTTCATCTCCGTCACGGAAATATTCAGCCATTGTTAATCCTGATAAAGCAACACGAGCACGAGCTCCCGGAGGCTCATTCATTTGTCCGAATACAAGAGTGGCTTGTGATTTTTCTAATTCTTTTAAGTCAACTTTTGATAAATCCCATCCGCCTTTTTCCATGGAGTGTTTAAATTCTTCACCATAACGGATAACGTTTGACTCAATCATCTCACGTAATAAGTCATTTCCCTCTCGGGTACGCTCACCAACTCCTGCAAATACAGATAAACCTTCGTATCCTTTAGCAATGTTGTTAATCAACTCCATGATCAATACTGTTTTACCAACACCTGCACCACCGAACAAACCAATTTTCCCTCCCTTTGCATAAGGCTCTAAAAGGTCAATAACTTTGATTCCTGTGAATAATACTTCTGTTGAAGTAGATAAATCTTCATATTTTGGAGGCATACGGTGAATCGGAGCACCACCCTTTTTATCGGTTTGTTGAATTCCGTCAATTGCATCTCCTACAACATTAAATAAACGTCCCTTTACTTGTTCTCCAACCGGCATTGTAATACCAGCGCCAGTTGCAGTAACTGTTAGGCCACGATATAAGCCGTCTGAAGAGTCCATCGCGATTGTTCGAACGGTGTCTTCACCAATGTGTTTCTGAGTTTCAAGAATAACTTTCTGACCATTAGGTTTTATTACTTCTAATGCATCCAAAATGTTTGGTAATATGGCTCCGCCTTCAAAACTTACGTCTATGACCGGACCAATTACTTGTGAAATTTTACCTGTTTGTGTTGACATTTGATATATATGTAAATGTTAATTTTTAAAATTCGACTGCGAAATTACACTATTTTATTTAGGTAAAAAATCGATTTTTAATATTTTTATAATTAAATTTGATGCTTTAAATCATACTTCATTATTTGTGGAGAAGATAATCGATTTTAACCTTGATTTTTAGTCAATTATCGAAACGTGTTAGTATTTTGTATGATATAATCAGTTGATTGAATGAAGGTTTATACCCAAATTGAGGATTTTAAGAACGTAAAAAACCCTGTTGTTACTACCGGCACTTTTGATGGAGTTCATTTAGGGCATCAAAAAATTATTTCGCGTTTAAAGGATGTAGCATCTGAAGAGCATGGCGAAACCGTTTTGCTGACATTTTATCCACATCCGAGAATGGTGCTTTTTCCTGATGATAATGAATTAAAATTGTTGAATACTCAGCTAGAAAAAATACAACTTTTAGAAAATTACGGCATCGACCATTTGATTATTTACCCTTTTACAAAAGAATTCTCTCGTCTTACTTCTGTTGAGTTTGTTCGTAATGTATTAGTTAATAATATACATACAAAGCGTTTAGTAATTGGTTACAATCATCATTTTGGCCGTAACAGGGAAGGATCATTTGATCACTTGAAAGAATTTGGTCCTGTTTATGGTTTTGATGTTGAAGAGATTCCTGCTAAAGATATTGATCACATTGAAATCAGTTCTACCAAAATTCGTCAGGCGCTGCAAGCAGGAGAAGTAAATGTTGCAGCAACCTTTTTGGGTCACACCTATTCTTTAAGTGGTAAAGTGGTTGAAGGACGTCAACTGGGCCGGACAATCGGTTATCCAACTGCTAATATTGTCATTGAAGATAATTTTAAATTGATTCCTGCTGATGGAGTTTATGCTGTAAATGTGGGGATCAGAGGTGAAATGTATCAGGGTATGTTAAATATTGGAAATAATCCCACTGTTTTAGGGAAGGGAAGGAGTATCGAAGTAAATATTTTTGACTTCAATCAGAATATTTATGGAGATGACGCAACCATTTATTTTATCGAGCGTCTTAGAGATGAAATTAAATTTAGTGGCCTGGATGCCTTAAAAGTAGCTTTGGCTGAAGACAAAAAAAACGCATTAAAAATTTTGAATACTTGAAATTCTTAAAAATATATCATTCCTTTTTTAAATCTATCATTCTTTTTTTGTTGTTGGTTTTTTCGCAAAAAATAATTGCCCAAAAGGCCTTGCTTGATTCACTTTCGCTGGATACAATTCATTCATATAAAAGTATAGAGGAAGCGCTTAAGTATCCAGAAAAAGTTATTAAGCTAGAGTTGAGAAAACAGAGGTTGAAAGCTTTTCCAATGGAAATTTTAAAATTCCCGAATTTGCAATATCTGGATTTAAGTAAAAATAATATTAAAGAACTTCCTGTTGAGATTTCTCAGCTTGAAAATTTACAATATTTCGCTATTTCAAAAAATAGTTTGGAGGAGTTGCCTCCACAAATTGGCGAACTATCAAACTTATTCTATTTGAATGCAAATCAAAATGAACTGACTTCAATTCCTGCTTCAATTGGCAAACTTACGAAATTAAAAAACTTGGATTTGTGGAGCAATAATATTGATCGCTTCCCAGAGGAATTAAAAGATTTAAAAAGTTTATTACTTTTCGATCTTCGAGTTATACTTATTCCCGATGCGCAGCAAAGTAGTATTCAGGCAATGTTGCCAAATACAAAAGTATACTTTTCTCCTTATTGTAAATGTCAACAATAAAACTATCGAATGGACTTTCATCTGCAATTCCCGATTACTCCTTCTGTTGAGAAAATGAATTATTCTCAGTCTTCTTTATTTATAGGTTCTTGTTTTGCTGAAAACATTGGCGATACAATGCAGCAATTTAAATTCAAGACAATAGTGAATCCTCATGGAATTTTATACAACCCATTGAGCATTGCGGTAGCTTTGCGCAGATATATGAAGAGTGATTTTGTAACGGAGAGCGAATTGTTTTTTGCAAACGATTGTTGGAATTCATGGGAACATCATAGTCGTTTTTCAAATCCTGATCAACAAAACTGTCTTTTAGAAATAAATAAAAATATTTCCGATGCGCATGTGTCACTAAAAAACGCGGAGTGGTTATTCATTACATTCGGTTCTGCATTTGTTTACCGGAAAAACAACAAACTTGTTAGTAATTGCCATAAGCAGCCTCAAAAAGAATTCTTGAAACAATTATTAAATCCTTCAGAGATTATAGACGCATATACATCTTTGATGATGGAATTAAAAAAGTTTAATCCCAAATTGAAAATTGTTTTCACAATCAGTCCGGTTAGATATGTGCGGGATGGAGTGGTGGAAAATAATTTAAGTAAAGCACGGTTAATAGATGCCGTTCATCAGTTGAAAAACGATGCTGCTTTTTATTTCCCAGCATATGAATTGGTAATTGACGACTTGCGCGATTATCGTTTTTACAAAGAAGATATGGTTCATCCCAACGAACAGGCTGTTAAATATGTTTTTGATAAATTCAGAAATTCTTTTTTTGATGAAAGCACGGATAGCTTGTTTGAAAGGATAAATGAAATTTTATTGGCGAAAAAGCACAAGCCCTTTAATGCTGATTCAACCTCCCATAAAAAGTTTAAAAATAATTTTCTTCAACGCATTCAATCCATACAAACGCAGCATCCGTTTTTAGATCTTCGTGCAGAACAAACGTATTTTTCTTGATGCATTCGGAACATTTTTTTACAAAAAATATCGGTAATAATTAGTTGATTCTTTTTTACTTGTAATTATTACCGATAGTACAAAAATGTACTCAGTTATATCGCATTGATTTGATTTTTTGGTTATGAATTAAAACTTAAAGCTCAATCCTGCCGTAAAATTCATTCCTGCTTGAGGATAATAAAAGTTTTCTACAACATGATCCCCGCCATAGATATAGCCATATGTATATCCGTTTGATTCATATAACTCATTAAG
>CANIFU010000002.1 GCA_947466965.1 Bacteroidota bacterium
TAATAGAAAAGTAATTTTAGTTATTTATTCTTTAATATCCACATGCAATATGTGCATGATACGGTGAACAATTGGAGCAAAAAAAACGGCAGTAATGCTCAAAAATGCAACACCACTATACAAGGCATAAACAGAATCAAAAATTTTAGCTCCTGTTGTCCGCATTTCTGCCACAGGGCCCATTCCAGTTAATATCAAACAAGCCATATGAAAGCTGTCCAACCATCCAAGTTCTCCGAAGTGATGATAACCCAATATACCAATGCCTACAGAAAAAATTACCAATGCAATTGCAAAGAATGAAAAGCGTAACAAACGAATTAGAAAAAAAGAAAATGGTACTACTTTTTGTTTGTGGTGTTCGAGTTTTAATTTCATTTTCTCTGTTATGATTTTTTTAATTCTTTGAATTTTTTATTGCTGTTCACATTCAAAATGTTAATTCCTAATTTAGATAATCAATTCCTAAATAATGTTTTTCTAAATAAAGGATGATTTACATTTGATTATCAAATAAATTTAATTCGTAAAATAAATTTAACTTTTGAAACTAGTTTGAATAAGTTCAATTTACAGATATTTTAATCAAAAAAAGCCTCATTGCCAATTATTATTATTGAAGCTGAGGCATTTTTTGTGAAAATGTAATGGAAATTTTATTAATCTGCTTGCAAAAAAGGATATCTGTAATCGGTTGGTGGCACAAATGTTTCTTTGATTGTGCGAGGAGAAACCCAACGCAACAGATTCACCATTGCGCCTGCTTTATCATTTGTTCCTGAACCTCTTGCTCCACCAAATGGCTGCTGCCCAACAACTGCACCGGTGCATTTATCATTGATATAGAAGTTCCCTGCTGCATTGCGTAATGCTTTTGTGGCATGTTCAATAGCGTAACGATCCTGGGCAATGATTGCACCTGTTAATGCATATATGGAGGTAGTATCCACTGTGTGTAAAATTTCATCAAATTTTTCAGAATCATAAACATGTAATGTTAATACAGGTCCGAATAATTCTTCGCACATGGTTACATATTTCGGATCTTTTGCTACTATAACCGTTGGTTCAATGAACCATCCATTTGATTTATCATAATTCCCACCGGCAATAATTTCAACATTTGTATCAGTTTTTGCGGCATCAATGTATTTTGCCAATTTATCAAAAGACTTTTCATCTATTACTGCATTTATAAAGTTTGTGAAATCTTCTGTCGGACCCATTTTGAATGATTTTAGATCTTCGATCAACATCTTCTTAACATCATTCCATAAGTTAGAGGGAATATATGCTCTCGAACATGCAGAACATTTTTGTCCTTGGTACTCAAAAGCTCCTCTGCTAATAGCTGTTGCAAGTATCTTAGCATCGGCAGATTTGTGAGCAAGAATAAAATCTTTACCACCAGTTTCACCAACTATACGCGGGTATGTTTTGTATTTATGAATATTGTTTCCGATTGTTTTCCAAATATTTTGAAAAACTTCTGTTGAACCCGTAAAATGAATTCCAGCAAAATCAGGATGTGAAAAAATAACATCTGCTGCATCAGGTCCACTCGGGTAGATTAAGTTAATAACCCCTTCCGGAACCCCTGCTTTTATGAATATTTCCATCAATACATTTGCTGCATATACTTGTGTGTTGGAAGGTTTCCAAACTACAACATTTCCCATCATTGCACATGATGTAGGTAAATTTCCAGCAATAGCTGTGAAGTTGAAAGGAGTCAAGGCATATAAAAATCCTTCTAATGGTCGTTGTTCAACCCGATTCCAAACACCAAATCCTGTTCCTGCAACAGGTGGTTGTTGTCTATAGATTTCCGTCATGTACATGACATTAAAACGAAGGAAATCAATGATTTCACATGCTGAATCAATTTCTGCTTGGAACACATTTTTTGATTGGCCGAGCATGGTTGCAGCATTTAATTTAGCACGGTAAGGACCTGCAATTAACTCAGCTGCTTTTAAGAAAATACTTGCACGGTGTTCCCAAGCCAATGCTTCCCATTTTGATTTTGCAGCCAAAGCAGCATTGATGGCTTGTGTTACATGTTCTTTATTGCTTTTGTGAAAGTGTCCTAATGTATGTTTGTGATCATGAGGAGGAGCAAGGCGAATTTTATCATTGCTGCGAATTTCTTTTCCTCCAATATACATTGGAATGTCTATTTCTTGTGCACGTAATTCTTTTAACATTGCTTGAAGAGATGCTCTTTCCGGACTTCCAGACGCATAACTTTTTATTGGCTCGTTAACCGGACCCGGTACTGTATAAATTCCTTTTGGCATAATATGAGTTTGTAAGTATTGAAAACTAGGATGCTTTCTTTAAATTTAGTGTAAATATAAGGAAAAAAAGAAATCACATACTCCCAGATTTTTTTATTACTTATTGCGTTTTAGAAACTGATTCTAATTTGTAGATCAGGCAATTTTTTAGAATATGAAAAAATGATTTAGTGAATTTAAAAAACATTAGAAACTAATGAATGCGGATTTTTTTAGAAATTATTATTTAAGAAAGTAGAATTGCTAAAGCGAATATTTTTTTTGTTGTTAAAGACTCACTATCCGATTCGTTTTTGAACCAATTGTTCTACCTTTTCAAAAAGTTGAGTTGGCGTTGATGTTCGCCAACCAATGTCGTTGAGTTGTCCACCGGATACAATATAATAATCAATATTCGCCCTTTGAAACTCTTCCATTACATGTTTTCTGAAATTAAGGAACGCAATCCAGCCGTCTTCAATTTCTTCAAACCATTCCTCGTAATAACAGTCGTCAGATGCGTGAAAGTTTAATACATTTTCCCCAATGAGTATAAATTTATTCACTCCAAATTGCATGATCAATTCGATGATATCTCTTTTCAGAAGCATAATATCGTTATTGATTGCATCATTCCATTCACCGATGAGTTCGATGATGGCAAAATTCTGATCATAATCCACACAAAGTATCTTAATATACAAAGTAGGAGAATCAATATCATCCCATTGCGGATGGATCAAATAATTATAAATAGCATTGGTGTATTCAAACTCACTGTATTCGCGATTGTAAAATGGGGAGTGCTCATCTTCAGATGCGATATAGATATGTCGCCAATTGTAAAATGGTTCTATGTCTTGCATACGGTGAGGAGTTAATTGGAGAAATTTGGTTGAATCCGAATTGAATCAACAACTTAATTTACTTGTTAGTAGTTACTTTTTTTTAAAATGATCGACAGCCTTTCTGACACTGCCATATTTTAACAACAATTCATGTGCTTTTTTGTAGGGTACTTTTAATTCAGCAACAACCATATTCGTTCCTCTGTCAACCAGTTTATTGTTACTTAATTGCATGTCTACCATTTTATTTCCCTTCACTTTTCCAAGTTTAATCATCACAGAAGTAGAAATCATATTCAGTGTCAATTTTTGAGCCGTACCAGATTTCATGCGTGTACTGCCGGTTACAAATTCGGGTCCGACAATAATTTCAATTTTGTGTTTGGCTACTTTGGCAACATTGCTTCCTTTATTACAAACAATACAAGCCGTTACAATTCCTTTTTTGTTGCAGGCTTCCAAGGCTCCAATAACATAGGGTGTTGACCCCGAAGCAGCAATCCCAATCACGACATCTTTTTTTGTAATTTTATATTCTTGCAAATCTTTCCAACCTTGTTTTGTATCATCTTCAGCAAATTCAACAGCTTTTCGGATGGCTTTGTCGCCTCCCGCAATTATTCCGATTACCATACCTTGAGGAACGCCATAGGTTGGAGGGCATTCACTTGCATCAACAATTCCAAGTCTCCCGCTGGTACCTGCACCCATATAAAATAACCGGCCGCCAAGCTTCATTTGTTTTACAACAACATTCACTAATTTTTCAATTTTCGGAATTTCTTTTTGTATTGCAAGCGGAACAGTTTTGTCTTCTTTATTTATATTATTCAATAATTCACGCACGCTCATTTTTTCGAGTGCGTTATATTTTGAATCGGCTTCGGTTGTTCTTTTCATGTTAAAAATAAAGGGCGAAAAATTCCGCCCTTCTGTATTAGTATATTCTTGGAAATTTTGTTGGATTTGTTTCGGTCATCATTTCATAAATTGTATCGAAAATATCATCAGCACTTGGTTTTGAGAAATAATCCCCGTCAGAACCATAGGCAGGACGGTGATCCTTCGCAGTTAATGTGCGCGGCTCAGAATCTAAGTATTTATAGGCTCCTTGTTCTTCCAATACTTTTTGAAGAATATATGCACTTGCACCACCCGGAGCATCTTCATCCAAAACAACCAATCGGTTTGTTTTTTTTACAGATTCAATAATTGAATGATCTAAATCGAAGGGCAATAATGTTTGAACGTCAATTACTTCAACTGAAATATCTGCTTCAGCTAATTGTTTTACCGCTTCCATTGCAATTCTGCAGCAGGAGCCATAAGTGACAAGAGTTACATCTGCACCTTCGTTGATAGTTTCTACAACTCCCAATTGTATTTTATATTCTCCTAAATTGGAAGGTAATTGTTCTTTTAATCTGTAACCGTTTAAAGGTTCAATAACCAATGCCGGTTCATCTGCAGCTAATAATGTATTATAGAAACCAGCAGCTTGTTGCATGTTGCGTGGAACACATACATGAATACCGCGTATAGAATTGATGATCATCCCCATAGGTGAGCCGCTGTGCCAAATGCCTTCTAATCGATGGCCACGAGTTCGGACAATTACAGGAGACTTTTGTGCTCCTTTGGTACGATACTGAACTGTTGCCAGATCATCACTCATGATTTGCAACGCATAAAGTAAATAATCCAAGTATTGGATCTCAGCAATTGGCCGGATACCTCTCATGGCTAATCCGATTGCTTGACCCATAATCGTTGCTTCGCGGATACCGGTATCAAATACCCTTATTTCTCCGTATTTCTCTTGAAGTCCTTCCAAACCTTGGTTAACACCTCCTATTTTTCCGGCATCTTCACCAAAAATTACTACTTCAGGATATTTTGAAAGTATCGCATTAAAATTTTCTCTTAGTAATTCTCTTCCATCCACTAATTTAGCTTCGCCTGCAAATTCGGCTTTCACCTGTTTTGTTTTTAACGCGTTCTGCTCCGATTCACTGTGCAAATAAGAACTGTATCGATCGTGGTTTGCTAATTTGGATTCGCTGATCCAATCAACCAATTGTTTCTTCGCAGAAATATTTTCATTGCGTGTTAAGCGTAGAACACTTTTTGCTGCAACAATTATATCTTTACGGATCGGTTCAAGAATAGAGTAGAGGTCGTTTTTAATTTTACTAATAAATGCTGCGTTGCTCGATTGGGCAGCAATGTTATCCATTAATGCACTCACTTCTTTTAATTCGGCTTTGATCGGATTTAAGTAGGCGCTCCATGCTGCAGATTTGGCTTCACGCACTACTTTTTTTGAATTCTCCTCGATCTCATTCAATTCATTTTCAGACGCTAGTTTATTGGAAAGAATCCATTCACGTAATTTCTTAATGCCGTCAAAATCGGATTCCCACTGCAAGCGTTCTTTCGATTTATAGCGTTCGTGAGAGCCTGATGTACTGTGGCCTTGCGGTTGAGTAACTTCTTCAACATGAACCAATACAGGAACATGTTGTTCCCTGCAAACCTTACTGGCTTTTTCATATGTCTCGCAAAGATGTACATAATCCCATCCTTTTGTTTTAAATATTTCATAACCGTTTCCGCCATTTTCACGCTGAAACCCTTTTAATATTTCGGAGATACTTTCTTTTGTTGTTTGATACTTTTTGGGAACAGAAATTCCGTGACCATCATCCCAAACAGATACTAACATAGGAATTTGCATTACACCAGCAGCATTGATTGTTTCCCAGAATAATCCTTCAGAAGTACTTGCATCGCCAATGGTTCCAAAAGCAATTTCAGTTCCTTTATTTGAAAATATATGAAATTGTTCTTTTTGTAATTCAGGATTTAATTTATAATGTTTGGATGCCATCGCTAATCCAAGCAATCGCGGCATTTGTCCACCTGTAGGTGAAATATCAGGTGAGGAGTTTTTTATTTTTGTAAGATCTTTCCAGGAGCCATCCGCATTTAAACTTCGGGTTCCAAAATGACCTCCCATTTGTCTGCCTGCACTCATTGGTTCAGCATCAGCATCTGTATGGCCGTATAATCCAGCAAACCATTCCTGTAAAGTAAGGTTTCCGGAAGCAAACATAAATGTTTGATCGCGGTAATATCCGGAGCGAAAATCACCGAATTGAAAAACTTTAGCCATAGCTAATTGAGCAATTTCTTTTCCATCACCAAATATTCCGAATTTTGCTTTTCCGGTCAATACTTCTCTTCTTCCCATTAAGCTTGCTTCACGGCTTTCGTTCGCTATCCGAAAATCATTCAGAACTTCTTTAATGTATTCCGTAACTTTTACTTTTCCGGTTGACATTGTTTCATCTTTTGACATAATAAATTAGGCATTAGGATCTCTGTTTACAAATATAAGTATTTGTAATTGCAAAAAAAGAGTGTTTTTGAAATTTGTTAAAAAAAGAGAAAGGTGTGAAAGGAAATGATTTTGTTACAACTAATATTTTTCGTTGTATAGTTTTACTGCAGCTCTGTTACAGCTTGTACGTTTTCTTTTGAAAGATGCGGATGTAATAGGGCAGGCAATAGCGCCAACCATACAAACAGCACTACCGGTTAAATAAGTGGAGTCGAATCCTTTGGATTGGAATAAAGGTCTAGGTATACTTTTTATAAAAAGAAGTAAAGCAGCCATTCCAAATGGTATTCCTGCAAAGCCAATATATTGTATTGCTTTTGCATCTTTTGCACTAGAGGCTAAAGCAACTAATTTTTTATCTTTCGTATTGATTAGGAGGTTGTGAAATTCTCTTTCGTCTAATAAAACATTTTTGTGGCGGAATTTGCCTGCTCCCCGCTCCTCAATTTTTGTTGAAACAACGGCTGCTTCCCTATAATAATCATTGCTCTCTAAAACACGTACTTCAATTTTTTTTTCCGGTTCCTGTTTAAATTCTTCTTTCATTCCATTGGAGAAAATAATCATTAAAACATCCGATTTTTTATCGGTAAAGGTTGGGCCATCAAGGAAATTGAATTTTTTATATTTAATTTCTATAGGAGAAATTTCTAGAATTTTTGCAATGATCTTTTCATTGTTGAATGTTATAATTGTGTCTTGTGCATAATTTACTGATAGAATAAAAGTAAAAAGGATTACAAGAAAGTGCTTTTTCATATTAGGTTTGTTTTAACAAATATATAAAAATTAACGATAATTCAACAACTTACTTTCCAAATTCATAAATCAAAAAATATCAAACCGAATCTAAAAATTC
This sequence comes from Bacteroidota bacterium, assembly GCA_947466965.1. GTDB lineage: Bacteria > Bacteroidota > Bacteroidia > 2-12-FULL-35-15 > 2-12-FULL-35-15 > 2-12-FULL-35-15. The sequence goes on from CANIFU010000002.1 coordinate 7,390, forward strand.
TACGTAATTTTGCATAAAATTTAATTTATGCATTTAGCCCAGGATTTTAATGAGCTTTTTACAGTCGCCTCGCTCATCAGTCTTCTTACGTTATCGGTTTTAGAAGTTGTTTTAGGGATAGACAACATCATTTTTATATCTATCATTGCTGGAAAACTTCCGAAAATGAAGCAGGGAAGGGCTCGTGCAATCGGTTTGATGATGGCACTTGTAATGCGTGTTATTTTGCTTTTTAGTATTTCTTGGATTGTAGGATTAAAAGAAGCCCTTTTTAATATTGGAGATTTTGCAGTGACTGGCCGTGATCTAATCTTGTTTTCGGGAGGTGTATTTTTGTTGTATAAAACCACAATTGAATTGCACAATAAGATTCAGGGATATGGCGAAGAGGCTATGAGTGTGAAAAAGGTTAGCTTTAATGCAATTGTGTTGCAGATCGTTTTGATCGATATCGTTTTTTCTTTCGATTCAATCCTTACTGCAGTAGGTTTGGTAAGCAATTTATTAATAATGATTCTGGCTGTAATTATTGCCATGATCATTATGATTATTTTCTCTGGTAAAGTATCCGATTTTATTAATGAAAATCCTACAATTAAAGTATTGGCATTATCCTTTTTATTGATGATCGGAGTTATTCTGATTCTTGAATCCTTTCATGAGCATGTAGATAAAAAGTTTATATACATTTCAATTGCATTCTCACTTTTTGTTGAGTTATTGAATATTCGGATGCGAAAGAAGGAAACAAAGGCGACGGATACTAATAATGATCCACGTGATGTTATTTAACCGTTGTGCGTATTTTCCGGTCAATATGATATTTTTTTGCGCTGTGGATACTCGCGTTTAGGTCGAATCCCAATAATAAAATTAAGGAATTGATATAGATCAACATTAGAATAACGATTAAGGTTCCGATTGATCCATACAGTTTATTATAATTTCCGAAATTATTTACATAATAGGTAAATCCACCTGTAGCAATAATAATTAGTATGGTTGCTAACATAGAACCTGCAGAGAAGAACCGCCATCCATGTTTTTGTTTGGGGCCTAAAAAATAATTGATAGAAATTATTGCATAGCATAATCCTCCCAATACAAGCCATTTTAAAAAAGAAAGAACATAAAAGAGCGTTTTGTTGCTTTTTAGGACATGAGACAATCCAAATTCTCCATAAATAAGAATGGCAACAGAAGTTGAAATTAAAATAATCGTCAGAAAAAGCATATATAATGACGTTAATCGCTGTTCCAAAGGTTTTCTAGTTTCAATTTCATGATATGTTTCGTTGAATGCATTGATCATGGCATTAAAACCATTCGTGGAAAAATACAGTGCAGTAATAAAACCAAAAGATAATAATCCCCCTCGTTGATTACTGATAATATCACTTATTGTATCTTCTGTTGCTTGAAATGCTGCTGTAGGCATTACTCTTTGTAATAGATTAAAGAGGTTATCTTGAAAGTGATCGATAGGGATATACGGTATCAGTGTGAATAAAAAGATGATTGTAGGAAATAGTGCCAGAAAAAAACTAAATGACAATGCGGCGGCTCTTGTATTTAAGGTGCCATTTTGTATACCTTTGAAAAAAAATTTTGTAACCAAATAAAGAGATAAACCATCGAATCCAGGAAGAACTATTTTTCGGCTAGTTTTAATAATTCTTAAAACAGGTTTTATCTTTATTAAAAGCTTGATCGATTTACGTTGCATTTTAAATCGCTTTTAAACTCATGTCTAAACTTTTTATGTGATGCGTGAGGGCTCCAACTGAAATAAAATCAACTCCACAGGCAGCATATTTGCTGATATTTTGTTCAGTAATACCTCCGGATGCTTCTGTTTCAAATTTGCCGTTAATGAGTTTCAAGGCCTTTTTTATATCGGAAATTGAAAAGTTATCGAGCATTATGCGGTGAATTCCTCCGACTAAAAGTATTTCTTTTACCTCATTCAAATTACGGGACTCGACTTCAATTTTTAATTTTTTGTTTTTTGATTTCAGGTATTTTTTACAAGCGTCAATGGCTTGTTTTATTCCTCCAGCATAATCTATATGGTTGTCCTTTATTAGGATCATATCGTATAATCCGATTCTGTGGTTTGCGCCACCGCCAATAACTACCGCCCATTTTTCTAATCCGCGAACAGTAGGTGTTGTTTTTCGGGTATCAATAACTTTTGTTTTTGTTCCTTTGCAGAATTGAACTAATTGATTTGTTTTAGTTGCGATTCCGCTCATCCGTTGCATGCAATTCAAAACCAATCGTTCGGCAAGTAATATGGATTGTGATTTACCTTCAACAAGTAACACAATGTCACCAATTTTAATTTTGCTACCGTCTTTGAGGAGCACTTTTACTTTTAATGATTTGTCAACTGTTTTGAATATTTCCACTGCCAGTTCCACACCCGCTAAAATACCATTTTCTTTAACAAGCAGATGCGCTTTGCCTTTGGCATTATTAGGAATACAGGCAAGCGATGTATGATCTCCGTCACCCGCATCTTCCGCTAATGCGGCATGAATAAAATTTTGAATATGAAAGTGGTATGATCGCTCGGGGCTTAATCGTTTACTCATTCTCTGTTTCTATTCTAAATTGTTGAATAAGTGTTTGAGTGCCTGCTGTTTTTATCAGGAAATAGGTTCTAAATTTTCCATTCAGTGTTTCTAAGGTGCCAATCACATATTGGGAGCCAGCTTTGGGCTGACTTTTATGAGCAATAGTAAAGGACTTTACAGGGTGTTTGGTGAAAAAATCTTTCAGTATCATTTCTGCTTGTTGTTTACTGTAAACATCTTCTTGTTCAATTACTTTGAGATCAATGTTGTCAATGAAAAACTTAGAAATATTTTTAGGATTTCCTGATCGTATTGAAGAAGCAATGTCATCGATTACATCTAGTGTAAAAGCACTAGCTGATAAGGATAAGACGAACAATAGGACAGCTGATCTGATTTTCATTTTTAAATTTTTTGTTTCGTCGGAGTTGTGCAATTATTAAGCCATATTTAGCTTAAATGGAAATGTATGCTCATTTAAGTTTTGCTATCACACAAAAATATAGTTTTTTTGCATTGCTAAACAAACGATTTATGAAAATTAAATTTATTCTTAACGGGAAAACAGAGGAAGATTATCTTTTAACAGGTATTTCAGCCTATGAGAAAAGGTTAACACATTACATATCGTTCGAAACCATTGTTATTCCTGCCTTAAAAAATACAAAAGCACTAAGTGTAGCACAGCAAAAAGAAAAGGAAGCTGAGCTCTTGTTTAAAGAAATAGAAAGTTCCGACAGATTAATTTTACTGGATGAAAATGGCAAAGATCACAATTCGGTTGAATTTGCAGGCTTTTTGCAACAACAAATGAATTCAGGAATTAAGAATTTGATTTTTGTAGTAGGCGGCCCATATGGATTTTCGGATGCTGTTTACAAAAGAGCCAATGGAATAATCGCATTATCTAAAATGACTTTTTCACATCAAATGGTCCGATTGTTTTTTGTTGAACAGATTTACAGAGGGATGACGATTCTGAAGAACGAACCTTATCATCACCAATAAAAAAGTAGGTTTTAAAATTATATAAGCTCAACTCCTTTGTCTGTGAGCTTAACAAGTCGTTCGCGGTAAAGCGCCCCAACAGCTTTTTTAAAAGCTTTTTTACTTATTTGAAGTTTTGCTTTAATTTCTTCAGGACTGCTATTATCGTTTAATGCAAGAACACCATTTCCATCCTTTATTAATTTTAATATTCTCCATTTAACATCATCTACTAGTTCGTAACCGCTTTTTTGAAGACTTAAATCTATTTTCTCATCTTCACGAACACGTTTCACATACCCTTGCAATTTATCACCTATACGAATGGTTTCATATATTTCATTTTTATAAATCAACCCGGAATAAAGGTTATTCACGATGGCGTTAAACCCAAGATCTGTTTCTGAATATACCAGGAGATCAACGATATCTCCTTCCATCACATCAATATCTTCACGGATAATAAACCTGCTGAGTTTTGTGGAACCCACTAAACGATCCGTCTCTTCATCTAAAAACACAAATACCACATAACTTTTTCCTGGTTCCATCCTTTGTGCTTGTTCACGAAAAGGAATCAACAGATCTTTATCCATGCCCCAATCCATAAATGCTCCAATTTCATTTACCTGTTTTGCCGTTAAGTATGCAAACGTATCTGCTATGGCAAAGGGTTTAACAGTTGTGGCAATAAGTCTGTCATCAGAATCTCTAAAGACAAATACATTTAATGTATCACCGATTTTTGTTCCTTCCGGAATCCATTTTGTAGGCATTAAAATTTCTACATCCCCCTCTCGGAAATAAATCCCAAAGTCCAATTCTTTTACCACTACCAATTCGTTATATTCACCTACTTTCATACTATTTTTCTATATCCTAAATGATGATTTTACTAATAACTTAGATTCTCTCAAGCTCCCTAGCCCTCTTTTCTAAGAGGGAATTGGATTTTCTTCACGACTATGTTTAAAGCAAACAATTAATATCCAAAAACTCACAACTATATATTGCCTTCATGTTCATCGCGTTTTTTAACTCCTTCAAGGATGGATGTAACGAATGATAAAATAAAACTGAATAATAATGCATACCAAAATCCTTCCACATGAAAACCATTTACAATTTTAGCAGCAAGCAAAATCATAAGTGCATTTATGACTAAAAGGAAAAAACCGAAACTGAAAATGGTTACCGGAATGGTAAGGATTATCATGATTGGTTTTACAACTGCATTTAAAAATGACAATACAGCTGCAACAACAAAAGCAGTCAAAAAATTATTTCCCTCAATACTCACACCTGGAAGGATATATGAAGAGATTAGGACTGCAAGTGTAACGATTACAAGTTGAATGATGAATTTCATTGTTTTGTTTTTTTTGCAAAGGTACTTTATTTTATAGATGCAATCGCATTTGCACATTTTTGTCCGTCAATTGCCGCGGAAACAATCCCACCAGCATAACCCGCACCTTCTCCGCAAGGATATAATCCCTTTATTTGAGGGTGTTCTAATGTTTCTTTATTTCGCGGTATCCTTATCGGTGAAGAGGTTCTGGATTCAACACCAACAATTACAGCATCATTACTAAGATAGCCACGCATTTTTTTTCCGAATTCTGTAAATCCTAATTGCAATCTTTTACCAATTTCTGGAGGTAGTAGCTGATGTAATGGCGCCGATTTTATTCCAGGTTGATAGGAAACATCGGGTAGGAGCGGTGACAATTTATTATTAACAAAGTCCTGAAGTCCTTGTGCCGGAGCAATCTGCCCAGCGCTTCCACCAGCTTTCCAAGCCATTTTTTCGAGGTCTTGTTGGTATTTTAATCCCGCTAAAGGACCGAATTCAGAATATTTCTGATAATCTTCCGGTTCAATTGTAACTACAATTCCTGAATTAGCAAAAGGGTTATTTCTTTTAGAAGGCGACCAACCATTAGTAACAATTTCTCCAGGTGCTGTAGCGCAGGGGGCGATAATTCCACCGGGGCACATACAAAATGAATATACACCTCTTCCGAGTGCTTGATGCACTAGACTGTAGGAAGATGCTGGAAGAAATTCTCTTTTTTTTGATACGTCATTCAACGAGCAATGGTATTGTAACGAATCGATGAGGGCTTGCGGATGTTCAACACGCACACCCATTGCAAATGTTTTTCCTTCAAGTAATATATTTTTTGAATGAAGTAATTCAAAAATGTCGCGGGCGCTATGTCCCGTTGCTAATATTACAGAGTCAGCAATAAATTCGGTTGTTGAATTCGTAACTGTATTACTGCAAATTATTCCTTTGATAGCATTGTTTTTAATAATCAAATCTTTCACATGAGAATTAAAATGTACTTCACCTCCATGGTCGATGATTGTTTGACGCATCGCTTCAATGATTTTAGGAAGTTTATTGGTACCAATGTGCGGATGTGCTTCTATTAAAATTGTTGCATCAGCGCCATGAGCGACAAATAATTCAAGCACTTTTGTAATATCCCCGCGCTTGGTTGAACGGGTGTACAATTTACCATCGCTATAGGTACCCGCACCTCCTTCACCAAAACAGTAATTTGAATGTGAATGAACAATTCCTTCTTTGTTAATTGCCGCTAAATCTCTTCTGCGATCTTTTACCGTTTTACCGCGTTCAATTACAATTGGTTTAAAGCCATTTTCAATCAGTTGAAGCGCCGCAAACAATCCAGCAGGTCCGGCTCCGATAACAATTACGGGTGTTTTTGAAGATACATTGGAATAGTTGGTTTTAAAATCCGGTTCAGCAGGAATTTGTTCGTTGATATAGATATCGATTTTTAAATTGATCTTAATGTTCCGGGAGCGGGCATCGATCGATCGTTTGATGATCTTAATAAACGTTATGTTGTTTTCGGGAATGTGTAATTGCTTTGCAGCGATTGTTTTGATTACACTTTCATTGGCAGCCTCCTCCGGAGAGAGAACTAAGTTGAGTTCGTTTTTCATTTATTGTGGCACGTATTATCGTGCAATGGTTATACAATTGTTTAGGTTTTAGCTAAAGCTTTATCCTTCAAATGTTATTGAAATTAAAAAAACTTTAGAATTCAGTTTGTCAATCGAATTTGAATAGATTGTATTGTCTTTGATTAATAGATTTTTCGTTCCTATACTTAATTTCCCTTCGATAGCGAATTTGAAATATTCTAGATAAAATTCCGCTCCGGCACCTAATTCGTAGAAAAAATCATCTCTTTGTAATTTAACAATCTGATCTTTCGGATCGGTACTGTTCACTGTATTTCGTTTTGATGCAAGATCGAGGGTGTAACCGCCACCCGCAAGAATATAGGCTCCGAAATTATTCACTCGTTTTGATCGGAGTTTCAGATCCAATGGGAAATTAAGAAAAGTCGATTCGATCGTCTTTGTTCGAACGATCGTATCAAAGCCTTCAAATGAATATTGAAGGTTTCTTTCGGCAAAAGAAAGGTTAGGAATAAATCGGAGTGTAACGTATTGATGCAACATTAGTTCGGATATAATTCCTAAGTTAAACCCATATTTTGGAAGTGATTCAACACTTTTTAAAGTGTCAAAACGTTCGAAGTGGGGAGCAGGGTGAATGATGAAATTGGCTCTGTTTACACCTAGCGTAAATCCAAAGTGCATTCGCGCTTTATAATAAGTGGGTAAATTACCTCTTTGTTCCTGTGCGTAAGAAAAATTGCTTACCAAAACAAGGAGAAAAAGAAGTGTATGTTTGTTTCTGACTTTCAATTTTTAATTTATTTGTAAACGTAACTATCGGTCCTTTATTTTCTTGCTACATAAATGGATGCAATTCCAAAGGAAACAGCAATCGCCTTCGTTTCTTTAAATCCTGCCATCCGCAACACATTTAAAAAGTCTTCACCATCAGGAAATGCTTTTACAGATTCGGGTAAATAGGTATATGCTGCGTTGTCTTTTGAGAATATTTTTCCGATAAGAGGAGTAACAAAACGAAAATAAAAATGATAAATTTGTTTGATAGGAAATTTTCGTGGGTTAGAAAATTCAAGAATTGAAACCATTCCATTCGGTCTCAATACTCTATAAATATCATTGATCCCTTTTTCCAGATTTTCAAAATTACGCACTCCAAATCCTACTGTAATAGCATCAAAAGAATTGTCTGAAAAGGCTAGATTTTCTGAATCCCCTAGTTTTAATTCAATTTTATTTTGTAATCCCAGTTTGTTGATTTTTTCTATTCCGAATTTCAACATTCCTTCCGAAATATCTACACCAACTACTTTATCAGGATTCAGTTTCATTGCTTCAATTGCAAAATCTCCTGTACCTGTAGCTATATCCAGCATTGTTTTAGGATTGTTGGCTTTTAAAAGCTGAATCGCTTTTCTTCTCCAACCTTTATGGATACCCAAAGATAGCAATTGATTCAAAAAATCATATTTTGGAGCAATATTGTTGAACATGGTTGCAACCTGTTCTTTTTTGCTTGAAGATTGATCTTTATAAGGGGTAACGATATTGTTCATTTTTTAATTTTCGAAATAAGCTAATCAATACAAATTTATTATGCATTTAATTACTTAGTGCATTTACAATTTTAATTTAAGCGCTTCTTCAAGTAATTGTTTTTTATCAATAGGTACCACACCTACTTTTTCACAAACGAGTCCTCCTGCTAAATTCGCAAGGGTTGCGGTATGCACTGGAGAAAGATTCGCAGCAATGCAAAGTGCCGCAATACTTACTACTGTGTCGCCCGCTCCTGAAACATCTGCAATGTTTCGAATGTGCGCAGGAACCAATGCTTTTGTTTTTGAGCTGTGTGTATATACTCCTTTTTCAGAAAGTGTAATCAAAGCCGTTTGTATGTTTTGTTTTTTAATAAAACGATCAACAACTTTTTCAAGTTCTTTTATATTGTTGTGATTAAATTCTATTTTTAATCCCTCTTTTAATTCTTTTAAATTTGGTTTAAAAAGAGTAACTCCGGTGTATGCCATAAAGTTTTTCTTCTTAGGATCTACAACAGTTGGAATTCCTTTTTGTTTTGCAAAACTAGCAACAGAATTAATTAAATCTCCATTGATGCAGCCTTTGTCATAATCTTCAAAAATGATCACATGTATTTTTTCATTTGTGATTAGTTTTTTGATTTCAGCACTGAGTGTTTTAATTTCCTTACTGTCAATTGTGCTTTCAATTTCTTCATCCACACGAAGCATCTGATGATTATTGCTGATCACACGGGTTTTAACAGTTGTTATTCGGTTTTTACTTTTAAAGATTCCCTTAGAAGAGAGTTTCTGCGTTTTTAATAAATTTAAAAACGTTTTTGCACCGTCATCATCACCAATTACAGAGCAAAGGATCGGATTTGCACCCATCGCCTGAATGTTCAGGGCAACATTTGCAGCACCGCCCAAACGGTTTTCTTTTTTATTAACAGCAACAATAGGCACTGGAGCTTCAGGAGAAATACGGTTTACATTCCCCCACATATATGCATCAATCATCACATCACCAATAATAAGTACATTGATTTTGTTAAATGCTTTGAAGGTTTCCTTGAAATTTGTCATTGCCTGAAAAAATTAGTTCAATTTTGCCAAAGATTCTTTGATTCTTTTTACAGCCTCCATTAATGTTTTTTCTGATGCAGCATATGAAAAACGTATGCAGTTGTCGTCACCAAAAGCATCACCTGAAACGAGTGCAATATTACCCTCTTCCAATAAAAACATACTTAAGTCGTGTGAGTTTTTAATTGTGAATGTATTGTATGCTTTTCCAAAATAAGAAGAAATATCAAAGAAAATATAGAATGCGCCATCAGGCGTATTTGTTTTTAATCCGGGGATCTCATTCAATCCAGCCAAAACCATATCTCTGCGTTTTTTGAATGCATCACGCATTTCAAAAGTAACGGAAGGATCGGCTTTTGCAGCTTCAAGTGAGGCCATTTGTGAAATAGAAGAAGTTCCTGATGTAAATTGTCCCTGCATTTTTTCACAAGCCTGAGCAATCCATAACGGAGCACCAATGTATCCAATTCTCCAACCTGTCATAGCAAATCCTTTCGACATACCATTCACCGTAATTACCCGCTCATAAATAAAATCGAATTGAGCAATGCTTTCGTGTTTTCCAATGAAATTGATATATTCATAGATTTCATCCGAAATAATATATAAATCAGGGAACTGAATAATTACTTCAGCAAGGGCTTTTAATTCTTCTTTATTGTAAACAGAACCACTAGGATTACAAGGTGTACTGAAAACGATCATTTTTGTTTTTGATGTAATCGCCTTTTTAAGTTGTTCAGGAGAAATTTTAAAATTAGATGCTACAGAAGTAGGAATAGTAACAGGTACACCTTCAGCAAGTTTAATTGTTTCGATATAACTCACCCAATAGGGAATCGGAACAATTACTTCTTCGCCTGGATTTACCATGCTTAAAATCACATTAGCAATCGACTGTTTAGCACCTGTAGAAACAATAATTTGTTCGGGACTATAAATTAACTGATTATCGCGTTTAAATTTTTCAGAAATCGCCTTACGAAGATCAGGATAACCAGCTACTGGTGAATACCGTGTGATATTGTTATCAACAGCTTTTTTAGCTGCATCTTTAATAAATTGTGGAGTGTCAAAATCTGGTTCACCAATACTAAGGCTGATAATATCTTTTCCTTGCGCCTGCAATTCTCGGCTTTTTTTAGCCATTGCCAGCGTTTGTGATTCTGCTAGGTTATTTATTCTATCAGATAGTTTGCTCATAAGAATTATAGTTTTGAGAACACAAATCTACTAAAAATGTGTCAGTGAAGTGTGTTAAATACGATTTATACAAAATATTAGCAACTACTCGGCTGGAGGAAGATTCAATTGGGCCCAATCTTCCTTTACAGGTCCAGAAACAGAAGTAACCTTTAGACCTGATTGGCGCATCAATACTGTTAATTGTCCACGGTGGTGAGCCTGATGTTTGATTAACACGGAGAGCGTATAGCCATTTTTCCAATTTTCGCCATATAAATTAACTTCTTCTAATAAAGAATCGTCATTCCATTGTTTTTCAACTTGCTCTGACACAGACGCAGCTGACTTTTTATAGGCCAATATAATTTCTTCAATGGAAGTTGGCGCTTTGCTATGTTCATCAGGACCTTCAACGCAAAGACCTGTTTTATTCATCATTTCATTTAATGTGATAGTGATGTGCCAGCATAAATTGGCAATACTTCTCACATTTTCATTTTCTTTTTTGCTGAGCACATCGTTATTGATATTTTTAATAATATTTAGGGTGGCTTCACTTTCATAAGCCCAATCTATTAAAAAGTCTTTCGTTTTTCTGAACATAGTTCTGTTTTTATTGACCGTAAGTTTAGTTAAAATTATGTTTGGTTGTCTTCGTTTTTTGAATCTTCCCAATTGATGTAATTATCTATTGAAAAATTGCGATATTTAGCCATTAAATAAGAATAAAAAAACAAGTGCAATTTAAAATTAAGTAAAATAAGTAAAACAATCTGCAGTAATATTTCAACGATTTATAGTACCTAAAACAAAAAAAATATGGATCCATTATTTGAGATTATAAAAATACTGTTGCCCTCGGCAATTGTTTTTTTAACAGCTTATTATTTAGTGAAAAATTTTTTGGATCACGAAAGCAGAAAGAGGGTAGTAGATTTAAAATTGGCTAATCAAACGGTAATTACACCAATTCGGTTGCAAGCTTATGAGCGCGTGATTCTTCTTTTAGAAAGAATCAACCCAACAAGTATGGTCATGCGCTTAAATAAATTAGGAAGCGCTGTCGAATTTCAAGGCGAATTACTAAAAACGATACGAACCGAATACGAGCATAATTTATCTCAACAAATTTATATGAGCACAAAATCGTGGGATGCCATTGTTAAAGCAAAAGAAGAAACTATAAAACTGATCAATGTGGCTTCAACTAGAATTACAGCAAACTCTTCTGCAATGGAATTGGCTCAGGCAATCATTTCTGTTTCTTCTCAATTAACAGAATTGCCCACGAAAGCAGCAATAGAGTATGTCAAAAAAGAAATTGGGAAAGAATTTTAATACTTTGGATACATTGTTTAAAACAGAAATAGTACTTAGTTCAATAGCTCTGTTTATCAATTTAAGAATAACATTTTAATTATGGAAGAAAAAGAACGAAAAGACAAATTTTTAACAGATTCGAGTATTGAAATAAAGCGTGTATACTCAAAGCTTACCATTGCTGATGAACAACCGGGTGAGTTTCCCTTTACACGTGGTGTTCAATCAACAATGTACCGTAGTAAATTATGGACCATGCGTCAATATGCTGGATTCTCAACGGCTGAAGAATCAAATAAGCGATACCATTACTTATTAAATAATGGTACAACAGGTTTATCGGTTGCGTTTGATTTGCCAACACAAATTGGTTACGATAGTAGTCATGATTTTGCTGATGGAGAAGTAGGAAAAGCCGGAGTAGCAATTGATACTTTAAGGGATATTGAAATATTATTTGATGGAATTAAATTGGAGAATATAACTACTTCAATGACGATTAATTCAACGGCATCCATTCTATTGTCGATGTATGTTGCACTTGCAAAAAAGCAGGGAGCTGATCTAAAAAAGATTTCTGGAACGATTCAAAATGATATATTAAAAGAATATGCTGCAAGAGGAACCTACATTTATCCTCCGAAGCCAAGTATGCGCATCATTACTGATATTTTTGAATATTGCAGTAAGGACGTGCCAAAATGGAATACGATTTCAATATCCGGTTACCATATTCGAGAGGCAGGTTCTACAGCCGTTCAGGAATTGGCTTTTACACTTGCGAATGGCAAAGCGTATTTGAAAGCAGCAATTGACAAAGGCTTGGATATAAATATATTTGCAAAACGATTATCTTTTTTCTTCAATGCACATAATAATATGTTTGAAGAAGTTGCCAAATTTAGAGCAGCAAGAAGAATGTGGGCGAAAATAACGAAAGAGCTAGGAGCAACAGATTCGAGAGCTCAAATGTTACGTTTTCATACTCAAACTGGCGGATCTACATTAACAGCCCAGCAACCACAAAATAATATTCCTCGTGTAACCATACAGGCCATGTCGGCAGTTTTAGGTGGTACGCAGAGTTTGCATACAAATGGATTTGATGAAGCCATTGCATTGCCAACAGAAGAAGCGGCAAGAATAGCCTTAAGGACTCAACAAATTATCGGATATGAAAGTGGTATCACTGATACCGTTGATCCCTTGGCTGGTTCTTATTTTGTAGAAGCACTTACTAATGAAGTAGAAGCAGCTGCTTGGGATTATATCCATAAAATTGATGCAATGGGCGGCTCTGTCGATGCGATAGAGCAGGGGTATTTGCAAAATGAAATTGCCGCATCTGCATATAAATACCAAAAAGATATTCAATCGGGTGAAAAAGTAATTGTTGGTGTAAATAAATTCACTAGTGAGGAAGCACCTTTAAAAGATGTTTTCACCGTAAATGATTCTATTCGCCAATTACAAATAGATAAAATCAATCAAGTGAAGTCCGAGAGGGATAATGATAAAGTACAGACCTTGTTAAAAAAATTAGATGAGCATGCGCGTGCTGATGTGAATCTGATGCCAATTATTCTTGAATCTGCTGAAAGTTATGCCACATTGGGAGAAATTGCAGATACAATGAGAAATGTTTTTGGAGAATATAACGGGTAGTACTAATTTTTTTTTTTAGAGAGCCATGATTCATTTCATGGCTCTTTTTTTATTCTAAGCAGGCTTTTTTATTGTTACTTTTTTTAACGTGAAATTAATTTAGGAATTTCGCTAAGCGTTCTATTTCCTCATTTCTTGTTTTTTTTTTCGAATCTGAAATTTACATTCGTAATAGATTATTCATGTAATCTTGTCTTTTACTTTACTACCTCTTTAAAATTTGCATTGTATTTTTGTAATAAAATCTTAAATGAAAGGAAGCATTTTAATATTAGTGGTTAGTTTAATTACAAATTTTGTAGTAGATGAAAATGGCATCGACAATACAAATGCAACTAATACAAAGCTTTTTTCTAGGAAGGTAGTTGATAAGATAAGTGCTGAAGAAATTGCCTAAAAAAAACTACTCCCAAAAAATAAAATTAACCATTGATTTTGAAGGCTTTTTTTCCTCTTTAAAAGTGTAAACGGAAATGCTCGATCTCCTACCGGCTAATCCTGTAATAAATTCAGTTTATTCCAGGTATACCCGAATATAAACGTTTATAAACGGATAAGTATTTTAGATTATTTTATTATTGCACAAAGTATGAAATATTCCTATTTCAGAATATATTCAACTTAAATGTTTATACGCAGTATTTTAACACACAGTATTTAATCACTTAATAAATTATAAAAAATGAATATTTACAAGAAAACAATTATTTCCTCACTGGCATTAGCCGTAGGAACAATCTGCATCAGCGATCTTTTATCACCTGCACATAGTAATGCAGGAGGCCCACCCAGTGGAAAAACAGGATCCCCTGGAGATGGATCTAATTGCACGGGATGCCATTCTGGAGTAGCAACAACTTCAGCGGGTTTAATTACTAGTAATGTGCCTGTTACCGGTTATATACCGGGTAATACCTATACAATTACAGCAACCATAGCTGTTGCTGGTATAAATAAATACGGGTTCGAGATTTCACCTCAGGGAACAACTGGTACTCAAAAAGGAACATTGGTAGTTACAAATGCAACGGAAACAAAATTAGTAGGAACAACTGCAAAATACATTACACATAAATCTACAGGAACAGCCGGTATGGGTTCAAAAACATGGACATTTGATTGGATTGCACCAGCTGCCGGTAGCGGAAATGCTATTTTATACGGCGCCTTTAATGCGGCTAATGGCAATGGAACAAATTCTGGGGACCAAATATTCTTGTCCAGTCTGTTAATTCAAGAAAATCTATCTATTGGAATTTCTGAAATGGTTAACAATTCTGACCATTGGGTTATTTATCCGAATCCATGTAAAGAGCAATTAACAATCAGTTCAATTCTTCTTGATAATGAAAACTACAATTTGGAAATTGTTGATGTAACAGGTAAACAAATGAAAGTGATAACAAATGAAACACCATATCAACATCAACAAATAGATATGACAGACTTGCCAAACGGAATATATGTTTTAATCATCGATTCGAAAAAAGGTAGAGCAGTGAAAAAATTCATAAAGGAATAAGTCGCTATATTTTTTTTAAGCTAAAACACAAAAAAGTTTTACATCGTTACTTTTTTTAAAAAATACAAAAAACGAATAGCGACAATATCAAATGGGTTGTATATTCGATTTTATCATTACAAAATTAAAATTCCAAAGCTCCATGAATATTAAATTTCACACACTTGCTATGATAATGTGCGCATCATTGGGCTTATCAGCATCCGAGGGTGGCGTTATATCAAACGCTAATAAAAATGATGTCCGTTATATTAAGAATACGAAGCGTAAACCGGATGTTGCTTTTCAGCAAGCTTTACGTGAAAGCAACGAGTGGAAAAATTTTGTTTCTTCAAATGGAACTTGGTATGTAGTTTTTAATGAAGAAAATGCCAAGCCTCATCGTGCTTTCGGTAGTCCAATTTCCGTTTTTGGAATGGATCCACAATCAAAAGCTCTGAATTTTATAACATCCAAACTATCAGGGTTTAACATTCCTGTCACAGAATTAAATGTTACCGGCATAGGCATTTCTGAAAATTATCAATATGTACATTTCAATCAAGTGCATGCTGGATTAAAAGTTTTAAATAGCGATTTATATGTAAAACTAACACCTTCAGGCAAAGTAGTTACTTTCGGATGCGATGTATTTAATGATATTACAATCTCGACAACTCCAACAATTTCTGGCAGTGATGCAGTTACTTTTGCAAAAGCAGGGATAGTTGATGCAATTGTAAATACGTCTTTAAGCAATGATTTATTTATTTTACCCGTTCCGGAATTCAAAAAAAATATTTATAAACTAGTTTATGAAGTTACAGTTGAAACAACTGATGCTAATGGGATTCCGGCAAAATACCTAACACTGATTGATGCAACAAATGGAAGTATTATTTCGCGTACAAATAAAGTATTGCATTATGGTTCAAATCCAGCTATAGCTCCAACTCCCGCTGCAGCAACAGACATAACAATTTCAGGAACCGTTTACCCAACCAACCCTTATGATCCTTCCTTAGTTAAACCATTAAGAAATTTAAAGATTGTTGAAGGCGCGTCAACATATAATACAGATAGTCTAGGATATATTGGCTTACCAAGTTCAACTCCAACAAGTGTCACTTTTTCTTTAGAAGGCCTTTGGTCGAAAGTGATAACAGGAACTACGACTCCATCATTTACCGCTACTGCAAATCCAGGAAGCAATACATATTCATTCAATTCAAGTGCAAACATCAGAGAACTTTCCGCATATTATCATGTAAATATTGTACACGATTACATGAAAACAAAATTCCCTGCTTTCACAGATATGGACAATCCATTACAAACAAATGTTGACATCACAACAGCTACTTGTAATGCATTTTATAATGGTACCTCCATCAATTTTTACGCATTAGGTGGTGGTTGTAACTCACTTGCTCAGGTTGGTGATGTAGTTTATCACGAATATGGCCATGGGATTAACGATAAGTTCTATACATCACAGGGTGGATCATTTGACAATGGTGCAATGGGAGAGGGATATGCGGATATTTGGGCCTTAGGTATCACAGCGAGCCCTATCCTTGGAATTGGGTTTGATGATACCGATCCAACTGTTGTTGTTCGACGTTATGATATTAATAAAAAGGTCTATCCACAGGATCTCGTTGGTGAAGTTCATGCAGATGGTGAAATTATTGCCGGTGCTTGGTGGGATACAAATTTGAATTTCGGCAATCTTCAGCAAATGATGAATTTGTATAAAGAAACCTTTTATGCAACAATAACTGGCCCAGATGGGACAGAAGGCCAAGTATATGTTGATATTCTAATAGAAGCATTGACTTCAGACGATGTTCCTGCTAATGGTGGAGACAATGATATTACCAATGGAACACCGAATGACAATGCTATCATAGATGCATTTGATTTACATGGAATTACATTGTTATCAAATGCAATTATCACGCATGTTCCAGTTTTATCATCTGTTGCTGCTTCTGGGATTCCAATCAATGCAACTGTAAGTGTAACTTACCCTTGGGCTTTAAGCTCCATTAAAATGTTTTATAAAATAAATAGATTGGGTGCGTGGAATGGAATAACTATGACGAACACAGGAGGGATCAACTACACCACTACAATACCTGCTCAGGCTAATGGAACTGTAATCGGGTATTATCTTGGTTTAGAAGGTACTGGCGGGTCATTAAGTTTAGTTAAACCAATTGCTGCAGATGATAGCATTCCTAACATCCCTTTTTACATTTTAAATGGCGTTTCGCTAATGCAAGAAGAAGATTTTGATCTTAATTTTGGCGCATGGGGACAAGGGATTACAACAGACAATGCTACAACCGGCATTTGGCTTGTTGATGTTCCTGTGGCATCATTCGGCACAGCGGGAACACCTTCTACAATTGTTCAACCCGGAACACAAAATACAACCGGAGGGTTTATGTGTGCAATTACAGGAAACGCACCTAATACGACTTCTGGGATAGGCACAAATGATGTTGATGCTGGTGTTACAACGCTCGAATCACCCATCTATAACTTAACTTCTTATACAAATCCTATATTAACATATTATCGTTGGTACAGCAATAACTCTGGTGCTAATCCTGAAAATGATTATTGGGAAACACAAATTTCGAATGATGGAGTAAATTGGGTAATGGTTGAAAGAACAAATGTTTCTGATAAAAGTTGGAGAAGATTTGCATTCAGAGTTACAGATTATCTACCATTAAGTGCTTCCGTTCAAATGCGATTTATGGCTTCCGATAGTTTAATTACTGGAGCTTATTTAAGTGGGGGTAGTTTAGTGGAGAGTGCATTAGACGATTATTATTTATATGAGCAAGCTTCTGTTGGTATAGATGAAAATACATCGTTAACCGCTATAAGTATCTACCCAAATCCGGCTGATGCATTTTTAAATGTTTCATTTGAATTATCTGAACAGGAAGATATTATTATTGAAATGACAAATACTATTGGACAAATAGTATATACAAAATCAATTAAAGAGAATAGTGTAGGACGACATGCATTGAAAATCGATACTGATATTTTTTCAGCCGGGATGTATACATTGAATATTAAAACTGGTAAAAAAGACCATGTAAAAAAAGTCGCCATTATGAAATAATTAATAAAGAAAGAAAGAAAACACCTTCGTCATTTTCGAAGGTGTTTTCTTTTATAATAATTTATAAACTTTTATTTTCTTATAATAATATTCAACCTTTTAATTATTTCGCTTTATTATTTGATGAACGAAATCCTTTCAAATATTCAGTAATCACTACAACTTCTTTTGCTTCTTTCACATCGTGAACGCGAAGGATAGAAGCCCCATTTTGAAGAGCAATAACATTTAAAGCACTTGTTCCGTTTATTGATTCGTTCGTATTAATATTTAGCAACTTAGTTATCATTGATTTCCTGGAAACGCCGACAAGAACAGGCAGGCCGAATTCTTTGAATCTATCAATATTTTCGAGTAATTTATAATTGTGTTCAAGCGTTTTACCAAAGCCAAATCCGGGATCAAGAATCACTTGTTTTACTCCCAACTCGTTCAATTGTTTTATCTTATTTTCGAAATAAGAATATATGTCTTCAACAACATCATCGTATTGGGGATTTTCCTGCATATTATGCGGACGTCCTTTAATGTGCATAAGAATGTAAGGAACGTTAAGTTCCGCAACAGTCAAAAACATTTTAGAATCTATGGTGCCGCCAGAAATATCATTAATGATATTAGCACCTGCAGCAATAGCTTGTTTAGCAATATTAGACCTGAACGTATCGGCAGAAATCAATAAATTAGGGTGAGCATTTCTAACAGTACGTATAACCTTGATTAAGCGCTCTGATTCAACCTTTTCTGATATATCTTCAGCACCAGGACGAGAAGAGTATGCGCCAATATCAATAATATCGGCACCAACTGCTACCATTTGGTCGACACGACTTAACCATTGATGCTCTTGGGTATATTTACCACCATCAAAAAAGGAGTCAGGTGTAACATTTAAAATACCCATTATCAAAGCACCTTTATTTTGGTTAAAAATCCGTTCTATTTTTTGATAAAAATCTGTATATTGTGCCATTATTTGCTTTGTATTCTATCAGACGAACTGAACATTTTTTATGACTAAAACATTTTCTCAATACAATTCAGCAATTACCTCTTGTAAAGACATTTTCATCAAAAAGATGAAAGACTACGGAACGGCTTGGCGTATCCTACGTACAAGCTCTATTACCGATCAAATCTTTATTAAAGCGCAACGCATCCGAAATATCGAGGACAAAGGTACTCAAAAAATAAATGAAGATGTACGCTCAGAATATATCGGGATTATTAACTATTCGATTATTGGCCTTATTCAACTCGAATTAAAAAATGATACCCGTATGGAGTTGCCTGCCGATGAAGTGAGCAAGTTATACGATCTTCATTCCAACGAGGCGCGAAGCTTAATGGAAAACAAAAATCATGATTATGGTGAAGCATGGCGTGATATGCGCGTTAGTTCTCTAACAGATCTGATTTTGATGAAACTATTGCGCATCAAGCAAATTGAAGATAATAAAGGAGAAACACTTATATCTGAAGGGGTTGATGCCAACTTTCACGATATGATTAATTATGCTATTTTTGCTTTGATAAAACTAAGTGAAGAGGAATAGATAAGCGCATTAAACCATTTAAATTTTAAAAGAAAACACTATGAAATTAATAACAAATATCGCTCGTATTTTAGTAGGCTTGTTATTTATTTTTTCCGGTTTTATAAAGGCCAATGATGCTGTTGGCTTTGCATACAAACTAGTTGAGTATTTCGAAGTTTTTGGAACACACTTTTTTGTTCCAATTGCTTTACCTTTAGCAATGTTCATTTGTATTTTTGAAATCATTCTAGGTTTTACACTTTTGCTTGGTGCCAGACTAAAACTTACTTTATGGTTGTCGCTATTAATGATTGTATTTTTCACCTTCCTTACTTTTTATTCTGCCTATTATCAGAAAGTATTGAGTTGTGGCTGTTTTGGTGATGCAATTCCACTAACCCCTTGGCAATCGTTTTACAAAGACCTTATTCTACTTATTCTAATCGTATTACTTTTTATTGGCAAGCAGCATATCCAACCATTAGTTGGTTCGCGTTTCGAAAATGCTTTGCTTGTTATTGTTTTAATTGCTTCAACAGCTTTTCCAATCTATACATACAATTACCTTCCTGTTATAGATTTCCGCCCTTACGCGATCGGAAAAAACATTCCTGAACAAACAAAAGGCATTCCGGATGAGTTGAAATATTTCTACAAATTAAAAGATAAAAAAACCGGAGAGGAAAAGGAGTTTGACAAATGGCCTGACGGATGGGATATAACATATGTTTATGTAGACAGCCGTACAGAAGTTACGAAAAAGGGTGTAGAACCAAAGATCAAAGATTTTAGCATTTCAAATCTAGATGGAACGGATTATACTCAGGATATTATAGAAAACCCGGAGTACAATTTTCTGTTGATTTGTTATGACCTTGATAAGACAGATGCTGATGCATTCGGGAAGATCAATGATTTTGAAGCCCTTTGCAAACAAGATAGTGTAACATTTATTGCACTAACATCCTCAACAAAGGAGATGATTGAAAAATTTAAATCAGAAGTAAAAACAAGTATAAATTTTTACAATACGGATGGTACTGTTTTAAAAACAATGATTCGTTCAAACCCAGGCTTAATGATGCTCAAAGGTGGAACCGTTATTAATATGTGGCATTACAACTCATTTCCATCGTTCAATGATATTAAAGAACAATATTTAAAGAAATAGCTTGTGATAAAATTTATTTTAAAGCGATTGTTTTACGGTTTCCTGGTATTGCTTGGCGTAATATCTGTCGTGTTTTTATTATTTAATGTATTACCTGGTGATCCGGCAAGAATGATGTTAGGACAACGTGCAGATCAGGTTTCAATTGATGCAATCAATCGCGATCTTGGACGCGATAGACCAATGACTACACAATTTTTAATGTACTTGAATGATCTTTCTCCGATCTCAATGCATGATCCTGCAAACACTGAACACTATCTCTATTTAAGTCCTGAGAAATATACATCCTATGTAAAATTATTTTCGATCTCTTCTTCAAAAGTATTAATTCTTAAATTTCCATACCTCCGAAGATCCTATATAACCAAGCGAAAAGTTTCCGAAATCGTTATTGAAACACTTCCAGAAACAGCGATATTAGCTTTTACTTCTATTATTTTTGCTTCATTTTTCGGCATACTTCTAGGTATATTTTCAGCTATCAAAAAGAACTCATGGTTTGATAAAGGTTCTTTGATATTCGCTATTTTCGGAATGGCTCTCCCTTCATTTTTTATGGGTTTGCTAATTGCTTGGTTTTTCGGTTTTGTACTTCGTGAGTATACAGGACTCAATAACGTTGGTTCACTTTTTTCCATTGATGACTTTGGAGATGAACACCTCGATTTAAAAAACCTTATTCTTCCTACAATTACATTAGGATTAAGACCCCTAGCAATTATTATCCAATTAACGAGAAGTTCACTTTTGGATGTGCTTTCTCAAGATTACATCAGAACAGCTACCGCAAAGGGATTAGGATATTACAGAGTTGTATTTAAGCATGCATTAAAAAATGCATTGAATCCTGTTATTACTGCTATTTCTGGATGGTTCGCAGGACTAATGGCTGGAGCAGTATTTGTTGAAATTATCTTTAACTGGAAAGGAATCGGTTACGAAGTTGTTGATGCATTGAATAAAAATGATTTGCCTGTTGTTATGGGAGCTACTTTAGTTTTCGCAATGATTTTTGTGTTAATTAATATTGGTGTTGATATTCTTTACGGGATTTTAGATCCACGTATAAGATTACAATAAGTATATTTCCATGATTTGCCATTTATTCTTTGAAAAGAATCTGTTTTTAATTTTTTTATGAATGGACATTTTTTTAGATGAAAAAGCTCGAAAAAGATTAATAATGAAACAGAGCAACACTTTAATTATATTGATTTTCTTTAAGATAAAGAAGTGCTCAAAATAAATAAAAAACAGATATAAGGAAAAAGTTATAAAAAAAGTTTATTACTCTTAAGAAACAGAAAAGCCTGAATAATAATTCAGTTTTACAAACTTTAATACAATGAGAAGAAAGATTGTCGCAGGTAATTGGAAAATGAATAAAACCCTTTCTCAAGGGCATATATTAGTTGATGAAATACTTTCATTAACAAATGTTTCAACAGACATTTTAAAAATAATTGCTCCACCATTCATTCATTTAGCTTCTGTTTCTGAACAGTTAAGTTCAAGAACAGACTTTGCTGTTGCTGCTCAGGATTGCCACCACATTAATTCAGGTGCGTATACAGGAGAAGTATCCGCTGAAATGATCGCTTCAAGCGGAGCAAAATTTGTTATTATCGGACATTCTGAAAGACGATTATATGCTGCAGAAAACAATGAGCTTCTTGCTCAGAAAGTTAACATCGCATTGGCAAATAATTTATCTCCTATATTTTGCATTGGTGAAAATAGTGATGAACGAAACGCAAATATCCATTTAGAAGCGGTTCGTACTCAAATAAAAGAAGGATTGTTTCATTTATCACCTGCGGATTTTAATAAAGTGATAATAGCTTATGAGCCAGTTTGGGCAATTGGAACCGGTTTAACTGCAACCAGCCATCAAGCTCAAGGCGTTCATAATTTTATTCGCACAGAGATCAATAAAAAATACGGAAAAGAAATCTCTGAAAATTGCTCTATTCTTTATGGTGGAAGCTGCAACGCTTCGAATGCAAAAGAATTATTTTCCTGTATCGATATTGACGGAGGATTAATTGGTGGTGCGTCTCTTAAATCCGCTGATTTTGCTGCCATAATCAACTCATATTAAAATCTTTCGATTAAAATTCATTTAATTTATTTAATACGTTTACCTATGAATTATATTGAAATTTCTGTTCGTGTTGAACCAAAAGAACCAGGATCAGATATTTTGATCGCGCAACTTTCTGAATTAGGATTCGAAAGTTTCGTTGAAACGGACCAAGGATTTTTGGCATATGTTCAGGAAGAAGAATACAGCGTTGAAGAACTTGAATTTACATTTAGCGATTTTAGTGAAACTTTTAATATTGATTTTTCTTCAAAAGTAATTCCAAAGCAAAACTGGAACAAAGAGTGGGAAAGTAATTTTCAGCCCATCGAAGTGGATTCTAAATGTTATATAAGAGCTCCGTTTCATCAAAAAAAAGAAGGATTTTATTTAGATGTGATCATTGAACCTAAAATGTCTTTTGGTACTGGTCATCACGATACCACACAATTAATGATCCGTATCTTAATGTTATTAAATGTTAAAAACAAATCACTTTTAGACATGGGTTGTGGCACTGGTGTTTTAGCCATTGTTTCATCAATGCTAGGAGCAGAGCCCATTTTAGCAATCGATATTGACGACTGGAGTTATGAAAACACTGTTGAGAATTTAACAAAAAATAATATCAACAATGTTCTTGTTAATAAAGGAGATGCTCAACTATTGGATGGAAAAGCATTTCATACTATTTTAGCAAATATCAATAAGAATGTATTGTTGGCCGACATGTTGGTATATAAAAATGCATTGGAAAAAAATGGAGCATTAATACTGAGTGGTTTTTTTGAAACTGATATAGATGAGATAAAAGTAAAAGCTAAAAATCTTGGCTTAAAATATGAAGGCAGTTATGAAAGCAATCAATGGGCTGCATTGCATTTCACTAATTAACGAAAAGAAATGAAAAAAATAAATTGTATTTTACTGTTTCTCGTTTTAATAGGCTTTCGACCTGATGCCTTTGCACAGCTTAACCCAATCAAACAATTTTCAGAAGACCCCCTTAAATTTACCGAAGATATTAAAACCATGTTTGAATCAACTAACATGGACAAAAAAGAGATTAAAGAATTTATGGATGCATTTGTTTTGGCTTGGAACAATCCTAAATGCAACGTCAATCTAAAAAAATCGATCGTTAATTCTTGCAATTTAATGATCAAAAAGAAATTACGAATTCTTCCTGAATATAAAAGCTATTTATCTTCTGTAATGAATTTTATTAATTCAAATCACAGTGAAGATAATTTTTTGACTTGGCAGGAATGTATCAACAAAATTCTAAGTGGAAAAATTCTGAAGAATTTTACTGATTATCTTGAAATGAGCGACAACCTATTTTCAACAAATTCATTCTACAATTCATCAGTTATTCGCTATAGCTCCAATACAAATAAATATATTTTCGAATACGACAGCGTTCCAAAAGTAATTTTCGCGAATTTGAATTTACGTATTGCTAATAACCAAAACGATACAGGAATTATTTATAATACTAAAGGTGTTTATTATCCTAACAAAGGTGTTTTTATTGGAGAAGGAGGCAAGGTTGACTGGAAACGTGCAGGAATAGAAGACAATGTAGTATGGGCTGAATTAAAAAAATATCAGATCACACTTAAAACAAGTGGATTTACAGCCGACTCAGTTGTATTTTATAATAAGAATTATTTCCAAAAATCTTTGTTAGGTATACTTACCGAAAAGATTGTTTCTGAAAAGGAAGGAAATATAACGTATCCTCGGTTTGATTCTTATAATAAGCGAATGGAGATACTCAACATTGCTAAGGATGTTAATTATGACGGAGGATTTAGTCAGCGTGGTCCGAAAGTTCTTGGTTCTGGAAGTAAGGAAGATGATGCTAAATTGATTTTTTACCGTGAAGGAAAAAAATTCTTAGTCGTAGGTGCAAAATATATCGCAATCACTAAGGAAAAATTAAGCGCAGAAGCGGCGAATATTAAATTTTATTTTAATAAAGATTCAATCACACATCCGAGTGTAAACATGAAATTTGATGTCGCAGATCAAAAACTATCTTTAATACGCACTAATAATGGTGTATCTAAATCCCCTTTTTTAAATACCTTCCACAAAGTGGATATGTATTTTGAGGAATTGACATGGAAAACGGGAGATCCTAAAATGGATCTAGGGATGTTAGTTGGAAACTCCCAGGAAGATGCAATGTTTGAATCTTCTAATTATTTTAGAACCGACAGATATGATCGCATTCAAGGATTGGATATGGTAAATCCCTTGATTCAAATCAGAGACTATGTAAAAAAAATTGGTGACATTCGTGATTTTCAGGGTGATCAATATGCGAAATTTTTAAAATTTTCATCAAATGATGTTCGCCCCAATCTAATCCGTTTATCAACCATGGGATTTATTACCTATGATGCAGAAGAAGATGAAGTTCATGTAAATGAAAAGCTATATAGCTATATAGCAGCAAGAGCTGCCCACATAGACTACGACGTTATTCAGTTTCCTTCTTCTGTTCGTGGTTCAAGCAACGCTTCAGTTAATTTATTAAACTATGACATGAGCATTATGGGTGTTCGTCAGATTTACATGAGTGATTCTCAAAATGTGATGATCTACCCTGCCGAACAAAAAATCATTTTAAAGAAAAACCGCGACTTTACTTTTGCTGGAATTGTTCATGCCGGCCGTTTCGATTTCTTCGGAAAAGAATTTTCATTTGATTATGATAAATTCAAGGTAGAACTTAAAAATGTAGACTCATTAAGAATCATGGTTAAATCTCGTGAGCCAGATGCATATGGGGAATATCCGCTTGTAAAAGTAAGAACAGTTATTGAGGAAATTAATGGAGATTTGGAGATTGATAATCCTGCCAACAAGTCGGGAAGAAAGCCATTTCCAGTATATCCAATTTTTAATAGTTTTAAAGAATCGCATGCTTATTATGATAAAAAATCAATTCAAAATGGAAAGTATCAGCGTAAGAATTTTTATTTTCAACTTGATCCATTTACGATTGATAGTTTGGACAACTTTTCAAATGAAGGATTAACCTTCAAAGGAAAAATGGAAACGGCTGGGATTTTTCCAACTTTTAAAGAGTCATTGACACTCCAGCAGGATTATTCATTGGGATTTATGACTCAATCTCCTGCTGAAGGTTATCCTATGTACGGAGGGAAAGGCACCTTTAATGCAGCCATCAAATTAAGTAATCAGGGTTTACATGGCGATGGAACTATTAAATATGTAACCTCTATAACAAAGTCGAACGATTTTTTATTTTTCCCCGACTCTACCAGGTGCATTGCTCAATCGTATGATGTTAACCTACAAAAAATAAAACCCGAATTTCCTCAATTGCATGGTGAAGATGTCAAAATGCATTGGATCCCTTCAAAAGATGTAATGAATGTATGGAACAATAAAGAAAAGAAATTTTTGGATTTCAATGGTCAGGGGCAATTTAACGGTCGTTTATCCATGACACCGAAACAATTATTCGGAAGTGGTACTGCTGATTTTTCAAATGCAAAATTAGAAGCAAAGCTTATTAAATTTAAATCCAATTCATTCGACTCAGATACTTCCAACTTTAGCTTAAAAGGATTGGACATTGCTTCTTTAGCCTTTTCTACAGATAACGTAAATGCCCACATCGATTTTGATAAACGAATGGGGGAATTTAAATCTAATGGTAAAGGTTCAATTGTTAAGTTTCCTGTAAATCAGTATATCTGTTTTATGGATAACTTCAAATGGTTTATGGATGACAGTCAGATTGAATTAGGGTCGGGTTCAAAAGGTGCTTCATCAGCAAAAGAAGATCTGAATCTTGAAGGGCCCGAATTTATTTCTGTACATCCTGCTCAAGATTCACTTCGCTTTCAATCACCATCTGCAAAATACGATCTTAAAAAGTATGTTATTACAGCCAAAGATGTTAAATATATTAATGTAGCTGATGCACGTATATATCCTGAAAAGGGCGATGTTATTATTGATAAAGATGCAGTGATGCGTACATTTGCCAATGCTAAAATTGTTGCCAACTCCATTACCCAATACCACAATTTGTATAATTGTACGGTGAATGTTTTTGCCAAAAAAAATTATTCTGGCTCAGGTTTTTATGATTATGTAGATGAACTTAAAACAAAACAAACATTTTATTTTAGCAACGTAAGTGTTGATACAACGTTCCAGACCTTTGCGGAAACAAACATCCCGGACTCCTCAAAATTCAGGTTGAGTCCTAATTTTGAATACAAAGGAAAAGTGAAGTTGAAAGCTACAGCAAACTATTTGGTTTTCGATGGTGCTGCTCGTATTTCTCACGATTGTGCAGCAATACCTAAAACGTGGTTTAAATTTGAATCGGAAATCAACCCGAACAGCATTTACATTCCTATTCCAAAAGATCTGTTAGATGTTGCAGGAAAATCAATTGCAGCATCTTTAATGGTAACAACCGATTCCACACATTTTTATTCAACGTTCTTGTCACCAAAGGAATCTAACAACGATACATATGTTTTAGCAACTGAAGGATTTTTATTTTTCGATAAAGCTTCCCGTGAATATAGAATCTCTAATAAAGAAAAACTTGTTGAACGCTCCTTAACAGGGAATTACTTGAGTTTAAATACAGCTCAATGTAAAGTTTATGGTGAAGGGAAATTGAACTTAGGGGGTGAATTCGGTCAATTAAAAATCGAATCGTATGGTAGTGCTGTTCATTTATTAATTCCTGATTCTACTTCATTTGACATGTTAATGTCATTCGATTTCTTCTTTGACGATGGAGCAATTGATAAAATGTCGGATGCAATAGTTGCAAATGTTGACCTGAAACCAACAGATTTCTCACGTCCAGTATTTGAAAAAGGAATGCGAGAAATGATGGGCAAAGAACAGGCTGATAAACTTATTTCACAATTGAACTTATACGGTTCATTTAAGAAATTTCCGGATGAATTAAAGAAAATATTATTCCTGACGGATGTAAAAATGAAGTGGAATAAGGAAACACGTTCTTATACATCCTTAGGTAAGTTGGGAATCGGGAATATCAACAAAACTCAGATCAATAAATATGTTGATGGAAGGCTGGAGATCATTAAAAAAAGAGGTGGAGACATCTTGAATATTTATTTAGAATTGGATGCCAATAATTGGTATTACTTTAATTATACGCGAGGAACTATGTTGGCGATTTCTTCAAATGAAGCATTCAATGCAGCAATTAAGGAGTTGAAACCAGAGAAACGTCAGAAAGATGGAGATAAAGAAAAGAAGGAACCGAATTATAATTTTAATATTACAACAACAGCTAAGAAAACTCAATTTTTACGAAAAACAGAAAGTGCAGAATAGTCGTGATAAACATTTCTAACATATTATTGCTTTTAGGAGGCTATTTAATCGGTTCCATTCCAACTGCTGTCTGGATTGGGAAGTTTTTCTATAAAATTGATGTCCGTGAATATGGAAGCGGAAATGCCGGAGCTACAAATACATTCAGAGTGCTTGGTAAAAAAGCGGGCATCCCTGTTTTGTTAATTGATGTATTAAAAGGCCTAGCTGCAGCTAGTCTTGCTTATTTTAGTCCGTACCATCCAAATTCAAACCAGTTTATTAATTTAGAATTAGTTGTTGGTATTGCTTCTTTAGTTGGACATATATTCCCTGTTTTTGCTTCTTTTAGAGGAGGAAAGGGAATTGCAACTTTATTGGGAATTGTATTAGGTGTTCATCCTTACGGAGCATTTATCTGTATGGGGATTTTTATCCTTGTTTTACTTATTTCGAGTTATGTTTCTTTAAGTTCTATGATTTCAGCTGCTTGTTTCCCTATTATTATAATTTATGTATTTCATACTGTAGTGCCTTCACTCATTATCTTTTCAATCCTCATTGCTATAATGGTCCTAATTACACATCAGAAAAACATTGAACGTCTATTACGTAAAGAAGAATCAAAAGCGAAACTGATTAAAAAGAAAAAAAAAGAGGGCGCTATTGTTGAAGTAATGGAAATACAAAAATAGTCATAATAAATCTTTACAAATTACGTTTCTGCTTCAATGAAAAACAGAATTAATTTTTTTTTAACCCAATCTATTGCCATTCTTGCCTTTTTTCTTTTCCATATTTCTACTAAAGCACAATTTACGGTTAAAATATCTGGAAAAGTATTTGATAAAGACAATAAAACATTGCCTTTAAACCAAACAATGATTATTAATAAACGAACTAATAATGGGACGTTTGCGGATGCAGAAGGTAAATTCGCTTTAATGGTATTGCCTTCCGATACCATCATTTTTTCGGCAATTGGATTTAGAGTTAAATCGTTATGCTTTAAGGATTCTTTGGTTAATGGAATAATTTATTTCGATATCTCATTACATAAATTACAATTTGAATTAAAGGAGGTAAGTGTTTTTGCGAATCGGAGTTTAAATGAAATTCAAAACGACATTGATAAATTAGGAGTACGTAAAACCTATACCGCAGAAGGGATAAACGCTTTTGAAAGTCCTATTACTGCTTTGTATGAGCGTTTTAGCAAATTCTCAAAATCCAAACAGAAAGTTGCCGAATGGGAAAACGAAGATCTTAAAAGGGATATCTTAAAAGATCTTTTCCACTTATATGTAAAGTATGAAGTAATTGACTTAAAAGATGATGAGTTTGATACATTTATTAAATATCTTAATTTGAGTGATGAATTTATACTTAAAGCCAGTCAGTTCGAATTGGTGATGGCCATTAAAGGCAAATATGAAAGTTTTAAATACCGCTGGAAATAGCTTATTTATACTCAGGTGAAATGATTCAAAAACAAGGTGGTGTTATTCAATCGAAGAAAAACAATCTGTCAGAAATAAAATAAAATAAATTTATTTAAAGGTTTTTTATATTAGTTTATTAAATTCGCTTTTCATTCATCATATACATTATGAAAGTATGGAATAAGGCTCCCTTAGTTCGATTACTATTGCCTTTTTTAATTGGAATCATTGCAGCAGCGAATTTTACTATCCATTTGTATGCTACACTTACATGTGCTATCTGTGCATTTATTCTTTTAGCAGCAATCGTTCTAATTCCGAAATTTAATATCGCTTATCGCAAATCCTATTTTTTTGGAATTTTGTTAAATAGTTTACTTTTTATTTTTGCTTATCAGCTTACCCTTTTTAACACTCAAAAATATTCATCAAATCATTTTTCAAACTATTGTTCTGAAAAAAATATCGTATATGGAAGGCTTGCTGATTCCTATATCGAGCAAGAAAAAACATTAAAAGCAGTAGTAGAAATTTTGGCGATTAGAGACGGAGATTCATGGAGAGTATGTAGCGGAAAGGCAATGATGTATTTCAAAAATAACAATGAAGCTCTACAATTAAAATACGGAGATGAACTACTTATTCACACCCAATTTAAGGATGTTTCCGGTCCTAAAAATCCCGGTGAGTATAATTACAAACGTTTTTTATCTTTTCATAATATCTGGCAGCAGGCGTATGTTTCCGATTTTAGCTGGAAAAATGCAAATTGCAACTCAGGGAATTTTATCATGAGTCGATCTCTTAAATTAAGAAAATATTTGTTGGATGTGTTTCAAAAAAATGAGCTTACTGGAGATGAATTATCTGTTGGTGCTGCATTACTGCTGGGTTATACCAACAAATTAGATGCTGATATTATTTCTGCATATTCTAGTACGGGAGCCTTACACGTTTTGTCAGTATCTGGATTACATGTCGCTATCGTATATTTAGTTTTCAGCAGCATGTTGTTTTTTTTGGATAAGCATAAAAAAACACGGATCATAAAGGCCATCTTGTTGATTTCATTTCTTTGGTTTTATGCTGCTATTACCGGTTTATCTCCCTCCGTATTAAGGGCCGCAACAATGTTTAGTTTTATTATTGTAGCAAAAACATTTAATAGGCATACAAATATATATAACACCCTTGCAGCTTCAGCATTCTTATTGTTACTTATTAATCCATATTTAATAATGGATGTAGGATTTCAACTTTCTTATCTGGCCGTTGCCGGCATCGTATATATACAACCGAAAATAGATGCTTGGTTTCAAATTGATAATTGGTTGATAGCCCAGATTTGGACAATCACTTCGGTTTCGATTGCAGCACAAATTGCTACATTTCCATTAGGGCTTTATTATTTTCATCAATTTCCAAATTACTTTCTGCTCTCTAATTTAATTGTTATACCAATTTCTACACTAATTCTTTATATAGGCATCTCTCTATTTGTGTTTTCACCTATTCCTTTAGCCGCTAAATACATTTCAATTGTATTCACTTGGTTAATCTGGATTTTGAATTTATCAGTTAAATGGATTGAATCCCTTCCTTATTCTTTGTTGCAGGGAATTTCTATTTCTGTTTTTGAAACAGTTTTATTATATGGCTTGATTATTTTATTTTTTTTATTCACAAGCACCAAGAAATATAAATATCTTTTTTTATCACTTTCATTTTGCATTTTTATTCTCTTAAGCCAAGCCATTGAGCAGAATAAAGAATATAATCAAAAAAAAATAACGGTTTACAATATTGCAAAAACGAGTGCTATTGATTTTATAAATGCGAAAAGTAATGTGCTTTTGACCGATCGTGAATTTGCAAAAAACAAGAGCATGTTGTCGTTTCATATCCTGCATAATTGGTGGGAATTAGGACTAAACGATTCGAGAATTATCAGTGAAGAGTATATGAAAAATGATATTTATATAAAATCAGGTTACATTCAATTTCGGAATAAAAGGATCGTAATTCTGGATCATGCTATTGAATTTAAAAAAAACAATAGCGAACCTTTTTTATTGGATTATCTAATTGTGAGTAAAAATGTAAAGATGAGTGTGCAAGAAATGAAACGCTTATTTCGAGCAAATAAAATCATTTTTGATTCATCTAACTCCAATTATCAGATCATAAAATGGAAAAAAGAATGTAAGGTTTTAGAACAGGAATATTTTGATGTAATGAATGAAGGCGCGGTAGAATTGATATTATAATTAGTTTCTGAAAATATCACGCATAACTTTACCGTTAGAAGTAGGAACTGAGAAGCCCATTAATTCGGCAATCGTATTATTAATATCTATTTGATCGTAAGGTGTTTTACAAATAAAATTCTGCTTAAAATCAGGACCCATTGCAAAAAACTCGATGTGTCTGCAACCCTCGCAGTTATCGCCATGCGAAATAAAACCATCTAAATGTCCGGTAGTATGCCTTCCATGATCGTTTGTAACAATCATGGTGGTGCGGTCTTTATAAAATTCGTCTTCTTGGATTTTCTGCCATAATTTATAAATGTAATTATCAGTATCTAAAATCCCTTGCTTATAATCCACCCAATTGTTTGCATGGCCGGCAGCATCGGGTTGTTTAAAATTTACAATTGTTAAACGGAGGTGTTTCGAACTGAGTTTAGAGTACACACTTTTAAAGGTAACACTATCTTCCCGATAACCTGTTCCTAATCCATTTATACCACAGTCGGTCATAGGCCGGAAGTTACCTTTCCACTCACTATCCGTACAATCCGAAAGTACTTCCAATTTATCTTTCGTTGTAATGATCCATGCTTCGTCATTCGGACGCTTATATGCTTTTAACCAATATTGAAAGATAGAGGGATGAGCAGGATATTCAGCGCCAGCATTATTAATATTTTGGCAAACACCCGTGCAAATAGATGTGTGACCTGGAGTTGTTGAAGTCACACAGTTGTTATAAAAATTGCTGCAAAAAACACCCTGCGAAAGCATGGCGGAGCGATGAGGAATAAACTGATGGGTAGGTTCACCCCACGTTTCAGAGAAGCGTGCACCATCCACCACTACCACAATTACATTTTGGGTTTTGTAGCTTGTAACCTGCACATCCTTGGTGCAACTTAAAAAAAGCAACACAACAGAAGTGAAAGAAGTAAAAAAGAAAATCCGAATTTTCATCTTTCAAAGATACAAAAAATGATTTTAAAGTTTTATTTTTGCAAGATGAACTTTAAAATTGGTGATAAGGTTAGGTTTCTGAATGAAAAAGGAGAAGGAATTGTTAGTAAGATAATTAACAAGACAAGTGTGGGAATAACTATTGAAGATGGTTTTGAATTACCCTTTGCCGTTTCGCAATTACTGTTGATCTATGACGAATCAAGAATTCAATCGTCGGTTAAATATGTGGAGGAACCACCTGTTGCTCCTCTTGAGAAGAAAAACCTCAAACCTTCTAAAACGGTGGAGAAGGAAGGCATTTATTTGGCGTTTTCTCCTGAAAAAGAAAACGAAATTGCGCATTCCGCCTTTAACGTCTGGATAATCAACAACACATCGTATCAGCTTTTATTCACCTATTCGATCTTCAGTAATGACGGATTTAAAACATTTGAAACGGGCCATATCAATTCATTTGAACACGAATTGATAGAGACCATTGATCGGAAATTATTAACTGAAAGTACCACTTTTAAAATTGACGCACTTTTTTTTGATGAAAAAGAACATACGCATCAGTTACCGATCAGCGAAGTAATAAAGTTAAAGCCTATAAAATTATACAAAGAGAATGCATTTTCTGATAACCCATTTATTTCAGAAAGATCATTAATAATTAATGTATGTGAAATAAATGGACATAAAGCAGAAGAACTGTATCGTCCGGATATGGACCTGTCGAAGATATTCTTTCAGAAACAAACGAAGTACGATACATCAAAAACATCAAAACCACATGTGAGCAATAATCCTGCTTACGAAATGGAAATTGATCTTCACATCGAAGAGTTGTTGGAAAACTATTCAGGGATGAGCAATGCCGAAATCATTCAGATCCAGCTGAAGCATTTTCAAAATGCCTTAGATAAAGCTATTAATGACAGATGCAGAAGTCTCGTTGTGATCCATGGAGTAGGGAATGGACGCTTAAAACAGGAGGTCAGGGCAATCATCACTTCTTACAAGAACCTAAAAATGCATGACGGTTCGTATTCGAAATACGGTTTCGGTGCAACCGAAATAATAATTAATTAAAGGAATTTAAAAATCCTGATAGAGGCAAAGAATGTTAAGAATTCTATATTCATCAATAAACTTTTCCGCAATCAACTAATTGACTACCTTTGCAGAGCAGGCCGTTCTATCGCTTCGTAACAATACGAAGAGGAAAGTCCGGGCAACACAGAGCATCCCACTTCCTAACAGGAAGGATTCGTAGCGATACGAAGACAGCAAGTGCCACAGAAAATTACAGCCTTGTAGCAATACAAGGTGATGGTGAAAATGTGAGGTAAGAGCTCACGGAAATGATTGGCAACAATTATTTCGGGTAAACCTTGGGAGTTGAAAGACCAAATAAACCGAAGCATTAGAGCTGCTCGCTCGATTTCGGAGGGTAGGTTGCTTGAGTCTTGCAGTGATGCAAGATCTAGATAAATGATAGAACTCGACAGAACCCGGCTTACAGGCCTGCTTTTTTTACCCTTATTTAAACCTAGGTTAGAATTCAAAATTACTTAAAAAAAAATGACACGTCACAAACTTGTCCTCATCTTATTACTTTTTATCGGAACAACTGCTATCGCTCAAAAATCGAAAGACAAGGCCGTTTCAAATATTGTAATGCTAAAAAATGGTGCCTTGTTTGTTCGCTTAAAAACATCTGAATTGCAAATTACAGGATTAAAAAAAAGGGGAAAAGAAAAGGAAGCTGAAGAAATAAGAATAATGCAAGAGGAGAAGAATAAATCAATTATCGCTGCCTTTAAAGCCAATTTCAATTTTTGTCCTGTCTATTTTTTCTACTCAAATTATTCCATCCAAATAAAAGATGGAAACTATAAGGGTTGTTTAATGAATACAGATATGCAAATTGATTCATCTTATAACAGCAATAACTACCTTATTGGAGAATTTGACGAAAGTTCAACAACACAATTAGATGCATTCTTTATTAAAGACAAAAACTACATACAACTCAACCGCCCCTTTCCATTTTTAGTCAAACAAAATGAAATGCTTGTTAGTACAAGATCTTACGATAAGATTGTAAGTATACTGAATGAGAAATTATTTTCGTTTCACAAAAAAAAATAAATTGATTTGAACTATTTTCAGATCCACTGAAAACTTATTAATCTAATATACGCCTCCAAAATATTAAAAAAAAACACTCACAAGCATAACAGTTTTTTCAAAAAAGGTAAAGAAAATAACCTATAAATAATTTTTATTTTTCATAAACAGCATCTATTCAATTAATTATAGTACATTTGCATCGGTTTTAGTCAAAATAGGATTTTTGCTGAGACGAATTTACGACTGTAGAACATTGCCGAAAAAAGCCCGTAGACCAATGATGGTGGGCTCCTTAAAAAACAGTTGTCGGATTCAACTCACACATACTTCCTTGTAAGTGACGACTGTAATATTAACTTAATAAATATTTAATGAACAAATTTGAAGCGTTAGGCTTTAACAATGCTATTGTTAAAGCTGTAACAGAGTTGGGTTTTGAAAGTCCAACTCCTATTCAGGAAAAAGTAATTCCTGTATTATTAACCGGTAACACCGATTTAGTTGCTTTGGCACAAACGGGAACTGGAAAAACGGCTGCCTTTGGCTTGCCTTTAACACACCTTGTAGATTTCACTTCACGTGATACACAAGCTGTAATTATTTGTCCTACACGAGAACTGTGTATGCAAATTACACGCGATTTGCAGAGTTATACTAAATACATTGACGGTGCAAACATCGTTGCTGTATATGGTGGAGCAAGTATCGATAATCAATCACGCGACATTAAGAAAGGTGCACAAATTGTTGTTGCAACTCCTGGTCGTTTGTGCGATATGATTGACCGCAGACGTGTAAACTTTAGTAACGTGCGTTTTGCTGTATTAGATGAGGCTGATGAGATGTTGAATATGGGATTCAAAGAAGATTTGGATACTATTTTGTCTCAAACTCCAGAAGAAAAAAACACCTGGTTGTTTTCTGCAACTATGCCAGATGAAGTTTTGCGCATCTCTAAAAACTACATGGAAAAACCAGTAGAAATTACTGCAGGAACAAAAAATTCAGGTAACGATAATATCGAACACATTTATTATGTTGTTCAAGCGCGTGATAAATATGCAGCATTAAAACGTATCGCGGATTCAAATCCAGATATTTTTGCGATTGTATTTTGTCGTACACGTATCGAAACACAAGAAATTGCAGATGCATTAATTAAAGATGGTTACGGAGCGGATTCATTGCACGGTGACTTATCTCAACAACAACGCGATCACGTTATGAAACGTTACCGTTCGCGTTCTTTGCAAATGCTTGTAGCTACTGATGTTGCAGCGCGTGGTATTGATGTGAACGATGTTACGCACGTTATCAATTATAATTTGCCTGACGAAATTGAAAACTATACGCACCGCTCTGGTAGAACAGCTCGTGCTGGTAAAACAGGCACTTCAATCTGTATCATCAACATGAAAGAAGTAGGAAAGATTCGTATCATCGAACGTATCATCAAAAAGAAGTTTATTCAAGGTACGATTCCAACCGGATTCGAAGCCTGTGAAAAACAATTGTTCAGCTTGGTGAAAAAAATTCACAATGTTGAAGTAAATGAAGAAGCGATTGAAGCTTACTTGCCAAACATTTACGATGAATTAAAAGAACTGACAAGAGAAGATATCATCAAGCGTTTTGTATCTACAGAGTTTAACCGCTTTTTAGATTATTACAAAAATGCTCCTGACTTAAATGCCGGTGCTTCAAGAGATAGAGAACGCTCTTCATCCACTCCGGGAATTACTAAATTGTTCATCAATCTAGGTGAATTAGATAGTTTGGATGCTTCATCAATGAAAGAATACATTTCAGAAGTTTCGGGTGTTGATATTGCAACTATTGTAAGCATTGAAGTAAAAAGCAGTTTCTCTTTTGTTGAAGTGAAAACTGAATCGGCTGAGATCATCCAGGGAACATTCAAAAATGCACGTTACAACAACCGTAATGTGCGTATTGAATCTCGTGGTGATAGCAGTGGAGAAAGAAGATCAAGTGGTGGCTATGAAGGTGGTGGAAACAGAAGATCATTTGGTGGTGGTGAACGCAAAGGCGGATATGGCGGTGGAAACCGTGATAGAGGTAGCGACAGAGGAGGTTATAGAGGTAACAGCGGATCTGGTGAACGCAGAGGTTCAGGTTCTGGTGAACGTAGATCTTATAGCGATCGCTCTAGCGGAAGTTCTTCCGGGGAACGCAAGTCTTATGGTGATCGTTCAGACAGAGGACCTTCAACGGAGCGCAAATCCTATAGCGACCGTGAAAGAAGTTCATCTAAAGGGAATGAAAATTCATCTACAGAAAAAAGCTATTCTAAAAACGAATCGAGTGGAGGAGGGGATAGAAAAAGTAATTTCTCAAGAGAAAGACGTCCTAGAAAACAATTTTAATCTGATAAGTTATAAACTAAAAAGTCCCGAGTGTTAAGCTCGGGACTTTTTAATTTGATATCTGGTACTAAATACCTGATACCATCTATTGTTGTTTAACCATTTTTTTAGTCTCAACAACTTTTCCATCAGCTACTAAAGTATAAGTATAAATACCATTGCTTAAATCACTAGCAAAAACATTTAAGTTACCTTTTCCTCTTTCATTCAAATCTACAGATTGAATTAATTTACCTTGTGCATTGTAAAAAAGCCTCAGGGGATTAAAACAATCGGCACGAGATGTATGCGTGTTTTGTTATCTAATTATTTGTAATTTAATAAAACATGACAGATAAACAAATTAAAAGCCTGTAAAATAAAAAAACCTTCAGGTTTTTCACCTGAAGGTTTTTTTGCGAAAAATGAGTAGTGTTTATTTCTTAACACTTGGCCCTTTCGGTTCCATCAACTTATTCATCGCCATCATTTCACGCATGGTACGATCCATTCCTTCACTAGAACCGTCTAAAAATATTACATTTCCTTTACCATATTCAGCAAAGTTCTTGATCGCTTCCGTCCACATACTGAATAAAATAACTGAAGTGTCTAAATTAGCCTGCTCCATTTCTTTAGCCGCCTGACTCATACCCTTAGCCACTTCTTCTCGGAACAACGCAACACCTTGTCCGCGTAATTGAGCTGCCAAACGTTCTGCTTCTGCTGCAATTTTTGTTGCATTACCATCCGCTTCCGCAGCCTTGGTTTTTGTAATTAACAATGCTTGACCTTCGTTTTCAGCAGCCGCTTTTAAGTTGCTGGATGCAACTACTTGCGCCATCGATTTAATAATTGCTTCATCAAATGTGATATCATTCAACTGAAGATCGAGTAGGTGGTAACCCCATTCTTCTAAACTCTGATCGATCTGTCCTTTTACATCTTCCACAATTTCCTTACGGAGAGAAAGAACTTCCGATTGTTTTTTTGTGGCAACAAATCCTCTTATCGAACCTTCTATGGTTCTTACTAAGGCTTGCATAAAGTTTCGTTCATCAATGAATTTAAAGGCCACATTTTTAATGCTTTCTTCATTTGTATTGATAACTGCATACAACAGCATCGCTTTAAAATACACATTCGCCTGATCAATAGTGATAGCCTGAAATTCAAGCTCTACAGAGCGATTTTGAATGGAAACGCGTTTAAATATAACTTCAATAAACGGAATTTTCATATTTAATCCCGGCCCCATAACTCTCTTGTATTTTCCAAAAACTGTAACAACAGCAATAGTTCCCTGAGCTACTGTAACAAATGATAAAAAAACAAAAAGTACGGCTAATACACCTAAAACAATTGATAATGTTGGCATCTAAAATAAAATTAATTGGTTTGATTACAAATGTATTATAAATAAATAATACGCTGTTAAAATTACCATATTTTAAATAAAAATTAATTAAAGCCTTTTGGATAGAAGGAAAATGTTTATATTTGCATCGCTTTTTTAAAAAAAGCAAATGGCTGCGTAGCTCAACTGAATAGAGTGTCTCACTACGGATGAGAAGGTTAGGGGTTTGAATCCCTTCGCGGTCACTAAAAAACACCACATTTTCCTGTGGTGTTTTTTTATTTCTTAACACTTTTAATTAAAAATACTTTTTAAAATTAAGCAATTACAGGCATACCATTAATCCAATAACGATTAGCTTTTGCTGAGTTAAATAGTTTTGAAAAACGGCTTACTTGGAATAAATAAATTACTTATGTAATTATTGACCTTACAGATGCACTAATTACGTTTCACAAAACATTCATTATTAAAAATAGAAAAAACTTTTGCTATATTTGGGTAATTAAAGGTTCAGCTTTCAATTATAGATAACTTAGCAAATAAAAATAAACGTGAATACTGTTCGAATATATCTCTTTATTATTTTCTTGTCATTCAATTTATTTGTTTCAGCTCAGGAAGAACCCTTCACTTTAAATACAAAAGCTTCAGAAGAAAGCTCTCCTTCAAAAAAGCAATATTATTTATTGAGTCCACGTTTTTCAGTTACCGTTCCTCATCCGATGGGAAATAAATCCTTCAAAAAAAGTTTTGTTGGAATTTACGAAGCTAGTGGAGGTATAAATCTGATGCTTTACAAAGGATTTTTTACTGGAGTATCTTTTAAAAAAGGCTTGTTTAAAATAACAGAAAATAAGATCGGGGACTATAATGCGAGTATGGACTATAATAATCTTGCAATAAAAGTTGGAAGCGATTTTTATGTCGGAGAGAAAAATAAAGCTATTTACTCAATGTCACTATCAGTTGGTAAAAATTGGACAAAATATTCGGGGATCAAAACAAAGGATCCGAAAAATCCTCCTAAATACAGCAGCTTCAGCACTTATTTTATAGAACCGGAAATGAATTTATTCTTTCTTATCGAATCTAATTTCGGAATCGGAGCAACATTATCCTATACCGTTTTTGATGCTCATTTCGATCCATATGATCTTGTTTTAAATGAATATGCCAAATTCGACAGAAACAATGCCGTTTCTTCACAGTTTATCAGTTTTGGTTTCGGCTTTTATTACAGTTTCGTTCCAAAGAAAAAATAAGAGGCCATAACATTATGTCCACCTTTAGGCTCAAAATAAATTTCAACTCTTGAAAGTATCTATAAAAATCTTGCTTTACAAAAAATGCATTGACTATGCCGATCAGCGTATCTCAGCTATTCAAAAAGCAATTGATGAAGCGATTGAATCAGGGAATGATGAAACCAAGAGCAGTTCGGGCGACAAACATGAAACCGGTAGAGCAATGGCACAACTGGAACAAGAAAAAGGTTCCAAGCAGCTGACTGAAGCCATTGAATTTAGAGGTATTCTTAAGAAGATAAATCCGGAGCAAAAATCCGAAAAAATATTTTTAGGTAGCTTAGTATATACTAATAGAGGGTGTTTTTACATTGCAGTTGCTGCAGGAAAAATAATGATTGAAGACGAGGTGTTTTTCGCTATTTCCCAAGTCTCACCAATTGCATTAAAATTAATTGGCTTATCTAAAAACGACAACCTTGTTTTTAATGGCAACAATTATAAAATTAAAGAGATCGTTTAATACAAATGTTAATCACCGAAAGATTTTATTATTTTTGATGGCATATATATCTAAAATCTAATGCCGATAATTTTCCCATCATTTACACTTCATCGTGTAACACCTGTTACAAAAGGTGCGCGGAAGTAGATTTTCGGCCGGATCGGTGGATCACCCTGTAAATAAATCAAAACTCGATACTCTTAGTTAATTGCGAAAAAGGCCCACCAATATAATGAAATTCGACGTGAACAATTGTTTTTTAGTTACTTGTTTGAAATTGTACGGATACCGTAGTACCAAAATAAATTGTTAAATCATAAGAAGTATGACTTTAATTCGGATTTTAACACAAAGTTTAAACACAGAAAATAAATTTGATATTTTAAATATTTTAACTAATTTAACATCTTAAATATATTCAAAAAATGTTAACTAAATACACTTTTTTTCAAAAAGCATTTTCTTTTGCTTCCGTTTCTTTAATCTATTATTCTTCACTTGCTCAAACAGATTTACCGGTTGGTTTTTCTCAAAACGAATTAATGCAGATGCAACGTTCGGATTGGCAGGCACCTTTATATTCCACCAATAAAGCAAGCATCACATCGCCACC
Organism: Bacteroidota bacterium; assembly: GCA_947466965.1. Taxonomy (GTDB): domain Bacteria; phylum Bacteroidota; class Bacteroidia; order 2-12-FULL-35-15; family 2-12-FULL-35-15; genus 2-12-FULL-35-15. Next base: position 48,361 of record CANIFU010000002.1, read on the forward strand.
AACACTTCCAGTAAGAAATCAAGCACAATGGGAGGAAACACAGGCTTTAACAATTACTTGGAGAAGTTATGAATCAGTTTTGAGAGAAATTGTTAGAGCAGCCCGATTAGAAACGGTTGTCATCATTAATTGTAATACAATTTCAGGAAGTACTACCTATAAAGATTCTACAGCAATAAAAACCTATTTAACTGCAGGAGGCGTTCCTCTTTCTAATATTCGATTTAACCCAACAGCTTCAGATGCTGTATGGATAAGAGATTATGGCGCAAATCCTTGTTATTTAAATGATGTGGACTCCCTGATATTAGTTGACTGGAAATACAACCGTCCTACACGAACCAAAGATGATACAGTTCCTCGTTCTATTGCTCGCATGTTAAACATACCTTTATACGAAACAACTGTTGGTTCTAATTTACTTATTCATACCGGTGGTAATTATATGTCTGATGGCTTAGGAACCGCATTTTCTTCAGAATTAGTAATGAATGAAAACAGCTGGACAGAGCCACAGATAAATACGATTATGCATAACTTTATGGGTATAAATCGATATATCAAAATGCCGACATTGCCTTTTGATGGTATTCACCACATTGATATGCATATGAAATTATTGAATGAAGAAACACTTCTAATAGGTGAGTATCCTGTCGGAACATCAGACGGACCGCAGATTGAAGCAAATTTAGCATATATTCTCGCTAATTTTAATTCTGTTTTTGGAACTCCTTATAAAGTTATTCGTATTCCTCAGCCACCCGATCAACTTAGCGGGTTTATATATCCTGATGCGGGTGGAAATTACCTTACGTATGCAAATGCAACCATTATTAATAAATCGATTATTGTTCCTCAGTTCTATACGCAATACGATACAACCGCTTTACGTATTTGGCGGGATGCTATGCCAGGTTATAATGTAGTAGGGATCAATTCAAATTCAACAATTTCGGCAAGCGGTTCCTTGCATTGTATCACGCATGCTGTTGGTGTCAGCGATCCATTATTGATTGTTCATCAGAATTTACCGAATACTTCAAATACAACTATTCCTTATCAGGTTGATGCACGAATTCAGCATAAGTCTGGAATTCAATTTGCGACATTATACTATACAACGGATACAACGCTTGGTTTTTCAAATGTTGCAATGACTTTGACAAGTGCTGTGAATAATACCTGGACAGGTTTTATACCTGCATACCCTGCAGGCACTCATGTTTTCTACTATATAAAAGGTCATGCAAATTCAGGGAAAGAACAGGTACGTCCGATGCCTGCACCGCTTGGTAATTTTGAGTTTGATGTTTTAGGATTGCCTTCTGGAATAAATGAATTTGCTCAAACTGAATTTAAACCGGCATACCCAAATCCTTCTCATGGTATAACATGCATCCCTATTTCATTCGCTAAAAATACGCGGGGAAATATAAAATTGTTGGATGTTTTAGGAAATGAAGTTGCAATAATTTACAGTGGCGAATTTCAATCTGGCGAAAAAAACTTCTTTATCAATGGCTTAACATTGAGCAAAGGAGCGTATATCATCTCTCTTGAAACTACTGAAGGACAATTTACTCAAAAACTAATGGTTCAATAATCTTATTTATGAAATTAAAAGCTGCCTTATTTTTCACTTTTCTTGCCTTTAATACTATTGGGTTTTCGCAAAGTATAACTGTTATTATTCAAAATGGTACAACGAAGTTGGCTTCAAATAACTATGCATCTGCTGAAATAGATTTTGCAAATGCTATGCGTTTAAATGATGTTGCTGCCAAAGCATATTTAGATAAATTAAAAAAATACGCAACCTTAAATGAATACCAGAAATCGATTTCAGATATGCCCGATGGTTTTGTTTATGATCATAGTCTTGCTGTTCCTTTCTACTTTCATGGCTTAAGTTTGAATGGCTTGGGAAAACAAGAGGAAGCATTGACTGATTTTGAAATGGCGATCTCAATCGATCCAAAATATGCTGAAGCGTATTGCGAACGAGGCATAATTCTCATTTCAAAAGGCTCAAAAGACAAGGGTTGCATGGATCTACGGAAGGCAAAAGTTTTAAAGAATGAAAAAGCTAAAGGGTTGTATGATTCAAATGCTTGCTCTGCAATGAGCATCACTTTTATTACTTCAGGAGAAACTAAAATGAGTTCAAAAGATTATACCGGCGCTTTGGCTGATTATACTTCTGCTATTCAATTAAATAGCGATTCTATTGAACCCTTTATTAAACGAGCCGAATGTAATGTTCTTTTAAAAAAATACGATAAAGCAATTTCCGATTATAATAAAGCCTTAAAGATTAAAGCCGATACTGTTCAAATTGTTTACTTAAGAGGTATGGCATATAATTCGGCATCCAATTGGAAATTGGCTTTTGCCGATTTTTCTTCAGTGATTCGATTGAGCCCCAATTATTACGATGCATATATGCAAAGAGCTTTTGCATGTGAAGGGATGGAGAATTACAGATCTGCTACCTATGATTATTCCGAAGCAATTCGTATCAAACCTAAAGATGGACAAGCTTATTATAAAAGAGGATTGGCAAATCAGGATGCTAAAGACTTTAGTTACTGCAAAGATTTTAAAATAGCCGCTTCTTTGGGTATCGATGATGCTAAATCATTAGCAGAAAACTGCGGACCTCCGCCACCAAAAAAATAATACTTAGTTAAAAAATAAAAGAGCCGGTTAAATAAATTTTAATCGGCCTTTGTTTTATTTGGCTAATTTTACAATGTAAACTATTCGTATGTATAAGCTTGTAATAAAACCTCTTTTCTTTTTAGTTCAGCCCGAACGAATTCATCATCTTGTATTTAAACTGATTAAATTCTTTTGCAGTATACCGGGGATTTCCGCTATTCTCAAAAGTATATTTGTGGTGAGTGATAAACGACTTGAACGTAAATTATTCGGACTCACTTTTCCCAATCCTGTTGGTTTAGCAGCTGGCTTTGATAAGGATGCTAAACTAGTTGATGAATTAGGATATTTCGGATTTGGATTTATCGAGATCGGAACACTTACACCTAAAGCACAGCCCGGCAATGAGAAGCCCCGCATGTTTCGTTTGCCGGAAGATGAAGGATTGATCAACCGCATGGGTTTTAATAATAATGGTGTTGATAAAGCTGTAATTCGGTTAAAAAAAAGAAAAACTAAAATTATTGTTGGTGGCAACATCGGTAAAAACAAAGTGACTTCCAATGAAGAGGCGGTTCATGATTATGAAAAATGTTTTGAAGCATTGTTCGATCATGTTGATTATTTTGTGGTAAATGTAAGTTCACCAAATACACCTGGTTTAAGAGCACTTCAGGATAAAGAACCATTAACTAAATTATTATTAAGTGTTAAAGCGTTAAATGCTCAAAAGAAAAACCCAAAGGCCATTCTTTTAAAAATTGCACCGGACCTCACAAACGAACAGCTAGATGATATTGTGGAGATTGTAAGAGTCACTCAAATAGATGGCGTAATAGCTACTAATACAACTATTGACAGAAGTTCATTGCAAACAGATCGATTAAAAATAGAAGCAATGGGTGCAGGAGGATTGAGTGGAAAACCATTAACAAAACGTTCTGTTGAAGTAGTAAAATATCTTACAGAGAAATCAAATAATGCCTTCCCAATTATTGGTGTTGGTGGAATTCACACAGGAAAGGATGCTGTTGAAATGTTAAAAGCAGGAGCGAGTTTGGTTCAGGTTTATACCGGTTTTATATATGAAGGTCCAAGAATTATTAAAAATATAAACAAAGAAATTTTAAAACAAGGTTTATGAAAATTGTAGAATGTCCGCGTGACGCCATGCAAGGCATACACGACTTTATACCAACCGAAAAAAAGGTCGCTTATATTAATTCAATTTTAAAATGTGGATTTGATACTGTTGATTTTGGAAGTTTTGTTTCACCAAAAGCTATACCTCAAATGCGTGATACAGCGAAGGTATTAGATCAATTAGACTTATCCGAAACAAAAACGAAATTGCTTGCAATTGTTGCGAATGTGCGCGGAGCAGAAGATGCAGTTGAATTTCAAGAGATATCTTATCTAGGATTTCCATTCTCTATTTCTGAAACATTTCAGCAACGAAATGCCAATTCTACTATTGCTGAATCGATGATAAGGGTGGAAGAGATTAATGATCTTTGCGTTCGCAATAAAAAAGAAATGGTTGTATATATTTCCATGGCCTTTGGTAATCCATACGGGGACGAATGGAGCAGCAATATAGCGATTAGTTGGACAAAACGATTAGCACAAATTGGAATCAAGATCATTGCTTTAAGTGATACGATTGGTGTTTCCAATACAGAAAATATTAAAACATTGTTTTCTAAATTAATACCTGAATTTCCTGGAGTAGAGATTGGAGCTCACTTGCATACAACACCTGATACGTGGGAAGAAAAAATTCAGGCTGCATACCTAGCAGGTTGCAAACGATTCGATAGCGCCATTAAAGGATATGGAGGTTGCCCGATGGCTGCTGATAAATTAACTGGCAATATGCCTACTGAAAATTTATTACATTTCTTTAAGAAACAGAATGTAATTACAGGAATTGACGAACACGCTTTTAATGAAGCGATGTTGTTGTCGGGAAACACGTTTCCTTTGTAAATTTATTTCTCGACTTGACTCGTTCTAGAAACGCTGCTCCTTAAACTATACAAAAATAAAAATGCCTAAATCAACATTTCTAAAGCTTGTCAATAATTCTTTTTTATTTCGTGTTTATTTGTTGAAGTCATTACCGATGGCTTTTATTGCAGGTGTGCGTGTAAAAGAATTATCCAATGAAAAAGCCATCACAACCATAAAATTCCGTTGGTTAACACAAAATCCCTTTCAATCGATGTACTTTGCATGTCAGGCAATGGCAGCAGAAATGAGCACAGGATTATTGGTTATGAATGCTGTTTATAAGTCATCTCCGGCAATATCTATGCTGATTATACAAAATAAAGCAAGCTTTCTCAAAAAAGCAGTCGGAAAAATTACATTTACCTGTGCTGATGGAAATCATATTAATGAAATAATCAATTATGTGAAGCAGGGTGGGGAAGGATTAACGACTGATATGATGGCTGTTGGTAGAGATGAAGCAGGGGAAATTGTGGCTGAATTCACTTTTACCTGGTCGCTGAAAGCAAAGTTGAATAGTTTTTAACATAGGTTTTTTAATTATTTAACGATGGCTCAATTTGTTTAATGATTATCTTTGATTTAATCAATATAAATAAAGCATGCAAAAAGTTAGTTTTAATAATAAGAACAGTGTGTTTTTTAATGCGCTGAAAGAAAAGGTGGATAGTTATTTTAAATTAAATAACATCAAAGAAACTGGGAATTTTAAATTGTATCTAAAAACAATCATTCTTGCAGTAACAGCAATTTCTTTATATACAATTTTAGTGTTTTTTACTCCGAATATATGGATATCCTTGATTATGTGTACCTTTTTGGGTCTCAATTTAGCAGCAATCGGATTTAATACCATGCACGATGGGGCGCATGGGAGCTTTTCAACAAAAACCTGGGTTAATGAAATGATGGGATATTCCTTAAATGCGATGGGTGGTAGTGTTTATTTATGGAAGTACAAACACAATGTTAACCACCATTCATTTACAAACATTGAAGGAATGGACGATGATATTGACATAAAACCCTGGATACGTGTTCACGAAGATCAGGAAAAACACTGGTATCATCGTTTTCAACACGTTTATTGGGTTGTGTTATATGGTGTAACATATTTGCTTTGGATCTTTGTTCAAGATTTTAAAAAGTATTTTACTGGTAAGGTAGGTGAACTTCCTTTTCGTAAAATGGATACAAAAGAGCATATCATATTTTGGGTGAGTAAACTTTTATATGTTCTTGCATTTTTAGTACTACCAATATTAAAGATCGGTTTAGTTGAAACAGTTATCGGTTATTCTGTAATTGCATTTATCTGCGGTTTTGTTATTGCTGTTGTGTTTCAATTAGCACACATAGTTGAAGACGCATCTTTTGAAATGCCTTCTTCCGATAATCATAAAGTGGAATTAGAATGGGCCGTTCATCAGATTCAAACCACTGCAAATTTTGCAACAAAAAGTAAGTTTGTTTCTTGGTTTACAGGTGGATTGAATTACCAAGTTGAGCATCACTTATTTCCTCGTATCAGCCATGTTCATTATCCGAAAATTAGTCAATTGGTGCGTGAAACTTGCGAACAGTTTGGTGTGACTTACCTTGAATTTCCAACTGTTTTAAGTGCAGTCCGCTCTCATGTTGTCCATTTAAAACATGTTGGAAGAAGTTAACTTCATTAGTGAGAATACGAATATTTTTTAAAAGGAACTCGATTGAGTTCCTTTTTTTATTATTTGTATGAAATAACTTCTAATGAAAATAATCATCGAATGTATTAATGGATTTGCATTAATAAGCTACTTTGAATATTTAAAATTTAATAAAAGTGACACTTTATCAGTTTTAGCATAACTCAATCTCCCAATTCGTTGGGTATTATGGTAGCTATCAAGACCAGAACAAGTAATGGTATTTGCTTTTTCAAGATCAAGAAATGAATCTTCGAAAAGACAATCTTTTGGAAAGTAAACATGCTGAATTTGTCCAATAATTAAAATAGCACCATTAATTGAAAGGTCAATGCGCTCTTTGAATTGAATACCAAGCTGAACGGAACTTTCATTCACATAAGGTGCTAAAAAATTATCTTTGTAATTAGCGGTTAAACCAACAGCGTCAAATTCTGAAATCTCTTTAGGATATCTTGCTGATGTTTGATGACCTTTTTTATAAATTGTTTCATTTAAATGATTCATCGTATAAAAGTCTGTTTCGAGAATATTACTCAATGTATTCCGTTCAACAGAATCAGGTCTTATAATAAAAGCTATAAGTGGAGGAGAAGCACCAATATGAATAATTGAGCTGAATATGGCTAAATTGGTTTGACCATCTTTATCTTTTGTTCCAATTAAGCAAACACTTTTAAAGCCACCAACCGAATTAATAAGATTCCCTCTAAGCCTATGCTCCATTCCCATTAAATCATTGAAAGAAAGGTGTGTTTCCATCATCTTCTTAGATTTTAATTTTACTCATTCCTCCATCAACTGCAATAACTTGACCACTTACCCAAACAGAATTTTCTGAAAGTAGAAACTCTATGGCATTTGCAACATCAATAGGATTGCCAATCTGTTGCAAGGGATTTCTTTTTTTCATTTGTTCAATTTTTTCAGATGTATTTATAAACCTATCTGCCATTGGTGTATTTACCAATGAAGGTGCAATACAATTTACTCTTATTGATGGAGCAAATTCTGCTGCTAATGCGTGCGTGAGTCCTTCGATACCACCTTTAGCCATAGCTATAGAAGAATGAAAGGGTAGGCCAATACTAGCTGCGACTGAACTAAAAAAAACAATGGACCCCATTTTCGATTTTTTAATATTATTTAAATAGGCTTGAATAAAAGCAAAGGCGCCTAAACTATTTATCTGAAAATCATTTAAAAGTTCTGTTTTTGAAATTCGAGCAAAAGGTTTAAGATTAATTGTTCCTGGAAAATATACAAGACCATCTAAGGGCTCTATAATTTCAGGAAATGAATCGAAATCATATTTTTCTACTTGATAAAATTCATCATAAATGTAAGTTTCGGATTTTGTACTTATGCCGATTACACGATGACCTTTTTCTTTTAGGAGTAATGCTGTTTCTTTTGCTATAGCGCTTGATGCACCAGCAAATAAATATATTTTGCTCATCTTCTTTTAGAAATTTTGTTGTTAGAAATACATCTTTGTAAATTACATTTAAACCTATTTATGCCAATCATTCTTTTTGAAGCATGCTTTGTTTTGCAATTCTCAACTCGCTTTCGCCACAATTTATAACTGCTAAACTTCAATTCCTTTTTCATAAGCTCTTTCACAGCAGCTTCATTTAATCCAAATTGAAATTCAATAGCATCAAAAGGAGTTCGGTCTTCCCAAGCCATTTCAATTATTCTATCTAATTCCATATACATTAAATTTGAAGAGTATTAAAAAAGAGCAAGTTGTATTTAGAATTTAATTTTAATTATTCTATTTTGCTCCAATACACCAACAAAATTCGTTTGTTTTTGTTCAATCCATGATAAATTTTGAAAATAGTATTCATATAGATGAAAGAAGAGTAGAGTTTAGACAATAAAAAAGGAGCCCAATTGGGCTCCTTTTTTTAAGATTATTTTTAAAACTTATTTAGTGAGCGTTAATTTACTTACCAGTTTATTATTGTCATTTCTGATTGCAATAAAGTAAGTGCCGGCATTTAATTCACTCACGTTCAATTGAACTGTTTGCCCTTGTATAGGATTTGCAAAAGATTCTGATTTCACCAATCTGCCTGCTACATCTGAAATTTCAATTACTGTAGTTGAATTCATATTATAACTGAAAGTAACATTTACTTCAGAACTTGCTGGATTAGGAAAAATAACAAAACCATTGTTTTCGCTTATTGCAGAAATTCCAGTAGTGTTTGTTATGTTTGCAAGAACAGGAACACGAGGTGTGCTTATACAATTGATAGCTGCACCTTCAATTTTCCAATCGTAGAAGTAGTAATAGTAAAGTGCTCCTTGATTAGAACCTGTTAAGGAAACAAATCCGGCTAGGGTATAAGGATAAGCAACACCAGATCCACTTCTTTGCAATTTCGGATTCGCATTACCAAAACTTGTTGTATTTATTGCGCCATCAGTTGTTAAGTGATAATTTGTGCCCGGAGTTAATGCAAAGTTCAAGGTGATAATACTTGTATCAGCAGGTAAGTTGATTGTTAAACTGTTGATTGTTGTAAGAGAAGCATCCTGCAATATAATTTTTCTGATACCAGCAGTGATTGTATACACTTTAACTGTTTGAAGTGTACAAGCACCAATAACATCAAAATCAACAGAACCGTTTGTGGTTGCACCTGTTGAATATAAGCTGGAACCGGTGTGAATTGGCTGACCTGTGTATCCGATTACTCCTGGGTAAACAGTTGTTTCATCAACATAATAAGTAGTTGATGTGCTAATAACAGGTGTGGCAAAAGTTGTACCTGAAGCAATTGAAGAACCACCAGTGATTGCATTGTACCAGTTGATTGTTCCACCAGAACCTGAAGCAGATAAGTTAAGAGATATCGGTCCTAATCCGGAAGCACCTGTTCCTGTTGGAGAAGGTGCTGCTAATACAGTAACCGAAGTTGGAGTTGCTGTCCAATTCTGACACAATCCGGTAGTTGTTAAACTATATGTACCGGTAAGTGTCGGACTAATTGTTTGTGTTGAAGCAGTAAATCCGCTTGGACCAGTCCAGCTGTAAGCAGAAGCAGGTGTACTTGAAAGTGTTAATGTTCCTCCGCAAGAGTTTGCACCGGAAACGTTAACAGCAGGGGTTTCATCAGGATTTAAAGAAACAGCAACAGTAGCAGAAATATTTGTGCATCCGGTTGCATTTGTAACCATTACATTAAAATTACCGGTAGTACTTACAGTAATTGATTGTGTTGTTGCTCCGTTTGACCATAAATACGAAGTGTAACCGGCAGGAGCAGTTAAAGTAACAGAAGCTCCTGTACAAAATGAATGAGGACCCGGTATAATATTGTCTGAAATAACGCAGCCACCTTCAATAACTGTAACAAATTGTCCGGCAGTTAAACTCCCAAAAGTGTTTGTTAAGCCAGATGGCCATTCTATTAAAGCAGAAGTAATGGTAGCATCCGATCCTAATCCGAAATGTAATTGCAATGAATTTTCTGTTCCATAAGATTCTCCCGCTCTCACTTCACGAACTTGCGTTCCGAAAGAACCTGTGATTGTAACTTTCGCACCAATAGCACCATCGTTACTAACCGTTCCTGTAAGGTCGAACGTAATAAAATTATTAGAATTGGTGTTGTTCATCCATAATACATCATCAGTTGCAGTTGGACTGTTGTATACGTTTCCGTAAGAAGCAACAAGATCAATAAAACCATCGTGATTTAAATCACCCGTTGCAAAAGATAAAAAGGAAGCCATTGTACCCCCAAAAGCTGAAGTTGAAGCAGTATATGTGCCGTTATGGTTATTGTGGTATAATTTAAGTCCTGGTCCAGAAATCAAAATATCCAACCATCCATCATTATCAAAATCTTCAACAAAAGATTCGATTGCATTAAAAGGAACAGAAAATCCAGAACCGGCTGTAACATCTGTAAAAACGCCAGAACCGTTGTTTGAATAAATCTGACTTGCTTCTCCGTGGTTTGTAAGCACAACATCCTGGTCACCATCATTATCCAAATCCCCAAAACTGGAGGTCCATGTTTGTTTGTAGTTTCCTGGAAGTTCTAATCCTGTCGAAGCAGCATCTTCTATATATACTCCTGATCCATTATTTTTGAAAAGACGATCTCTTCTTCGTTGATCAGTATAGCTTGTCGTACTTTGACGGCAATGAGCAATATAAAGATCCATATCACCATCGTTATCAATATCCAACCAAACGCTTCCGTAATTTCCAGAATCGTATGGGTCGCCACCGTAGGTCAATCCTGGGTTAATTTCTGTATCGATCAAAGAAGTAGTCAGGGATAATGTTCCCGCATTGTTCTTGTAGATCTTCATGTAATCATTATCGTCACAAACAGCTAAGTCTACCCATCCATCGTTATCGATATCACCGAACGTGAGATTTTGCACGAAGTAAGATCCACTTAATATAGTTGTAGTGGTTGTAATTGTTGTTCCCGACCAAAATAATTTTACGAGTGAAGTAGAACCAGCACCAGTTGCAACATCTTTCCATCCATTGTGATCAACATCGGCAACAGCCATTCCCCAAACGTTTCCGGCTCCAACATTACCTAAGTTGTAATGCGTGAATGTTCCATTTGAATTTTGCATCTGAATAACTAAATCAGATGCCTGATCCATTTTAACAATGTCATCTAAGCCATCGTTGTTGATATCTACAACCGAAATAGAATTTCCACAATGCGTAGCAATGGGTGTTAAACTATTTTTGTTTGTAAACGCAAATTGTGCGTTTGCTCCAATTGCTCCGAATAAGCAGGCAGTTGCAAGCAAGAATGAATTTTTGGGTGTAGTTTTTACCATGTTTTTTGTGTTTTATTATTTTAAGAATCTGATTCAGAATTTATTTTACTTCTTCAATTAGAAGCATATAATTGATGAAAATACAATAGTTTTATGATTTATACAAGTAAATGAATTAAAATCTGCCTTAAAATAATTAGGTCAATGTCAATAATCAATAAAGGAACCAATTGTGGTTCCTTTATTTGTTTTTATGGATAAGCTATCGGTTGGAGGGTTGAACAATTGGTTAAGGTTATTCAACACCAAGTTTCGTCATCACTTCTGTACTAACCCCGGTTGAAGAGTATCCACCATCATGAAATAAGTTCTGCATTGTAACCATTCTTGTAAGATCAGAGAATAAAGTGATGCAATAATTCGCACAATCTTCAGCGCTTGCATTTCCTAATGGAGCAATTGAGTCAGCAAAATCATAAAAGTCGCCAAATCCTTTAATTCCAGTTCCTGCGGTTGTTTTTGTAGGAGATTGTGAAACAGTATTGATACGAACTTTTTTATCCAAACCATAATGATATCCGAAACTACGGGCAATGGATTCTAACATAGCTTTTATATCGGCCATATCTGTATAGAAAGGATAGGTACGTTGAGCAGCCATATAAGTAAGGGCAACAACACTTCCCCACTCATTGATTGCATCCATTTTTTTAGCGACAGCGAGCATTTTATGAAGCGACATTGCAGAAACATCAATTCCTTTCATGAAATAATCGTAATTTGATTCGTCATAAGGAATATTTTTACGGATGTTCACACTCATTCCAATTGAATGAAGAACGAAATCAATTTTACCACCAAGTACTTCCTGCGATTGGGTGAATAAATTTGTTAATTCTTCTACGCTAGTTGCATCAGCAGGAATGATTTGAGAGTTTGTTTTCTCAGCTAATTTTTTAATTTCACCCATTCGCATTGCGATGGGGGCATTTGTAAGAACAAAAGTTGCACCTTGTTCGTGTGCTTTTTCTGCTACTTTCCAAGCAATGGAATTTTCGTCCAATGCACCCGTTATGATTCCACGTTTTCCTTTTAATAAATTGTATGACATATCGAAATGTGTTTATTTATGAATATTAAAATGATGAATACAAATATAATAATAAGTTTAAGCTTTTAACAACTCTTTTGCGTTACTAATTGCAGCGGGTGTCGGAGATCCTGTACTTAGCATTTTTGCTATTTCCTGAATACGTTCTGTTGATGATAATTTTTTGATATTACTAAATGTTTTGTTTTCCTTGTCTTCTTTGTAAACAAACAAATGTGACTTTCCTTTGCTGGCAATTTGGGGCAAGTGCGTAATGGTTATGACTTGCATTTTTTCAGCCATTTGGTTCATAATACTTCCAACTTTATCCGCTACATCGCCAGAAACACCTGTATCAATTTCGTCAAATATAATTGTTGGTAATGCAGATCGTTTTGCAATCATCGATTTAATGCTTAACATTAGGCGAGACAATTCACCACCAGATGCCACTTTATTTAGCTCTTTAAATTCGCTGCCTTTGTTTGCAGCGAATAAAAAAACAACCTTATCGAAACCGTTTGCCGATAATTGCTCTGCTTCGTGATGTTCTATTTTAATTTGCGCATTGGGCATAGCTAAAGCGGAGAGGAGCGTAGCAATTTCTTTTTCAATTTTAGGAATCGCTTTTTTACGATTGTTGGTCATCTTTTTTGCAAGCTGTATTAGTGATCTCTGAGTTGTATTCAATTCCAATTTACTTTTTTCAATCTCAGTTTCTAATGAATTAAAGTCGAGTAGTTTATTACTTAGGTCGTTTTTAATGGTAATTAATTCATCTATTGTTTTTACTTGATGTTTTTGTTGCAGTCTATAAATGGTATCTAATCGGTGGCTGATTTCTTCAATGCGTTTCTGATCGTAAACAATATCCTGCTCAATGGACTCTAGTTCATTTGTAATGTCCTTTAATTCGATGAAAGAACTGGAAATTCGGGTGCTCAGGTCGCTGATCTCTATTTTGAATTTCGCCATAGACGAAAGAAGGATCTTTATTTCATTTAAAGAAGTCAGTATATTTTGTTCACCACCAGTTAGTCCATAAGCAGCTTTAGAAAGAGCTGATTTTATATCCTCCGCATTATTAAGAGCTTCTAATTCTTGTTCAATAATTAATTGTTGATCAGTTTGCAAACTTGCAGTATCCAATTCATTGAACTGAAATTGAAAATAATCAAGATCTTTTTTTGCTTGCGATTCTTTTTGGGTGAGTTCTTTTAACTGTTTTTCAAGAACTTTATATTTTTTAAATCCGGAGGAATATTCTTCAATAATCGCTGTGTGATCAGAAAAGGTATCCACAATAGAAAGCTGGAATACATTTCCATTAAGTGAAGATGTCTGATGTTGTGAGTGGATATCAATCAAATATTCCGCTAATTCTTTTAATTGATTGAGTGTAACAGGAGTATCATTTACAAAAGCTCGTGATTTTCCTTCAGGATTTATTTCCCTTCGAATAGAAGTTGTTTGTTCGTAATCCAGTTCATTTGCAGTAAAAAAATCTATTAATGCGTAATCTTTTATATTAAAAACTGCTTCTACAATACATTTTTTTGTTTTCACTTGAAGTGCTTGTGTGTCAGAACGGCTTCCTGCAATTAATCCTAATGCACCTAATAAGATAGATTTCCCTGCACCCGTTTCACCTGTAATAATTGTTAAACCTTCAGTAAACTCTACTTCAAGTTTATCAATGAGGGCATAATTTTGTATGGAAATATGTTTAAGCATCTGGCGCTAAATTAATTTTTTTTCAGCCTGATTATATATTAAATAATAAAAGAAATTAACAACAGAACAATCCAGCTAATAGTAATTCTTTATAATACCATACTCTTTTTATCTTAAGTTGGAGCGAATATGAATTGAATTCTAGTATGATGAATAATTAAATGGTCGACAAAGGTATAATTATGAGTTCGCCTGAAGCAGCAATTTATTATTAAAAAAAGAAGACTTGAATAAATTTTTATGCAAAACCAGTAGGTTACTGGCAGGTTTGTATTTTTGTATATTTATTACTGTTGGTTGGATCAATCTCATTTAGCAGAGTCGAAATCTTTACTTTTTCGTCAGAAAATCCTCCACAGAAAATATTTACAATTTCATCTGCTTTTGCAATAAAAAACACTTGCAAACTGAAGGAAAGCGGTTTTACTTGATGAACATTTTTTAAATCTTGTAAACTTTGCAAAATTGCAGTTCTGCCGTTTTCTTTATTATCGTACATAACATCTAGCCCTTTTCGGTGAAAGTTGTACATGCATTCGCGCAAGCTTACAAAGGTAGCATCCAACATGTTGTTTACTAACCAATATCTATTTTTATTGCTATCGAAAGCTTTCCATCCTTGATATCCTGAGCTTTGTGAATTATTTACAACAGCTAATGCTTTTTGAAGATAAGGTGTTCCGCCATTAAGTGAATAAGAATCGTAATCTAAACCAATCAAATAATATGCATAAAAGCCTAAAATAGAAGTAAGGTTGGACGTGTAGGTATTTTCTACAAATTCGAGTGGCTGGCTTTCTAAATATTTAAAAGTGATATCGTTATCATTAAAATTTAAAAGAGCCGTATTATAAGAAGTCTTATAAACAGGTCTTCTGGCCTGAATCTGAAGTGTTCCTCTGAATTCGTCAGTCCCAATCTTATCGGTTATGTTGATCAATATGCTACAATCAATTCGCTCCTCAATTTTAAAAGTTTCATTGGTCCATTTTCGCGTATTTATGAATTCAAAAATTGCAGTTTGCATTGATTCAAAAACGCGTTTGTCGGTACCTGCAATCTGGCTTGATATTACCTGAACCTGACAATTTAGTTCTTGACCAAATGAAGACTTGCATGTGCCAATAATAAAGAGAATAATAAATAATTTACGCAACGTATTTAGAATTTAGATTAAGAATCATTTTTAAAATATCTTTTGCAACATTGTCTTTGCTCTTCAACTCAAATTTAGTAATTTTATTGTACTTATCGATGATAGTAATTTTGTTTGTATCAGACTTAAATCCGGCACCTATATCGTTAAGAGAATTAAGAACAATCAAGTCTAAATTTTTCTTTTTAATTTTCGATGTTGCATTTTCGATTTCGTTTTCAGTTTCCAAAGCAAAACCAATCAGAAGTTGTTTTTTTGTTTTCAATTTTCCCAATTCTACCAATGTATCTTTGGTTGGTATTAGATTGATTACTTTTGTTCCGCTCAATTTTTTAATTTTTTGCGAAGCTACTGCTGATGGCTTGTAATCCGCAACAGCTGCAGAAAATATTGCTATATCCACATTTTTGAATACTTTCTTAGAAGCATGAAAAAGTTCATCAGCAGAAGTAATATCAACGCGTTTAATATTTTTATTAATTGTTTTTAAACTGTTGGGACCGCAAACCAATGTTACATCTGCACCTTGATTTGCAAGTTCTTCAGCAATAGCGAAACCCATTTTACCACTAGAATGGTTGCCTATAAACCTAACAGGATCAATGGCTTCAAATGTAGGACCGGCAGTTACCAAAACTTGTTTGCCATTAAAGTGAAGTTTGTTAGAAAACTCTTTTTCAAGAAAAGTCACGATTTCTTCCGGTTCAGCCATTCTGCCTTCACCAAACAAGCCGCTAGCTAATTCGCCAGTTCCGGGCTGAATAATCTTATTCCCGAATGATTGTAGTCGTTTTAAATTATCGACACTGCTCCTGTGCTTATACATATCAAGATCCATTGCTGGAGCAACATAAACAGGGCATTTTGCAGATAAATAACTTGCCAGCAAGAGGTTGTCGCAGATGCCATTTGCCATCTTTGCAAGGGTATTAGCAGATGCAGGAGCGATCAGGAAGGCGTCAGCCCATAATCCGAGTTCAACATGGTTATTCCATTCACCTTGTTTGTTTTTTGTAAACTCAATTAAAACAGGATTTTTAGAAAGGGTTGAAAGAGTTAGAGGAGTAATAAATTCAGTTGATGCACCTGTCATAATAACTTTAACATTGGCACCAGATTTCACAAGCAAACGAACCAGGAACGCTGATTTGTAAGCCGCAATGCTTGCCGTTACACCAATTAATATGTTTTTTTTATTTAACAAATTATGAAAAAAAAGCAGTTCGCAATAAAAAATATTTCAAAAGAAATATGTTAAAGCGAACTGCAAATTTTAATTTTTAAAGTTATTATTTGTTGGTATCATCCACAACAGGGTTGCGGTAATAAATTTTATCATCAAAAAATTCCTGAATAGCAATTAATGATGGTTTTGGCAAGCGCTCATAGTATTTTGAAATTTCGATTTGTTCACGATTTTCAAAAATCTCTTCCAGATTATCTGTGTTTGAAGCAAACTCAGCCAATTTGTTTGTTAACTCTTCTTTCATTTCAGCGCTAATTTGGTTAGCACGTTTAGAGATAATTGCAATACTTTCGTAAATATTGCCACTTTTGCCATCTAAACTTCTAAGATCGCGTGTAGTAGTTGTTAAATCTGCAGTTGTTTTTTTGTAGTCCATTTGACAATTGATTTTATAAAGTTGGTTTGTTATATTTTTCTAAATTTTTTAATGCGCTAGAGTATACCATTTCAGCTTGTTGAAGGTATTGGCTTTTTGGGAAATTATCCAAAAATTTGATGTAACTATCTACAGCAGATTTAAAACGTTCTTGCTTTTTAGATTCTATACTATTGAGGGCAAGTAAGTAATAAGAACGTATGATCAAGTAATTTAATTCTTCAAGATGTTTTGAGTCAGGAAATTCTCGTAAATGATTTCCAAAGGCAACAATACAGGCTTTATAATCGCTCATATTGAAATACAACATTGAGTTTTCATAGGATTTAAGTTCCAGTTTGCCTCTTAATTTATCTAAAATATCATTGCATTCCTGAATTCTGGAGCTCTCCGGATATTGATTTGTAAAGCGTTGAAATTCTTTAATGGCAAGTTTTGTATCTATCTGATCCAGGCTATAGTTTGGAGAATTAAGATAAAAACAATACGCATTCATATACGCACATTCTTCGGCGTGCTTACTTGAGGGGAAATTTCTAACAAAATTTCTGAACTGGTAACCTGCAACAATATAATCATCCAGATTATAGTTGGAATAAGCAAAATAGTAATGTACTTCTTCAGCTTTTGATGTTCCTCGGTAAACACCCATTAACTCTTCAAAAAGAGTAAGGGCTCTGCTATATTCTTCTTTTTCAAAATACTTAACGGCAGCAACATACTTAGCGTCCATATCGCTGCTTTTCACCAGCTTGTTATACTTGCCGATAGTAAAATCGAAACGCTTCTTTTTAGCACTTCCAGTAGAATCGTACACTCGTTCTTTTTTGTTACAAGAAAACAAGGTAATACCAATGAATACTATTATTGTAATATAAAATTGCTTATTTTTCATATAAAGGACTGCAAATATAAGATTTTTGACTGAAACGAACATATTATTTCTGATTATTTAAGCAACGTTGTTTTGTTAATTAAAATCCCTTTGAATATAAGCTTCAATACTGTAGTTTTGCCTATTGAAAAAATAAAAACATCACAATAACGGTAATATGAAGGATTTATTTGAAAAAATAAAAGCAAATCGCGGTCCGATTGGAATGCACGCTAAAGAATCACATGGTTATTTTACGTTTCCGAAATTAGAAGGAGATATTAAACCGCGTATGATTTTTCGCGGAAAAGAAAGATTAAACTGGAGTTTGAACAATTATTTAGGATTGGCAAATCATCCTGAAGTTCGAAAAGCAGATGCTGAAGCTGCCGCAGCTTATGGATTTGCAATGCCTATGGGGGCACGTATGATGAGTGGGAACTCAAATTTGCATGAGCAATTGGAGTCAGAGTTGGCCACCTATGTCAATAAAGAATCTACGATTCTTTGTAATTTCGGATACCAAGCAATGGTTTCAGCAATCGATTGTTTGGTAGATCGTCACGATGTTATTGTATACGATGCTGAATGTCATGCATGTATTTTAGATGGTGTTCGTTTACACATGGGAAAACGCTATGTGTTCAAGCACAATGATATTGAAGATTTTGAAAAACAAATGGTACGCGCTACCAAATTGGCGGAAGTTCAAAATGGTTCTATCCTAGTAATTACAGAGGGTGTATTCGGAATGAGCGGCAGACAAGGCAAATTAAAAGAGATCATTGAGTTAAAAAAGAAATTTAAATTTCGATTGTTTGTTGATGATGCTCATGGTTGTGGGACAATGGGTAGCACAGGCGGTGGAACAGGCCAAGAGCAAGGGTGCCAGGATGGTATAGATATTTATTTCGGCACATTTGCGAAGTCGTTTGCTTTGATTGGTGGATTTATTTCCAGTGAAGAACAAATTGTTGAATATTTACGGTACAACATGCGCTCTCAGATTTTTGCTAAAGCACTTCCTTTGCCATTAGTTGTTGGTGCTTTAAAAAGATTAGAATTGATGAGAAATCATCCTGAATTTAAAGATCAATTGTGGGAGATTACACATGCGCTTCAAAATGGTTTGAGAACAGCCGGTTTTGAAATTGGATTAACAAACTCTCCTGTAACACCTGTACTAATGAATGGATCTATTCCTGAAGCCACGAATCTGATTCTTGATCTTCGTGAAAATTTTAATATTTTTTGTTCAATGGTGGTGTATCCTGTTGTTCCAAAAGGTATTATTATTCTTCGTTTGATCCCAACAGCAGTTCATTCGATGGATGATGTAAATTATACAATCGATGCGTTTTCTAAAATTGTTGGTAAATTAAAATCAGGACAATATATGTCTGATAAAATTGCTGCTCACTAACCTAAAAAAATATATGATGAAAAAAATTGGACTTCTATCCCTACTTATAATAAGTTTTTTTACAGCTTTTGCACAAGCAAAAAAGAAAAGTCCTATTGATGGGCGTATTTATACGATTACTTTAACCGAAGAAGGAAAGAAAAAAACAGAACCCATTAAGGATGACATGACATTTGTGGCTGTTGGTAAATTCAAATCGAACTACTTGATTCAGGCTCAGTTTCAGCAAACGGAGTATGAATATGAAGTTGATTCTACTTCATCATCCGTATTAATAAAATTTACTGTTGAAGCGAAAGATGCTGATAATGGTCGATTTTCCTGGGAAGGTACAATTGAAGGTGATAATGTTTCGGGTTCAGCAATCATTCGTAAAAAAGGCAAGATAATTCATTCGTATTCGTTTACTGGTTCACAAAAAAATAAAAAGAAAGCAAAACCAGCTCCTAAAGCAGCAGCACCGGCAGTTGTCGATTCAACTAAAGTATCAGAGTCTTTAAAGACAGAGTAATTTAGTTTCGTTTTAGATTGCCTCATTTCGCTAGTAGCTACCTTGTTTTATAATTATTTTATAAGGTTCTTCGACACCGCTCGAACTGACTTAGGACAAACATTTTTCTTACTTATAATAATCTCTTTCTCGACTCCGTTCGAACTGACTTAGGACTTGTCACTTCGAGCGGAGTCGAGAAGAAATAAAAAAGCCTCCCGAATTTTCGGGAGGCTTTTTTATTAAAGCAAAATATATTAAGCTCTTTTTACGTTTACCGCATTAAGACCTTTTTTGCCTTCAGCAACATCAAACGTTACTGTGTCGTTTTCTTTGATTTTGTCTTCCAAACCTGTTGCATGAACAAAAATTTCTTGACCTGATTCATCTTTAATAAAACCGAAACCTTTTGCTTCGTTAAAGAATTTTACTGTACCTGTTTTCATTGTAATGTAATTTGATTGTTTTTTTAATTAATTAGGCAAATATAAACCAATATTCTTAAAAAGTCAAATTTTTTAAATTTATATCGGTTTTAATTAAGAAGACATCGATTAATTAACCTTGCTAAGCGAAACATGTTAGCTTCGGAACTAGCTTCTTTCCCCGAAAATAGAGCTTCCTACACGCACCATCGTGCTACCGTTCTCAATTGCCAGCGTATAATCAGAACTCATGCCCATGCTCAGATTATTCAGTTCAAAGTTGAATGCTGAAATGCTCCTTGTTTTATCATAAAACTGCTTCAACGACCTGAATTCATTCGCAATTTGCTCTTTTTGCCCGGTATTCGTAGCCATTCCCATCAAGCCGGTGATCTTTATATTTTTTAAGCCGCTGAGCGCTTTCGAATGCATCAATTCTTCTGCTTCTGCATAACTTAAACCGAATTTAGTGTCTTCATCCGCAATATAGATCTGTAATAAACAATTAATAACTCTGTTGTTCTTTTCGGCTTGTTTATCAATTTCTTCAAGCAATTTTAAACTATCAACGGAGTGAATTAGAGTAACGAAAGGAGCGATGAATTTTACTTTATTTGTTTGAAGGTGCCCTATTAAATGCCATTCGATGTCTTTTGGTAATTGCTCGTATTTATCAACTAGCTCTTGCACCTTGTTCTCTCCGAAGATTTTATGCCCTGCCTGATAAATCACCATAAGCTTTTCAATAGGTTGTGTTTTTGTAACGGCAATGAGTGTTACATGCGGAGGTAATGATGTTGTTATTTTTAAAAGGTTTTCTTTGATAGACATATTGAAAAGGTTAAAAAAATTGAAAATATAATTCAGGTTTATTCTAATGGCGCAAGAATCTAAATAATTATATTTTTTAATTATTCACTAAGTGAAAATATTACCAATCCACTTCTCATCTTTGGTTCAACCCAAGTTGTTTTCGGTGGCATAATATTATTGGTATCCGCAATGTGTTTCAACTGTTCCATTGCAACCGGATATAATCCAAATGCTACCTTGAAATTCCATTTGTCTACCTGATTTTTCAACTCTTTCATTCCCTTTATTCCGGAAACAAATCCAATCCGTTTGTCTGTTTTTAAATCATGAACATCTAATACAGGAGATAGAATGTGTTCGGTCAATATCGATGCATCCAAACTTCCCACCGGTTCTTCATTGTGAATGATCTCTTTTTTTGCATCCAGTGAATACCATTTTCCTTCCAGATACATACTGAAATTATGTTTTTTTGAAGGCTTGTAAAGTTCATCTTTTTCTTCGATGATAAATTTTTCGGAAATCTTTTCCAGAAATTCTTGTTGCGTTAAATTATTTAAATCTCTTACCACACGGTTAAAGTCAAAGATTTTTAATTGTGTTTCCGGAAAGAATACTCCTAGATAATAATTGTAAGGTTCTTGTCCTGTATATTTTGGATTTTTCGCTCTTCTCGATTTACCTAGTAATCCGGAGGAAGCAGAGCGATGGTGACCATCTGCAATGTAAACAGCAGGTATTTTTGCGAATCGTTGCTGAATGGTTGAAACAGTATGAGAATCATTCACCATCCAAAGTTTATGTCTTACTCTGTCGGTTGTGGTGAAATCGTAAACGGGATCCGCTTGCATTGAATTGATCGTAATTTTATCTATTGCTTCATCGTTCGGGTAGCTGAATAAAACAGGTTCAGCATTAAAATCACACACCTCTAAATAATGCATTAATTTTTCTTCACGATCGGTTAATGTTTGTTCGTGAATTTTTATGATGCCTTTAAAATAGTCGTCAATACTGCTACATCCAATGATACCTGTATAAATATTGCCATCTTTTAATTGTTGATATATATAATAGGCAGGTTTATTATCTTTCACAAAAACATCTTCCTCAACAAATTTTAAATATTTTGTTTTCGCTTTTTGTAAACGTTCGTTAGAACCAGGTTTTGATTTTTTTCCATCACTGTAATCCGGACTGATCACATGTAAGAAAGAGTAGGGGTTACTCGCCAACTTATCGTGTAATTCGGCAGTATTGTAACCATCAACGGAGCGGGAAGCTACCAGATGAACTTTATCTTTTGCAGGACGAATGCCTTTGAATGGAATAATATTCGCCATTTCTATTTATTTACTTGAAATTTTGTGACACCATTCTTGAAAAAATCCACGATCTGATTAGCGGCTGCCAACCCTGCATTGATATTTGCTTCAGAGGTTTCTGCTCCTTGTTTTTTAGGAGTGCAATAATACCTGTTTTCAAACTGCATAAGTTCCTCATGATTTCCGGGCATAATATCGGAGATGTATTTGAAATCAGGACGCTTATCAAATACTTGTTTTAATTCTGCTTCGTTTATGACTTCTTTTCTAGCAGTATTAATAACTGTAGCACCAACAGGCATTTTTGATAATAATTCTAAATTGATAGAGTTCTTCGTTTTTTCCGTTGCAGGAATGTTTAAAGAGATATAATGACATGTACTGTAAAGTTCTTCAACAGAGTCAACGCCTTTGATACCGTCCTTTTCAATTACTTCTCTTTGGACAAATGGATCGAACGCATAAACATCCATATCAAATCCTTTTGCAATACGTGCTACATTTTTTCCAACGTTACCGTATGCATGAATTCCTATTTTCTTTCCTTTTAATTCTGTTCCAGAACCACCTTTAAAATTTGCCCTTGCCATAAAAACAAGCATTCCGAAGGTTAATTCAGCAACAGCATTTGAATTTTGTCCGGGTGTATTCATTGCCACAATTCCTTTTGAAGTAGCAGCAGCTAAATCAATATTGTCGTAACCAGCTCCTGCGCGTACAATCAGCTTTAAGTTTTTACCTGCTTCTATAACTTGTTGAGTTGCTTTATCGCTGCGGATAATCATAGCATCAGCATCGGCAACAGCTTTAATGAGATCATCAGCATTCGTATAATTTTCTAACAGGCTGATTTCATAACCAGCTTCTGAAATTATTTTCTTTATTCCTTCGACAGCTGTTTTCGCAAAAGCCTTTTCTGTAGCAACTAATATTTTGGTCATAATTGGATGTTTAATTCAGTGTAAAAATAAGTTTTTATCGGTGTAAGTGCAAAACAATTCACATTTGTAGTATTCGATAGGATAAGGTGGTTTTCACCACATAGAGACATAGATTTTTTTGCATGTGAATAAGGCATTTCTATTAAAAGATGATTTATTTTCTTTAACATTTCTGAATCTTTTACGGTTGTATGCATAGCGCAGAACCAAGCTTTTGTCATAGAGATTTCTCAGTTGAAAATTTATTTTTCTATGAATTAACACACTCAACCTTTCCTTTTTTCTATGTGTTTAGATTTTTTATTTACGAAGCGCAATGTGAAATTTTAAGTTGTAGCCCAAACGCAATTCTTTGTTTGTAAAATGACTTGTGTCGCGAGCTATCTCTGTTGAATAAAGCATTCCGGCAGAAGGAAGAGGCTCCAAAATAATGAGCGTATCATTTTCAAGGGTTTTATTTAAATCTGTGATATATTGTATTCTAGAATCATTGGCTTTTGAATAAATGCTAGCAATAGAATATTGTTGGATGATAAAAAAAAACATTAATCCAATTCCTAAAAGTGCACCGGAATTTTGAATGAGTCTAAGTTTTATAACATTAAAAAAACTTTTGTAACCAGCATAAAAAAAAACAGTGCAACAATATATAGAAAGTAGAAAAGAAACCAAGAATACTATTCGTGGTGGACCCGTTTCAACCATAACGAAAGCTACAATTAAATAGAAAATAAAAAGAATTGTAAAAAAGCTTAAACTTATTTTATAAAAAAACGCTTTTAATGAATCGTCAAAAGCTTTAATGCTAATTGACTTACAAGCATCTCCAAGTAAAAGAAAGGGAGTAGCAAAAACAAAAATGTATGGCAATTTTAATGGCAAATAAAATATTCCAAATTTCACAAACGATTTAGCCGTTATATAAAAAGAATAAAAAAACTTGTGCTCCGGAAAAAGCCCATCACGTAAGTAATTACCAGGTGCAATCAAAAAAACAATAAAAGAAATAGCGAATACTAAATAAACAATCAATAATTTTTTATTGGAAAGAAAGAACACTATTGCATTTTCTGATGTGCGATAATTGATAAGAAGTAGAATTGTAAAAAAAATTCCATACATAACAGAATAAACTTCTGAAGAGCCACCAACATAAATAAAGCATAACACGGCTCCAATCGTTGACAAAAAAGCGCTTTTTTGATTACTCAAGAAAACACATCCCCATACAAAAGCAATAATGCTCCACAAATAAGAACTTTGAGCACAAAACCAAAACCATGATTCACCAATATCAACACTCAGAAAAAATAATAATACAGTAAAAGAAGCTGAGGATAAAATCTTGTCCTGTTTTTTTATAGTAGTAACAAAATTACTAAGTAGAAAATAAATTCCACATGATAGCAAAAATGCACAAATTATAGGAATGAAAGAGTAATAAACATAATTGACATCAAATGCTTTATAAAAAACATCCATAAAAAAAGTCGCAGCAAATCGTCCGCACCATTCTAAGTACTGAGAAGTAACACCCTTGATTATCCCGTGATTTCTGACATCCCAGATAAAGTAATAATCATCGGTTGCTAGCCGATTGAAATAACAGAGCATAAGAGCTAAGCAAACAAATAGCGCTAGGGTAAAGGATAGGAGAACAGTATAGTGTTTGCTCATGAAGTAAAGCTAATAAAAAAAGCGCTGTCTTGATAGCGTTTTTGATCATTGCAATTCTTTTAGCAGGTAGTTTAATAAAAAAAGGTTTCACATTTACGTGAAACCTTTTTTGTCGTAGCATAAATATTTATTCTATTTTACTGATTCAACCACAGCTTTAAAAGCTTCCGGGTTATTCATTGCTAAATCAGCCAAAACCTTACGGTTCAAATCGATATTTTTAGCGTGTACTTTACCCATAAATACTGAGTAAGACATTCCGTAAGGACGAACACCAGCGTTGATACGTTGGATCCAGATTGCACGGAAGTTACGTTTCTTTTGTTTTCTATCGCGGTAAGCGTAAGTTAAACCTTTTTCTAAAACGTTTTTAGCAATTGTAAGAACATTTTTTCTTGCTCCCCAATACCCTTTTGTTTGTTTTAATACTTTTTTTCTTCTGGCTCTTGAAGCCACCGAGTTAACCGATCTAGGCATGTTGTTTTTGTTTTTTTGGTTTCAGCGTTCTTACAGTTAAAAGAAACTTAATACTGAGGACCTGGTTATTATTAGTTAAACTGTATTTTTAAATTCTAAATTCTGATATTTAATTTCTAAATAAAAGAACATGTTGGTTGATAGCGTTTGGATCGTAAGGATATTAAATCTGAAACTTAATACACTAAGTCTAATAACTATTTACCAATAGTCAACATTGCTTTTACGCGTGGCAAATCTGTAACATCTACTATTGTTGTACCCGTTAAAGCACGTTTAGACTTAGTAGTTTTTTTTGTCAAGATGTGACTTTTAAATGCATGTTTTCTTTTCACTTTTCCTGTTCCAGTCAACGAAAATCTTTTTTTCGCTCCGGAATGCGTTTTCATTTTAGGCATCTTACTGAATTATTGATTAAAAATTAAAAATTAAAAAAATTGTTTATTTCTTTTTTGGAGCAATCACCATGATCATTTTCTTACCTTCTAAAACCGGCATTTGTTCAGGTTTTCCGTATTCTTCTAGCTCATTCACAAAGCGCAATAATAATATTTCACCATGCTCTTTAAATAAAATCGAACGTCCTTTGAAAAATACAAAAGCTTTTACTTTTGAACCTTCTTGCAAAAATTTTATTGCATGATTTTTCTTAAAATTGAAATCGTGCTCATCAGTTTGCGGACCAAAACGAATTTCTTTAATAACCGTTTTTTGTGCTTTGGCCTTTAGTTCTTTTTGTTTCTTTTTCTGATCGTATAAAAACTTTTTATAATCAACTACTTTACAAACAGGTGGAACAGCATTTGGTGAAATCTCAACCAAGTCTAAACCCGCTTCCTTAGCAATTTCTAAAGCTTTATCGATCGAATAAACACCCGGTTCAACACCTTCAAAAACTACACGAACTTCCTTTGCTCTGATCCGTTCATTGATTGCATGAAGTTCTTCTCTTCTTCTTTGTCCACCTCTTCCAAAACGTCTATCAACGTTTGCAGCAGGAGATGTTCCTGTTGCTGAAGTTCCCGGCTTCACAAATTTTCCCGGTGCAGGCTTATTGAATTTATTGCCTGAATTGCTGTTAAATGGAGCTGCTATAGTTTGTTCCTCCTAATTTTGTTAATACTTTATTTATTAAATCTGTTCTCAATTTCTGTGTTGATGATCTTTGCAAACTCTTCCAAAGCAATACTCCCCAAATCTCCTTCGCCTTGCTTACGAACCGAAACCATGTTTTCTGCTTCTTCTTTCTCTCCAACAATCAACATATACGGCACTTTTTGCAATTCCGTATCCCGTATTTTCTTCCCTATTTTCTCATTTCTGTCGTCTACGAGCCCGCGAATATCGTAATTTTTTAACAATTCTAAAACTTTTTTTGCGTAATCGTTGTATTTTTCGCTGATCGGCAATACTGCAATCTGATCCGGAGTAAGCCAAAGTGGGAATTTTCCTGCACAATGCTCGATCAAAACAGCGATAAATCGTTCTAAAGAACCAAAAGGAGCACGGTGAATCATTACCGGTCGGTGCTTTTGATTGTCGCTGCCTGTATATTCTAGTTCAAAGCGCTCAGGAAGGTTATAATCTACCTGAATGGTTCCTAATTGCCATTTTCTTCCGATAGCATCTTTTACCATGAAATCCAGTTTAGGACCATAAAAAGCGGCTTCGCCCAGTTCAACAACCGTTTTTAAGCCTTTTTCTGCTGCTGATTCGATGATCGCACTTTCCGCTAAGGCCCAATTCTCATCGGATCCTATATATTTTGTTTTGTTTTCAGGGTCTCGCAAAGATATTTGAGCTGTAAAATCTTTAAAATCCAATGCATTGAAAACGTAAAGTACAAGATCAATTACTTTGCAGAATTCTTCTTTCACTTGATCCGGACGGCAAAATAAGTGGGCATCATCTTGTGTAAATCCTCGTACGCGCGTTAATCCGTGTAATTCACCTGCTTGTTCATATCTGTAAACTGTTCCAAATTCAGCAAATCGGATAGGTAGGTCTTTGTAGGAGCGAGGCGATGTTTTATAAATTTCGCAGTGATGCGGACAGTTCATCGGTTTTAAGAAAAACTCTTCTCCTTCATGTGGAGTGCGGATCGGCTGAAAAGAATCAGCACCGTATTTCTCATAATGACCGGATGTGATGTATAGATTTTTATTTCCGATATGCGGTGTAGCAACAGGTAAATAACCGTTTTTTAATTGTTGTTTCTGTAAAAACTGAATCAAGCGTTCACGCAAAGCAGCTCCTTTTGGAAGCCACAATGGTAAACCCATTCCCACTTTTTCAGAAAAAGCGAAGAGTTCTAATTCTTTACCAAGTTTACGGTGATCACGTTTTTTTGCCTCCTCCAGCAATACTAAATAATCGGTAAGATCTTTTTGTTTTGTGAATGTGATCGCGTATACACGTGTCAGCATTTTATTTTTTTCATCACCTCTCCAATATGCTCCGGCAACATTCATCAACTTTACCGCTTTTACAAAACCGGTATTGGGAATGTGAGGTCCGCGGCAAAGATCCGTGAAATTACCTTGTTGATAAAAGGTGATCTGACCATCTTCTAAACCTTCTAAAAGGTCTAATTTATATTCATCATCTTTCTCTTTGAAATACTTGATCGCCTCCGCCTTAGATATTTCAGTTCGCTTGTATTCATTACCCAAACGGGCCAATTCAAGCATTTTGTCTTCAATTTTTTTGAAGTCATCCTGAGAAATTGTTTTTCCTCCCAGATCGATATCGTAATAGAACCCATTTTCAATTGGAGGTCCTATACCGAATTTTGTTCCAGGATAAATTGATTCCAGTGCTTCTGCCATCAAATGCGCTGAAGAATGCCATAGCGTTGATTTTCCTTCAGCATCGTTCATCGTCAGCAATACTAATTTGGCATCATTGTAAATAGCGCGGGTTGCATCCCATACTTCGCCATTTACTTTTGCTGCTAAAACATTTCTCGCTAAGCCTTCGGAGATTGATAGCGCTACTTGGAGCGCTGTTGTTCCTTTTGCATATTCACGCACAGAACCATCTGGTAGAGTTATTTTAATCATTTTTTTGAGTTTGCCAAACATCCAAACAAACGGACGCAGGAATTAATAAGTATGCAAAGATAATTGATTATCTGATAATATTATTAAAAAGTTCGATTTACAATTAATTGATTTAGATTGAGTGCTGCATCAGAAATTCTAAAAACAATCATAATTGCTAAGAATCAAGGAATTTTAAAAATAAATTAATAGAGGAGCGAATTAGGGAAAGATTTCTTTATTTGTATAATTGGCGAATTTAAAAATCTTTTAGAAGGAGGGGAGATCTCAGTTAGCTAACTCTTCTTTTCCTGCATATCCGATAAGAAGTACAACACATCCTTTTTTTTCTTTCCCATCAGTGCTTTTAGGGATTTCATATTCAATATAATAGTTGCCGGGTTTTTGTGGCTGAAACGACCAAAAATTATTATCTACACCTTGATCATTGTCATATACTTTATTTCTTCCATTTTTTACACGGTTGCTTTTGTCGTAAATATTCATTTTTACCATTTCTTCAAATCCCGAAGAACAGAATATCAGACGGTATTTCATTCCATTGAATGCGGTGAACATTACTTCTTGTTTTTTTTCCTTGTCATTAAATGTGAATTCGGTAACAACGTAAGCATCATATTTGTAAGGCTTTGGCACATTTGATTTGCAGCTTTTCATGATCTGCTTTGCCTTGCATTGTCCAAAAATATTATGGTTAGTACACATTAGTGCACTAACCATAATAAGGATAGTAAATATGAATTTACTTTTATTCATATTTTATCTTTATTTGTAACCAACCATAAAAATCATACAACCTGTTAGTTTAGCATTCGTGCTGTCTGCAGGAACATCGTAGTCAACAAACATTTTGCGAGCGCGTGGTGCATCAAATACAAATTCTTTGTCATCTGATTTAACGTCTTTAGTGGTGAATATTGCTTCTCTCTTTTTAGCTTCTTTGTCTTTTGTATATATATTGATTTTTATATTTTTAGGAAGACCGGAAGTGTTAAAGACTAAACGGTATTTTTCACCAATAAAAATAGGCACTTCAACTTCTAATTGTTGTGCTTTTTTAGTGAAATTTATTTTTGTAAATTTCTGACTGTCGTATTTGAATTGGTCTAGCTTTTTCTTGCAACTTGCGGTCAATGTTTTTTTATCACAATTGTCAGCTGTTTGAATAGTGGTAAATCCAAAAAGGAATAATAAACCAACTAAACTTATAAAATATGCTTTTTTCATAATCTTCAATTTAAAATTTGTTTTTTTTGAATTTAAAAGGATTATCCATTAATGAATTTAAAACGTAACGCTTCAATTTTTGAAGTTAATTGAGTCACTTCATCATCAGTAAGTGTTAATTCGGTTTCTATATCTTCAGATGCTTCCGGATTGTTTTTTACTGAAGGTAATGCATCATATATTTCTTTTACAGTAGTCATGTCTGCAATTAAACCTGAAATCTCAGGATCTTTTTTCTCTTCTGCTTTTAGGGCATTTATAATACTTCCTAAAATGGTCATTTGTTCTGCTAATTTGTTGTTCAATGATTTATCTTTTTCTTTTTCAAAAACTTTAGATGCAATGTACATGCTTTCTATCCATGCTCCTGAAAACACAATTGATGTAACTTGCTGTTGGTCGTTTTCATCTAAATACATGTCTGTAACCATCTGTAATTCTGCGATGATAAAGGCTAATGAATCATCATTGCTCAGATTTTTCTCGAAGCGTTTTGATAAATTTCCTTGGTCAAAAACAGAACCCATTCCTAAGTTATCAGCTAATTTCCGGCTAAGTTTCATATAGGTCATTGCTTCCTGATTTTGTTTATTCAGAACTGCATAAGACAAATCGGCTGTATAAACACCAAGATTTATTGATTTATTAATATTTGTGGTGTATTTGGCAGGATCTATCATTTTACTAGTGATACCTGCTTTATATTTCAAACCCGATTTTTTAAAGATGGATGCAATTTGGAGGGGTGAGGGAAGAGAATAGGTTATTTCTTGAGTCTCTACTTCAGCAACAATTGAATCTTCTGAGGGAGTATTGATGTTTTCTTCTTTAGTATTTTCGCTTCCGCAAGCTGCAAAGATCATACTTGCTGCAATAAAGAATGCACCTTTTAATGCGAATGATTTTTTCTTTAAAAACATTTTTCTTTTAATTATAAGTTAATAATGTTATGATTATATTTTATCAGTGGCTAAACTACAAAAAAATATCAAGCAGAAAAATCTAAGGATAATAAAAATCTTGAAGTTATTTAGTAAAATAAGATTGTTTCTTGTTTATTATGCCAATTACTCTGCCTGTAAATGCTGCTCCAATGAAGGGTGTGTTAGATGATTTCGATTGGATGTGCTTCTTCTCAAAAACCCAATCCTGACTGGGATTAAAGAGTGTAAGATTCGCTATTTCACCTTCTGCAATCTTCGGTTCTTTTAGTTTTAATATTTTTCTTGGGTTAGCTGATAGCGCATTGATAACCGTCTCTAATTTAATTTTTCCTTTATTTGTATTAATTAATCCAAATGCACTTTCCAATCCGATCATTCCATTAGAAGCAAAATCAAATTCTAGATCTTTTGATTCAATATCCTGTGGCCGGTGATCGCATGTGATCGTATCAATCGTGCCGTCTGCAATTCCTTTTTTTATTGCCTCAATATCTTCTTTAGTACGAAGAGGAGGATTCAGCTTATAGTTACTGTCAAATCCGGATAATGCACTATCATCCAAGGCAAGATTATATGCGTTCACTGAAGCTGTAACTTTCAATCCTTTGGATTTAGCCTGTTTTACCAACTCAACCGATTTTTGTGTTGAAATGTTTGATAAATGGATTGGTGCATTCGTGTATTCCGATAGAAAAATATTTCGGTCAACCATTAATTCTTCTGCCAGTGCAGGAATCCCTTTTAGCCCTAGTTTTGTAGAAATAACTCCTTCGTTCATCTTTCCATCGTTGGATATCGATTTCTCATCGCAATGTGTTAGGATTAGTCCATCGAAGTTTTTTGTGTACAACAGCGCTCGCATTAGTAAACCTGAGTTAGTCACTGATTTTTTATCATCGGAAAAAGCAACTGCTCCAGCCAGTTTCATGTCATACATTTCAGAAATATCCTCACCTTCTTGTTTGTGTGATAGTGTGCCAATTGGATAAACATCAACTATTGAATTCGCTGTTTTGTTTTTTATGTATAATACTTCTGCTTTGGAGTGGATGGTTGGGTTAGTTGACGAAACCACTGCAACGGCTGTAAATCCTCCACTAGCTGCAGCTTTTATTCCACTGTCAACATCCTCTTTATGTTCAAAGCCGGGATCGCAAAAACTTACTTGCATATCCAACCAGCCATTTGAAAGGTGAAGGTTTGCAGTTTCAATCACTTTTACATTTTTTTCGGGAGTAATTTTTGTTTTAATGGATTTGATCGTTCCATTTTCAATTAATACGTCCATCACTTTACCGTTGTAAGCCGACTTTGAGTCGATGATGTGCGCTTGCTTAATTAATATATTCATAATTAAATATTGATTTTTTTTTGTACTCTTTTTCTATCTGAAACTTATTTCATAAAGCGCAATAATAGTACTTCAACTGCTAAAAATAGCAGCGTTAATATAACACAAAATTTCCATAGTTTACGACCCTGATCCAACTCTATCAAGGTTGAGTTAATGTTTTTTATATCTAAATCTAATACATTGACATGAATAAGATTATACTTTGATACCTGTTCTTTTAGTTCCTTTTCGTTGAAACATGTAAGGTCTGATTCTTTTCTGTTAAAGTTGAATGATATTCCCTGAATCAGTTCAGTGTTTGCGAACAAATTATAATTGTTTGCTTCTTGGATCTGATTGTGAATATAAATGGTTGTTTTTGAATCAAGGACTTTGTGATCGGGTATCATATCAACCTTGCCTGTTGTACTCTTGATGTGAAATACATTTTCTCCACTAATTATACTTTTCCCTTCAATAATTTCATCTTTACTAATTGTATAAAAAAGAGGTAGTGAAACCTGACTGTACATTGCAATTTTATATAATGTAGGGACAAAAATTGCGTGCTTCGCAAAATTACTGAACTTGTCTGATACCCCCACAGCAGAAATATAAAGGGTGCCTTTTTCAACATCGTATTTGCTTAGTAATGCATTTCCGTTTTGTGTTTTTAAAAGAAACTCTTCATTGGTCCGAATATTTTTTGAAAGTATAAAATATTCGTTTATCTTAGGAAGGTCGAGGCTTGTTGCACTGAAGGTCTTTTTATCAAAAACATCTTTATAAATAGCATGTTCGAGATTTATCTTATCTACTTTTGTATTTGTAGTGTCCAATACTTCATAATAATTTGCTTTTATGGAAAGAAAAAAATCTTTGTAAGTGTTTAGTTCAGCGACTTGATTTGGAAAAACAATAATATTACCGCCTTTGTTCATAAAGCGTTTCAATTCTTGACCCAAACCGGAGGAGATTGATTTTAGTTCGTTTAATACTATTAAATTATAATTTCCAAGTGAAGAATAATCAAGCTTATTTTCTTGAACTTTTGAATAAATAAATAATGAATCTGCCGAAAAAAGTTTATTGAGATAAGGGCTTTCTGAATTAATATCTGTGCCATTGATACATAGTATAGGAATGTGTTTAGCAACTTCGAAGCTGAAATAAAATTGATCATCAAATGTTACCGGGAAGTCATTCAACTCAATTTTACAATGTTGAATACCAATTTCTTTCGAAGAGAAAGAAAGAACGATCTCTGTTTCTGAATCTTTATCAACGGAATAGCTTGCAGGTGTCTTTTGGATTCCATTTATAAAGAGCTTAATGGAATTATTTTCTATAATTTTTTCTGATACATTTTTAATTCTTACATGTAATTTTTCAATTTGATTGTATTGCCTAACAGGACTTTCAAACCAGCAGGTGTCGATAAATACATTGCTATTTTCAGTTGCTTTTAGAGGTATGAAATTATAGTTAATACTACTATCTTTTTTAAAATTTTCGAGATTTAGTATGCTTTTTTGAAAATCGGAGAGGATAAAAGAAATCTTATTTTTGCTATCTGATGCTTGCAAAACATCTGATTGCCGAGACGCAATTTCTGACAAATTTCTAGTTGCAGGACTAATTATTACATTATTTAACAATTCAATAAATTCTTCTCTATTAACCAATCGTTGGTGTTTCCCTTCAAAATCATTCGTTAAAAGTTGAAACCGATCGGTTGCTTTATAGGCAGAAGTAATTTCGATAGCACGTTTTTTCGCTTCGTCCAAAAGCGTTCCATTTTTACTGATGGTCTCCATACTAAAAGAGTTGTCAATAAATA
The DNA here is from genome assembly GCA_947466965.1 of Bacteroidota bacterium. Classification (GTDB taxonomy): domain Bacteria; phylum Bacteroidota; class Bacteroidia; order 2-12-FULL-35-15; family 2-12-FULL-35-15; genus 2-12-FULL-35-15. The sequence goes on from CANIFU010000002.1 coordinate 81,952, forward strand.
TACTAATGGCTTTATCGCCTAATATATTGTTTTGATTGATTGCAGGAATGAAGGGTTGAGCGAATGCAAGTACAAGAAAAATGATTGTTAAAATTCTTGCAAATAATATTAATAAATGCTTGAGTTTCGACTTTGCCTGAGTTTCTTCTTTTACTTCTTTTAAAAAACGGACATTACTAAAATAGATAGTTTTAAACTTTCTGAAATTGAACAAATGTATTACGATTGGTATTGCGATTGCTGAAAGTGCAAAAAGAAATGCAGGGTAGGTAAAGCTCATCAAAGGTCAAATTTAAAACATTTAATTTATATAATTGATCTTTTTTTTATTTACGTTTGAATTGGTATAAAAATTTAGCAATAAAAGTATTGTTTGAGGGCAAAGCCATTAGAATTTTTCGAATACACCCAATCCAAAAAGAGCAAAATCATATTTAACAGGATCTTTTGCATCAATTACTGAAAGTGCTGAAGTTAATTCACATACTGCTTTCCAATCGTTTTGTGTACGTAATAATAAACCAAGCTTTCGGGCCACGTTTCCTGAATGAACATCTAAAGGACACATCAATTGTGAAGACTTTAAATTTGTTTTCCATATTCCGAAATCAACACCCCGCAAATCTTCTCTTACCATCCATCTTAAATACATACATAATCGTTTGGCCGATGAATTTTCTGCCGGATTTGATAGGTGTTTTCCAGTTCGATGAGGGTATTCAATTGAAAAAAAGATTTTCCTGAAATTCATTATTGCACTTAATGTTTGACCTGTATTTCTTTTTTTATCGTCAAGGGAAATGTGAAATGCATTTTCCAAACCTCCATGGTTTAAATAGATGTTTTTCAATGATTTTAAAAAAAATACAGCATCAACGCCATTAAATGTTCGGTGTACAAAATGATCGAAACGTTCCAAATCCTTTGTTTTGGAGGTCATTAAGAAATCATAGGGCTGATTACCCATTAATTTCATCAATTTATTCGCATTGTTAATTATCGTTATGCGTTGTCCCCATGCTATTGTAGCTGTCAAAAAACCTGCAATCTCAATGTCTTCTTTTTGAGAAAATTGATGTGGTATAGAAATGGGATCAAGCTCAATAAAATCGATGCGGTTGTATTTATCATACTTTTCCTCAAGAAATTCTTTCAGATCGTTAATCATTTTCAATTTTAAATATTACTACTTTAATTTTTTTTTTGCGCTACATTTATTTAAATAAGGTTGAATTTAAAAAGAGTCAAAATTATGTTTTAAATTATTCTATCTTTTTTAAGTCCAGTTTTCTCAACTTTGGAGCTATTTTATAGGTTCCTGCTACAATTAAAATAGTAATTACTCCACCAAATATAACAGATCTAACTAAGCCCAAGGCATTTGCAGCTAATCCCGATTCGAATCCCCCAATCTCATTGGAAGATCCTATAAATATGTTGTTTACTGAGGATACTCTCCCCCTCATTTCATCAGGTGTTGATAGTTGAAGTATCGTATGACGAATAACAACACTTACATTATCGAACGCACCGGTTAAAAATAAAAAAAATAGAGAAAGATAATAATTTGTTGAAATTGCAAAGAAAATAGTGGCTAAGCCAAACAAACCAATATTTAAAAACAAACTCTTTCCAGCATTTTTTGTAATTGGCTTATACGCTAATATAATGGCAGTAAAAACTGCACCTACTGCAGGACTAGCTCTTAAAAAGCCAAGTTCCATTGGACCAACAAATAAAACTTCACCTGCAAATGCAGGTAGCATTGCAACCGCTCCGCCAAATAAAACTGCAAAAAGATCTAAGGATAAGGCACCCAAAATTATTTGATTACTGAATACAAATTTTATTCCGACAGCTAAACTTTGTTGCAGTGTTTCTTTTTTAACTTTTTTAGGAATTGGTTTTGAAGCGATGAAGATTAAGGAAAAGATAGCCAATCCTATAAATACAATATTCACAGAATAGGCTGCTTTAAAGCTAATAGCACAGATTATTCCTGCTACAGCAGGTCCTATAACTGCTCCTACATGCCAAACACTGCTGTTCCAGGTGGCAGAATTTGCATAGTGTTCGCGAGGTACAATCTGCGACATAAATGCCGAGAAGGCTGCAGAAATAAATCCTCTAACAATTCCGATAAAACAGAACACAAGATATATTGGAAGTGTTCCATAGGTTTGAATCACAATAGAGGAATCAAGTGAAAAATAGAGTAGGGCGGATGTAGATAAAATTAACAGTGAAACCGAAATTATAATGATCAGTTTTCGACTAACGATATCGGCAATGTGTCCCGAAAAAAAAGAGATGATAATAAAAGGAACAGCTTCCGATAAGCCGATAAATCCTAGTGCTAGTTTATCGTGAGTGATCTCATATATTTGCCAGCTGACGATTACGCTTTGCATCTGTATAGCCAATGTCAGAAAGAATCTAGTATTTAAGAAAAACAAAAATTCTTTTATACGTAAAGCTGCAAATGGGTCGTGTTTTGAAATGGGTGGCTGCATAATAGTTTGTTTTGCAAATTTATAGTTAAATTAGCACCGATAATATTTAATAATTCAAAATTAATTATGAAAAAATTTATTCTTTTACTTTCGGTCATATTTGCATCCGTTTCCGCTAATGCTCAAAAAATTGACAACGAAAATGTTCCTTCATCTGTATTGGCTTCTTTTAAAGCAAAATTTCCAATTGCTAATAAAGTAACTTGGGAAATGGATTACGATAAGTATGAAGTAGAATTCACTGTCAGTAAGGTCGAATTTTCTGCTACATTCGATAAAGATGGAAAATGGTTGGAGACTGAAACATATTTAAAAATCACTGATCTCCCTAAACCAATAAAGGAGTCACTTACAAAAAAATATGGTGAGTTAAGTGGTTACAAAATTGAAGAGGGCGTGAAAGCAGAAAAAGAAAAAGAAACTACATATGAGTTGGAAATCAAAAGAGGAGAGAGCTTATATGAATTAATATTTGATGAAAATGGGAAATTGTTAAAGGAAGAATCAAAGTCTGAAACAAAAAAAGATTAAAATTTTAACTGAAATAATTGTTATAAAAAAAAGATCCGGCAGATTTTGCCGGATCTTTTTTATTCTTCTTTTTTGCTTTTCTTAGACTTGCTTTCCTTTGGTTTGATGATTTTAATTTTTATTTCTTGTTTTTCTTTATCAAAATCAACATCAATAATGTCGCCTTCTGTTAGGTTCGATTTAATTATTTCTTCTGCCAATGGATCTTCCAAATATTTTTGAATCGCTCGTTTTAAAGGTCGAGCACCAAACTGAACATCATACCCTTTATCTGAAATATAATCTTTTGCTTCTTCCGAAACTTTTATACTATATCCCAATCCATGGATACGGCCGTATAAACTGTTCAATTCAATATCAATGATTTTGTGAATATCATCTCTTGATAGGGAGTTGAACATAACCACATCATCAATTCGATTTAAAAATTCTGGTGCAAATGCTTTTTTCAAAGCCCCTTCGATAATACCTTTTGAATTTTCATCTTCTACTTCTTTCTTGGCTGAAGTTGTAAATCCTACACCTTGTCCGAAATCTTTTAACTGACGGGCACCAATGTTTGAAGTCATGATGATGATCGTGTTTTTGAAATCGATCTTACGACCCAAACTATCAGTCATCATTCCATCATCCAAAGCTTGTAAAAGTAAGTTAAATACATCTGGATGCGCTTTTTCTATTTCATCTAACAATATAACTGCATAAGGTCTTCTGCGAACTTTCTCAGTTAATTGTCCGCCTTCTTCATAACCAACATATCCAGGAGGAGCTCCGACCAAGCGGGATACAGCAAATTTCTCCATATATTCACTCATGTCTATACGAATCAATGCATCGTCATTATCAAACAAATATTTTGATAAGATCTTTGCCAATTGGGTTTTACCAACACCTGTAGGACCAAGGAAAATGAATGAACCAATTGGCTTATTGGGATCTTTTAATCCGGCACGGTTTCGTTGAATCGCCTTTACCACTTTTCTAACTGCTTCATCCTGCCCGATTACTTTACCTTGTAAAAGTTCAGCCATTTTGATCAGTTTATCGCCTTCATTTTGTGCAATACGTTGAACAGGCACACCAGTCATCATGGCAACCACCTCAGCAACATTGTCTTCACTCACCATCTCGCGGTGTGTTTTGCTTTCTTCTTCCCACGTCTTTTTAGCAGCGTCTAATTCTTCCAATAAAGTGCGTTCTGTGTCGCGCAAACGAGCAGCTTCTTCATATTTCTGAGATCGCACAACTTTATTTTTTTCTTCTTTGATGTCTTCCAGCTTTTTCTCGATCTCAACAATATTCTTTGGGACATTAATATTTGTTATATGAACACGAGAGCCCGATTCATCCAACGCATCTATCGCTTTGTCTGGTAGGTGACGATCAGTAATGTATCTGGCAGTTAAAGTAACACAGGCTTTAATAGCTTCATCGGTATAGGTAACATTATGATGATCCTCGTATTTAGATTTGATATTGTTTAGGATCTGAATCGTTTCTTCAGGTGTAGCAGGTTCAACAATTACCTTCTGGAAACGTCTTTCAAGAGCGCCATCTTTTTCTATGTATTGACGGTACTCATCTAATGTAGTGGCACCGATACATTGAATTTCTCCACGAGCCAATGCTGGTTTAAACATGTTTGAAGCATCCAAAGAACCAGAAGCGCCACCCGCACCAATTATAGTATGAATCTCATCAATGAAAAGAATCACATCTGGCGATTTTTCAAGCTCATTCATAACGGCTTTCATACGCTCTTCAAACTGCCCGCGATATTTAGTGCCGGCAACCAAAGAAGCAAGGTCTAATGTAACAACACGTTTACCGAACAATACACGGGAAACTTTGCGCTGAACAATACGCAAAGCTAATCCTTCGGCAATGGCAGATTTACCAACACCAGGCTCACCAATTAGAATCGGATTATTTTTCTTTCTACGTGATAAGATCTGAGAAACGCGCTCAATTTCTTTTTCGCGACCAACTATAGGATCTAATTTACCTTCTTCAGCTGCTTTTGTTAAATCGCGGCCGAAATTATCCAAAACAGGAGTTTTCGACTTGCTATCAACAGGTTTTTTTGAGCTGCTTGCGTTAAACTGGTCCTCATCCGCATCATCATCAGATGGTGCACCCGGAAATTCTGCTTTCGGATCTGATTTTGATAATTCTAGTTCGCTTTTCATAATTTCGTAGTCAACTTTATATTTATGTAATGATTTTGTAGCAACATTATCTTCATCCTTTAATATAGACAGGATTAAATGCTCCGTTCCAATTACGGCACTTTTAAAAAGTTTAGCTTCCAGATAGGTTATTTTCAAAGCTCTTTCAGCTTGTTTCATTAATGGGATGTTCGCTAAATTACTAACCTTGTGGTTACCAGTTCCAATGGACTGTTCAACTGTTTTACGTAATTCTTGTAAATCAACATTCAGCGATTTTAATAAACGAACAGCAGTGCCTTCGCCCTCACGGATAATCCCTAGCAATAAATGTTCAGTCCCGATATAATCGTGGCCCAAACGAAGTGCTTCCTCTCTGCTGTATGTGATTACATCCTTTACTCTTGGTGAAAATTTAGCTTCCATAATGCATTAATTTAATTGTTTACTTAAACGATACTGTTACTCAAGAGTTACTCTTTTCCACCCAATATTATAGTTTCAAGTGTATTATCAAAAGTAATTACTCCATTTAAAGTTGACTTCACACTTACTTTAATTTTATTAACAAAAAAACTGTTAATATGTTAATAATTTAACGCTCAAAATCGGTTTTATCTTCTGTATTATAAGTATTTTCGAACCTCTTAAAAACACAAGTGAAATATCAAGTATTGTGCTAAAAATAAAGCATGACAATACTTCATAAAAAAGAGCAGAAATAAGTAATAAAAAAATAGAAAAACGAAATTATGGCAGACGGAGAAAAAATTATTCAGATCAACATTGAAGAAGAAATGAAATCGGCTTACATCGATTATTCGATGTCTGTTATCGTTTCACGTGCATTACCTGATGTGCGCGATGGTTTTAAACCGGTTCACAGACGCGTTCTATATGGCATGCTTGATTTGGGTGTTATGTCTAATAAGCCTCACAAAAAATCGGCCCGTATCGTTGGGGAGGTGTTAGGTAAGTATCACCCACACGGCGATACGTCCGTATATGACGCGATGGTTCGTATGGCTCAGGATTGGAGTTTGCGTTACCCTTTGGTAGACGGACAAGGTAATTATGGTTCTGTTGATGGTGATAGTCCGGCCGCAATGCGTTATACCGAAGCTCGTCTGAAAAAGATCGCTGAAGAAATGCTTGCTGACATAGAAAAAGATACTGTTGACTTTCGTCCCAATTTCGATGACTCACTCGAAGAGCCAACGGTTTTGCCAACGAAGATTCCGAATTTATTGATCAACGGTGCTTCCGGAATTGCAGTAGGTATGGCAACGAATATGCCCCCACATAACTTAACGGAGATCATAAATGCAACGGTTGCTTATATTGATAATAGAGAAATTGATATTGCCGGAATCATGCAATATGTAAAAGCTCCCGATTTCCCTACAGGTGGAATTATCTATGGTTACGAAGGTGTAAAGGATGCTTTTGAGACCGGTAGAGGCCGCATTGTGATGCGTGCCAAAACAAATGTGGAAATAACGGATGCTGGCAGAGAACGCATTATTGTAAATGAAATCCCATACCAGGTGAACAAAGCGGAGATGATCCGTAAAACAGCTGACCTGATCAACGACAAAAAGATAGAAGGAATTTCTGATATTCGTGATGAATCAGATAGAGATGGAATGCGCATCGTTTATGAAATCAAGCGCGATGCGATTACCAATGTGGTTTTGAATAACCTCTTCAAATATACGGAGCTGCAAACATCTTTTAGTGTCAATAATATCGCTTTGGTGGGTGGCCGTCCGATGATGCTGAACATCAAAGATATGATCGTTCATTTTGTGGCTCATCGTCATGAAGTAATCGTTCGCAGAACAAAGTATGAGTTGATGCAAGCCGAAAAGCGCGCACATATTCTTCAGGGATATTTGATAGCTTTAGATCATTTAGATGAAGTTATTAAATTAATCCGTGCTGCTGCAACTCCTCAGGAAGCGCAGGATGGTTTGATGAGTGGGTTTGGTTTAAGCGAAATTCAAGCGAAAGCAATACTTGAAATGCGCTTACGTGTACTTACTGGTTTAGAGAGAGATAAGATAAAAGAAGAGTTCAATGCCTTGATGGAATTGATCAAGCATTTAAGAGAAGTGTTAGATGATGAAACATTAAGAATGGGAATCATCAAAGGGGAGTTAATTGAGATGAAAGATAAGTATGGTGATGAGCGTAAAACAGAGGTTGTTTATGCTTCCGGAGATTTCAGAATGGAAGATATGATTGCTGATGAAGATGTGGTGATCACAATTTCTCATATGGGCTATATCAAACGTACCGCTTTAAGTGAGTACCGTACCCAAGCCCGTGGCGGAAAAGGTGCGAAAGGAAGTACCACCCGCGATGAAGATTTTATTGAACATTTATTCATTGCCTCCACCCATAATTATTTGTTACTGTTCACCGAACAAGGAAGATGTTTCTGGATGCGTGCATTTGAAGTTCCGGAAGGTACAAGAATCTCCAAAGGACGTGCGATCCAAAATATGATTAATATTCCGAGTGACGATAAGGTAAAAGCATATATCAATGTGAAAGACCTTACAGATGCTGATTACATCGCGAACAACTTTATTATCATGTGTACGAAGAATGGAATCATTAAGAAAACGACTCTGGAAGCATATTCCCGTCCGCGTCAGAATGGTATCAATGCAATTACAGTAAGAGAAGGCGATACCTTATTAGAAGTATTACTTACAAATGGTACCAATGAGATCATGTTGGCTTCAAAAGCCGGAAAAGTGGTTCGATTCAACGAGGCGAATGTTCGTCCAATGGGTCGTAATGCATCCGGAGTAAGAGGGATCAATCTGGGCGATGAAAAAGGAAATGAAGTGGTTGGTATGATCGCCATGCCTGATCAGACAAGTAATGTAATGGTGGTTTCTGAAAAAGGATACGGAAAACGTTCTGAAATTGAGGAATACCGTGTTACAAAACGTGGTGGAAAAGGAGTAAAAACCATTAATATTACAGAAAAAACAGGTAATCTGATCGCTATTAAAGATGTAACTGATAAAGATGGCTTGATGATAATCAATAAATCTGGAATCATTATCCGTCTTGCTATCTCCGAATTACGCGTTATTGGCCGTGCTACTCAGGGTGTTCGCTTGATCAATATGAAAGAAACGGACGAGATTGCCGCGGTAAGTAAAGTAGAAGTAGAGGTAGAGGAAGTAATTGAAACGGATGATACCCTTTCTTCAGAAAATCCAATTGGAGAAAATGGAAATGATAGCCCTGGTGCGTCTTTAGGTAATACCGAAAATGATGGCAAGGAACTTGATACTCCTGAAACCGAATAAACCTCAACCCTAAATCCCCTCACCAAAGTGGAGAGGGGGCGATAGGTGAGAAGCTAATAAAAAAAATAAAATATTTATGAAATGTCTTGCATTCATGAATACATAAAAAATTAAAAAAAAGAAATTATGAGTAAAAAAACAGTCATCTTTTTTATTGCAACAGCCTTTGCTATTAATGGTTTTGCGCAAAATGTAAAAATTGTAAACGCGAAAAATTATTTGCGTGATTTTAGTGAATCAAAGGATATGGAGTCGCTGAACAAAGCAAAAGAGAATATTGATCTTGCTGCAGCTCATCCCGATACAAAGGAACAGGCTAAAACGCAGACATTAAAGGCGCAGGTTTACATGACGATTTTCGAAAACAGTTTACGTTTGGAAACTGAAAAGTTGATGACCGTAATCACTGATCCGAACAAGCGTAACCTTGCAGCTTACCAAGCAGCTTCTTCTGCTCCTTTAGCTGAAGCTTATGCTGGATGCCTTGCTTCAAAAACCTTTGATACCAAAGGGAATTACACATCTGAAGTGAATTCTTATATCGCCAAAATTGCATCTCATTATGAGAATAAAGCAATAGCGGATTACAATGCAAAAAAATTCGCGGATGCATTGCCTTCATTTGAAAAGGCATACGAAATCAATGGTGCTAAAGATACAACCACTCTTGGGAATTGTGCTTTAGTGGCTGACAGAGCAGCAATCTTCGATAAAGCAAAGCTGTATTACCAAAAGATGATTGACAACAAGCAAGGTCTTGGAAATACTTATTCTTCATTGGTTAACGTTTGCCTGATGATGAAAGACAGTGTTGGGGCAATGGAGATCTTGAAAAAAGGCAGAACAGCTTATCCGAACGATATCAATCTGGTGATCACTGAAACAAACTATTTCCTGAAAACAAACAACAGTAAGGAAGCATTAAACAATCTAAATATTGCTATTGGAGCTAAACCAACTGATGCGAATTTGTATCTGGTGAGAGGGAATATCTATGATAACCTTGCTAATCCGAAAGATGCAAGCAATAAGGATATGGAGAAACCAAAGGAGTATGATAACCTAATGAAATCTGCTGAAACAGATTATAAAAAGGCAATTGAACTAAAACCTGATTATTTTGATGCTTTGTATAATTTAGGCGTATTGTATAATAATCATGGAGTTGTTTTAAATAAGATCGCTGATCAGATAACTGATAATGCAAAATATAAAACTGCAAACGATTTAGCTTTAGCTAAATTTACGAATGCTTTACCGGTTTTAGAAAAAGCATTGGAGCTCAACCCGAAAGACAAAAATACAATGTTTGCTTTAAAGCAAATTTATGCACGTACACAACAACCCGATAAAGTGAAAGAAATAAATGAGAGATTGAAGAATAACTAAGGCTTCCACCTAGTTATGATTCATAAAGCGGAGAGGTCGAAAGATCTTTCCGTTTTTTTTGAATTTTATTGAAGGTTTTGATTGTAATTTATAGTGAAATAGTAGATAGAGAGATTTGATGTTTATTGTATTCATTAGTAGGTAATCCTTTTAGCTACTTAACATAATATTAATTATAAGACAAATGCTTGTCAGAGAATATGGTTTTAACTGAGAATTATATAGAAAATGTTCTTATAAAACGCTCTTGAGCAAATATCATTAAAAGGATTATTCTTCTTCGTTTGAGAACGTATATTTTTGATTCAGGCAAAGACTTAGTTTTCTCTTGTAATCATCCTGAAGCCATTTCACATAATTGTCGGTACTCTTGCAAATACAATAGGAAAATTTTTTTACGCGGTATTCAATGTCTTTGTCTAAAAGTTTAGCCAATTCTGCAGCATCAAAATAATCTTCGCTGTTTTCTGCGCAAATTCTGGCGTGTTGCTCGATCGATCTTTCTATCGCTACTTTAGGTCTTAAGCCTTGTTTTGCTACCAAAGCGTATTCATCCTTCATATTGAAGTCGATGTTTTCCGATTTGCTGAATTTAGCCCTTAGATCGGCCGGCATTTTATAGGTGAACTGGCGCTCAATTTCCTGGTCATTCCAGAGGCTTTCCAGGTAAAAATCCGGGGAACGGAAAATGTCGTGCCAATTGATATACGATTCCCACAAGCCAAAACGTGCGGCATTGTTTCCAAGATCTATAACGTCAAATGTCGATTTATTAGGTAATATGCGAGAACCGCGTCCAATCATCTGGTGGTATAATGTCAGGGATTTGGTTGCACGGTTGATGATAATGGTTTCTACTGTTGGCTCATCAAAACCGGTCGTAAGGATCCCCACAGATGTTAAGATTGCATCCGGCTTTGTTTTGAACCACAACAATATTTCCCTGCGTTCCTGCTCTGTATTAGTATTGTCTAAGTGTCGAATCTCGTATCCTGCAGCCGTAAAAAGTGAATATACATGCCGTGAGGTATTGATCCCGTTATTAAAGATTAGGGTTTTTTTACCTTTTGATTGTTCTTCATAAGCACCAACCAATTTCTCCTGCATCAGGTAATTGGTATATAATCTATCCGATGAACTAACGGTGTAGTCACCGTCGATACCTACTTTTAATGAACCCAGATTAACATCGTAGCAGTGCGTTGCTGCTTTTGACAAGAATCCCTTTTCTATCAATGATGCGATGGAATGCCCGACAATCAGTTCGTTGTAGGTTTCCTTCATCGGGAGTTTTATGTTTGAACTTAAAGGCGTTGCCGTCACGCCCAAGATCACACTGCTTTCTAGAAATTTAAATAGTTTTTTGAAGGAATTGTAATGTGCTTCATCAATGATCACTAGTCCAACTTGTTCGACTTCTAGTTTTTCGTCTTGAAGCCGGTTATTCAGTGTTTCCACCATTGCGACAAAACACTTGAAATCATCCTGATCTGGAAGTGTTTTTACCTTACTGTCGATGATCTTATTTTGGACACCAAATTCGTTGAGCATATTCGACGTTTGTGAACAAAGCTCAATCCTGTGCGTCAATATCAATACTTTTTTTCCTGTTTCTTTAATATAACGTTTTGCTATTTCAGAGAAGATAACAGTTTTTCCACCGCCTGTTGGCAGCTGATAAAGGAGATTGTATTTTTCGGTGTGATTGTTTATGCGCTCAAAGATCTTGTCTATGGCATCCTGCTGGTAGTCGTAAAGCTCCTTCCCTATTTTCTTTTCCTCTATTTCTGCAGACTCTAATGTCATAATTTTCTTCGATTTCGAAATCTTGCAAAAATAGTCAATTGTTAGGTTGAATGAAAATTCTAGAGGAGAAAAATATTTTTTAATTGAAGAATTTTCATTGGAGCAACTGCCACTCTTTTTTTTGTCACTTCGAGTATTCTGCTTTATCGAGAAGTTCCAGTTGGAGACCATAATCCTCGATAATGAGATCCCGTGTCGTGGCACGGGATGACGCTTACGAGTTAGAATGTGCTTATTAATTTACCCTCTGCGGATTTTTTGAATCTGAATTTTTAATTCATTTTCAATTGTCTTTAATCGTCCCATCTCTGAGCTTGTAACCAAACTTATTGAAAGACCTTTTTTTCCAGCACGACCAGTTCGTCCACTTCTATGAGTATAATATTCTAGCTGTTCAGGTAGTTGATAGTGAATTACATACTGAAGGTTATCTACATCAATACCTCGAGCAGCCATATCGGTTGCGACAAGTATCTGAAGCTTCTCATTTTTAAAAGCGCGCATTACTTTTTCACGGTCACGTTGTTGCAAATCACCATGAATTGCTTCTGCGGAATGGTTGCGTGCGATCAGTTGTTTGGCCAACGATTGGGTGCCGTCTTTTGTCTTACAAAATACAATTCCTCTTCCTTTGCCTTGCGTTCTTAAAAATTCAAGCAAGGTATTTAACTTGTCTTTCGTGTCTATACATTGAACATATTGGTGTTCGATATCACGGTTGACAATATTTTTTACATCCACTTCTACTTTAAAAGAATCTTCATCCATATAAGAACGAATGATCTCTTTTAAGGAGTCGGGAATGGTGGCGGAAAACAACCAGGTAAACCGTTGTCCGTTTGTTTGTTCCAATATTGTATCAATGCTTGCTTTAAAACCCATGCTCAGCATTTCGTCAGCCTCATCCAGCACAATTGTTTTTACATCCTTTAAACTGAGGGCTTTCCGCTCTAATAAATCAATCAATCGTCCGGGAGTTGCTACTACTATATGTGTAGGACGACTCAGATTTCTGATTTGAATTTCGATGGGTTCGCCACCATAAACAGATTCTACAAATATGCGGTTGGGATTGTATCGGGCAACACGGAACAATTGTTTCGCGATCTGTTGTCCTAATTCACGTGTCGGACATAATACCAATGCCTGAACAGATGAACTGCTTGTATCAATTTTTTGTAATAAAGGCAAGCCGAAAGCCATTGTTTTTCCTGTACCTGTCTGCGCCTGCCCGATAAAATCAAATCCTTCTTTTAATAAAAACGGGATCGATTTTGTTTGAATTTCTGTCGGGTCAAAAATATTATTTTCAATCAGACCTTTGATTAATGCTTCTGATACGCCAAGTTCGGAGAATGTTGCCAATTTTTTTTTGTTAAATGAACTGCAAAGATACTTGAATTATTGAGAATGCATTCCCAGCAGTTTGGCTGTTGCAGCTGCTCCCTGTCAGATTTTAAATATATCATTGTTCTGCTACTCTTAATTTCATACATTTACACAACGTTACATTAAAAATACAGATCAATGAAAATCAATAAATACAGCTTATCGCTTATCGTTTTGCTGATCAGCTATTCTGTAGCAACCGCGCAGCAATTTATCCGTAAGGAAACAGGAAAGCTAATGACCTTTGTAGAAATGCAACGTCAGTTCTCCGCTTTTAAAAAGACACATGACTTGACAAAAACGAAACATTGGAAATATTATAAGCGTTGGGAAAATGATATGCAGTATAAAACCGATGGACGTGGAGAACTCGCAGACCCTGCTATCTTTATAAATGAAGCTGTAAATCATGCGAACAACAAAATAGCATCGCCACCTTCTTCTGCATTTGCATCAGGAACGTGGTCTCCATTTGGACCATACAACTTACCGGGTAATCTAACTGGGTATATGGAAAACGGAATGGGTCGCATAAACTGCATTGCTTTTCATCCGACAATTGCTACTACCTATTATGTGGGTGTAGCTCAAGGTGGATTATGGAAAACAACAAACGATGGTTTGACATGGACTCCATTAACAGATAATCTACCAATCACCCGAATAAGTGATATTGTGATTGATCCTGCCAACACAAATACCATGTATATTTCTGTTTGTGATTTCGAATACATCGATGTTGCTTTAAACATTGATGGCAGAAAAAGAAATACACATTATGGTTTGGGCGTTTATAAAACCACCGATGGCGGCTTAACGTGGTCGCCAACCGGCTTGAGTTTTCAGTTAACAGATGGCGATGCTTCCCTCATCAGAAAAGTATTGATCAACCCGAGTAACAGTAATAGTTTGGTTGCCTGCGGTGTGAGCGGCATGTATACTTCTGCAAATGCCGGTGCAACCTGGACGCAGGTGCTAGATTCATTGTGCTGGGATCTCGTGCAGGATCCTGTAAATCCGAATATCATTTATGCAACATCGGGCTGGTTAGCAGGTTCCGGAAAAGGGTTTGCTGCTGTTTATAAATCAACAAATTTTGGTGCAAGCTGGGTGATGCTGCCAACCGGTATTCCGGGAACAGGGGTTATTCAACGGATAAAACTGGCGATTGCTCCTTCCGACAATACCGTAATTTATGCCATGACAGTTGGTGTGGATGAAGGATCAGCGGGAATTTACAAATCAATAAATTCGGGTGCAACCTGGACTTTTATCGACCCGGGTGTGAATATGCTCGAGTATAATGACGGATTTAATTCGGGTGGACAGGGAACCTATGATCTTGGATTTTCAGTAAACCCGACAAATAAAAACATGGTTTATGTTGGTGGTATAAATGTATGGGCTTCCACCGATGGTGCAAATTCCTTTGAACCTGCCAGTCACTGGACCTTATTTTACGGAGCAACATTGCATGGCGACATTCATTTTATTGAAACCAATCCCTTGACATCTGATATATTTGTTTGCAGCGATGGTGGTTTGTATAAAACAGATGCGATCACTTCTCAGCCATGGGCTTCAGCAACGGGAGGTTCTCCTTGGCCAACCACGTGGACAAATATCAGCAATGGAATGAACATCACTTCTTTTTATCGTTTATCCAGTTCAAAAAATGCTACAGGGCGGCTTTCCGCTGGTGCGCAGGATAATGCCACATTTTATTACGATGGTTCATCATGGAATACCATCTTTGGTGGTGATGGAATGGATAATTATTTAGATCCTGTTGATGATAATGTAATTATCGGATCCAGCCAGTATGGAAATTTTTATGTTTCAAACGATGGAGGCACTTCGGATGTTGGCGCGAATGTGAATGTGAACAGCGAAAATGGCGAATGGGTCTCCCCTATTGTTGCTGATTACAATACTCCTGGAACACTCTATGCTGGATTTGTGAATGTAACAAAATCAACCGATGGCGGATATACTTGGACTGCTTTAAACGCGCTACCATCAAACGGTATTAACGACAATGAATTGAGTGCATTGGCAGTAGCGAATTCAAATAGTAATGTTTTGTATGCTGCAAGAAGAATCCGTTTTGAATTCGGCTCACCTTCTGGAATGTATATTACTTCAGATGGTGGTAGCAGCTGGGCAGATATAACTGCAGGTTTACCCGATACATTGTATTTTACAAGCACAGATGTGAGCCAGACCGATGCGAATACTGCTTTTGTAACCTTGTCGGGATTTGTTGCCGGAGAAAAAGTTTACAAAACAATCAACGGTGGAAATACCTGGCAAAATATATCCTATAACCTGCCGAACATCCCCGTTAATTGTATTAAAACGGTTCCGGGAACAAACAAAAAAATGATCGCTACAGATCTTGGGATTTATGTGCTTGATGAAACAAGCAGTACTTGGATCAGTCAGAGTGTCGGTTTACCCAATGTGATCACCACCGATATCGAGTTCAATCAGGTATTGGATAAGATTTATGTTTCCACTTTCGGAAGAGGTATTTGGGAAACAAATCTTTCTACAATGGTTGGCATCACAGATGTTACCTCTGTATCCATCGGAATTGAATTATTCCCTTCTGTTAATGACGGTTCGTTTACGATTCGGTTTTCAGACATTTCCTTGGCAGACGAGCGTATTGATCTTGAAATAATTGATATTACTGGTAAGTTGGTTTATAAAGCTGCATTAAAAGGTAAAACAACATATCAGCAAAATCTTTCTCTGCCAGCCGGAATGTATTTTGCGAGAATTAAAAACGAGAAGATCAGCGGTGTGAAAAGTTTTGTTGTGAAGTGATCTCTTGATCACTTTTGATAATTCCGGAACAAGGTATCTGCTCAGCTCCCCCAGGGGGGTGTTTAGAACATACTCGCTATGTTACTATCTAAAGAAGCCTTTCAGTTTTTTTAAAGTTATTCAATTTATTAAAAGAGATGAATAAAAAAAGCAACGAAGCATATTTGATTATATTTGTTAAAAAAAATCGATGAAAAAAATTACCCCTTTTTTAATACTTTTTGTTGTTCATTTTCAAATACAAGCTACACATATAGTTGGAGGTGATATCACATTAAAATCTGTGGGAGGCAATAACTATGAAGTAACACTTCGCTTTTACAGAGATTGCAGTCTTGGAACTGCAGCATTCGACAATCCAATTAATTTAGGTGTTTATGATCAACAAACAAACGCAGAAACCTTTCAATTCACATTACCCCTAATATCGACAGAGGTTTTAGTTTTGGGTGATTCTTGCTTCACTCCAGTAGGTTTATGTGTTGAAGAAGGCATATACAGAGATACAATAAATCTCCCCAACAATCCTAACGGATATTATCTTAGCTGGCAACGTTGTTGTAGAAACAATATTATTCAAAACATAGTCCTTCCCGGGGATGCAGGTATGGTTTTCTATGTAGAGTTTCCTGACCCCTTAATTCTGAATTCTAGTCCAGTTTTTGGCTCCTATCCAAATGCATATTTATGCAACGGACAGCCAAATATTCAAAATTTTTCAGCCATTGATAACGATGGTGATTCTTTAGCTTATTTTTTAATTACTCCTTTAAATGGAAATGCATCAGCAGTAACTCCAATACCAACTCCAACTCCTGGACCATACTCGAGCATTACTTGGCAATTGCCTTATGGCCCAACGGATATGATTGGAGGAACCCCTCCTATTTCAATCAGTCCCACTACCGGAATTCTTACAACCACTCCTTCAACCTTAGGAACATTTGTTTTCGCTGTAGTTGTAGAGGAATACAGATCTGGAATAAAAATAGGAGAAGTAAGACGAGATATACAATATCAGGTAATCAGTTGTAACACAAACCAGGCACCAGTATTTATTCAACCTACAATTACTTCTTATACAATTGTGGCAGGAGATTCAATTTGTATTCCGGTTGAAGCAACAGATATCAATTCAGATTGGGTTGGATTAAGCATTTCTTCTGAGCTATTATCAAACCCATCAACTCAAGTATATACTACTTTTACAAATGATAGCGCAATTGCTAATGTTCAGTCTTCGCTGTGCTTTCAGTCTAATTGCGCTCACATAAGGGAAGGAGCATATACAGCTACATTTTACGCCAGAGACTACTCCTGCTATGGAACAAATGTTGTAACAAGTGTTGTAAACATAACAGTTCTTTCTCCAATAGAAGGGAAATTGGATAAGATACTCCCAAATGTTTTCACACCTAATAATGATAATAATAATGATTATTTTAAAGTAAATGCCGATAATATTAACGATTGCTTTGATAAATTTCAGATAAAAATATACGAAAGGTGGGGCGAATTATTATTCGTTTCTGACGACTTTCATTTTAAGTGGGACGGAAAAAATAAAAAAGGAAAAAATATGTCCGATGGGGTTTATTTCTATATCATTGAAGGAAATTTCAAAAATGAAACATTTACATATAAAGGGAATATACAAATCTTACGATAGAAAAAAATCATTTTAAAACAGTCCTGAAATCAAACAGGACTGTTTTCTTTTATATACATTTATATAATGAAAAAAACAGCCGCCTTATTTATTTTTATTCTCTTTTCATACTCTTTTTCAATTAAAAAAGAGACAATTACTTGTGCTGTTAATTTCAATGGCATTTATGCTTTTCGATTAGATAATGAAAACTCTGCTATACTTCGTTTTTATGCTGATGGTTCAGTATTAGCATCTACTTCCATAAACGATTACATGGATGTTTTCAGTTGGTTTCACAAAGAAAATAAAGACATGGTTTTAAAAGGAACCTATAAAATAAAAAAATGCGAGATCAAGTTCGAAGTAAAAGGAATGACAGGAGAACAAACATATAAAGGAACTATTTCTGATAAAACAATTGAAGTAAAATTAACCGACTATGATAGCAAAAAGACAGTGAAGAGAGTCTATACTTTTTTCGCTCTTTAAAATCAACTAAAACTTTGGAAAACTGTTTCTGCAATAAATATAGCTTCCTTATATAAGTCATACGGCACACCGATTAAACTGTTTAAAAATAAAAAATTTTTAGGCTGTAAAACAATCAAAATTATAACCACTCTCACACGCATTAAAAACACCTATCTTTTTAAGTGTTTTAACATTATAATTTCATTCAAAAAAAACTGTCCCTTCAATAATACGAACAATTTTATTTATTCGCAAAAAAACAAACTATTTTTAGACCTATCTAAATTATTTATTACATTTATATAAAATATTTAGGTATGAATTCATTCACGGCAGAAAATTATTTGAAAGCTATTTACAAGTTAGTCGAACACAGCAGCAATCCTGTTTCCACAAATTCTATTGCTGAAAAGATGAATACAAAAGCAGCTAGCGTAACAGATATGTTAAAGAAGCTAGCGAATAAAAAGCTCATCAACTATCAAAAATACCAAGGTGTTTATCTTACTACGAAAGGTGAAAAAGTGGCATTAAGTGTTATACGAAAACATCGGTTATGGGAAATGTTCTTATTAGAAAAGCTTGATTTTAAATGGGATGAGGTGCATGATGTTGCAGAGCAATTAGAACACATTAATTCAGAAAAACTAATTTCTCAAATCGATAAATTTTTAAATTATCCAAAATTCGATCCCCATGGTGATCCAATTCCAGATGCAAATGGAAAAATTCAACAACAAAAATCAAACTCAGTATCACACTACAAAAAAAACGATGCATTAATTATGACCGGTGTTGTAGATCATTCAGCGGTATTCCTTCAATATTTAGATAAATCCGGTTTAGCATTAGGGAATGAAATTAGAATAAAGGAAGTAATTGAATTTGATAAATCATTAAAAATTACAATCAATAAAAAAAACACCCTTTTCATCAGTAATGAAGTCGCAAAAAATATATTAGCAATTACCAGATAACGATGAGCAAGCAATCAGAAAAATCGCTTTCGGAAGTGCATTCAAGTGTTGATACAATAAACAAATCAGGATTCTGGAAAAAGCTATTTGCTTTCCTTGGTCCGGCATACCTTGTTAGTGTTGGCTATATGGATCCAGGCAACTGGGCAACTGATATCGCAGGTGGAAGTCAGTTTGGTTACAAATTACTTTGGGTTTTATTAATGAGCAACTTAATGGCTCTCCTCTTGCAGAGCCTGAGTGCAAAATTAGGATTGGTCAGAGGATTAGATCTGGCGCAGGCATCCCGTCAGGCATATCCGCGGGCCATCAATTTTTTCAATTGGCTTTTAGCAGAAATAGCTATTGCAGCATGTGACCTTGCAGAAGTAATTGGAATGGCCATCGGTTTGCAATTGCTTTTCAACCTGCCACTTCTTGCCGGTGTTTCGATCAGTGTGGCCGATACCATTTTGTTATTGGTATTGCAACGTTACGGCATGCGAAAAATGGAAGCATTTATATTAGCCTTAGTAACAACGATCGGAGTTGCATTTATTGCCGAACTGATCTTCGCTAAACCTGACGGCATGGAGATGGTAAAAGGATTTATACCTTCCATGCCCAGCAATTCAGCTTTATATATTGCCATAGGTATAATAGGTGCTACAGTAATGCCACACAATTTATACCTCCATTCTTCTTTGGTGCAAACACGTAAAATCAACCGATCACTAGCAGGAATAAAAGAAGCTATAAAATTTAATTTCATTGATACATTCATCGCTTTGAATATGGCTTTGTTTGTAAATGCAGCTATTTTAATACTTGCAGCCGCAGCCTTTTATACAACCGGACATAATGAAGTATCAGAAATACAAGATGCACATCGGTTATTAAGCAATATTTTAGGAAGTACCGCTCCTACATTATTTGCAATTGCATTAATCGCAGCAGGACAAAGCTCTACGTTAACAGGTACTTTATCGGGGCAAATTGTGATGGAAGGTTATTTGAATTTAAGAATTCAGCCTTGGCTTAGACGACTAATCACCCGCTTCATTGCAATCATTCCTGCATTTTTGGTCATCTACTTTTTAGGCGAAGATGCCACAGGAGAATTATTAATATTGAGTCAGGTGATATTAAGTTTGCAATTAGGATTTGCGGTAATTCCATTGATACATTTAACAAGCAATAAAAAGCAAATGGGAGTGTTTGCAAATAAATTATGGGTGAAAATTTTGGCATGGTTCATAGCAGGAATCATTGTTATTTTAAACGCAAAATTAGTAGTCGAAACAATCACAAATTGGATCAGTAATTCTAGAAATCCGATGGTTTATTATTTAACAATTGTTCCGATGGTAATAGCAGCTGGATTCTTGTTAATTTATATTATCATAGCTCCTATTATCAAAAATGTGAAGCAAAAAGCAAGTCATGCTCCAGATGATTTACCTTCTGATCTGAACATTACGGATACAAACAAATATAAACGCATTGCAATAACCGTTGATTTCAGTTTAAGTGATAGTAAAGCAATCAGCAATGCATTTTCACAAGGTGGTAAAAATGCGGAATACATTTTAATTCATATCGTTGAAACAGCCGGTGCGCGAATGATGGGACACGAAATCGATGATCTGGAAACGGTATCGGACAAATCCAATTTAGAAAAATACAGATCTGATCTGACAGAAAAAGGATATTCAGTTCAAACGAAACTCGGCTTCGGCAATGCGAAGAAAAGTATCCCCGAGATTGTAAACAACTGTGATTGTGATCTATTGGTAATGGGTGCTCACGGACACAGAGCATTCAAAGATTTTCTATTCGGAACGACTCTTGACGAAGTAAGACACAATGTTAAAGTACCAGTATTAATTGTGAAGTAAGCCAGTGCTTTTTATTACCTTTGCTACACAATGATTACAGAAAACAATATCAATATAAAAAACAGGCAGGCTTCCTTTGAGTATGCCTTTATTGACAAATATCTTGCTGGGATACAGCTTTCCGGAACCGAGATCAAATCAATCAGAGAAGGAAAAGCAAATATTAGCGATGCATTTTGTGTTTTTCAACGCAATGAATTGTTCATTCGAAATATGAATGTTTCGCCATATTTCAATGGCACTTATAATAATGTTCCTGAAAAACGGGATAGAAAACTGCTGTTAAACAGACAAGAATTGAATAAATTGCAAGGTAAACTAAAGGATCAGGGATTAACAGTGGTTCCCCTCCGCTTATTTATAAATGAAAAAGGGTTTGCAAAGGTTGAAATCGCGCTTGCAAAAGGTAAGAAGTTGTTTGATAAACGGGCGGATATTAAAAAGAAAGATACCGAAAGAGAAACAAACAGACGTTTAAAATAGTTTCACGATCAGTATCTTTTGATAAGTATAGTCTTAAAAAAAATCCTTATTTCTTTGTTTTTTCGCTACCTGAAAACTCGTATTTTTTCTTTTCAACTCCCGACTTCATCTGCACGATCGTACCTTCAATGTCGTAATTTATTACTGTAGCTTCCCATTTATAGTCGTTTTTATCTTCAGAGTAATTTGCTTCAAAAGCAACCATATGCATTTCTACTTCATCCTCTGTGTAGGTTGAATCAAGAGTAACAATAAAGGCTACAGGAGGCAATGTCAATTTTTCATACATAAGATCAGCTTCCACCTTTCCAGATTTGATCAGGAACAAACTTGGAACGGCCTTACCTCTTCCTGTTGATTTTAATTCGTAAAACTGAACATTGTATTTTTTGTTTTCTAAAAATTTATTTTTCTCACCAGGCTTCGCTTTTTTCTGTCCAAATGTATTTATTGAAAGTAAAAGGAAAAAAATCAAAGAAAAGAAAGTAGTTAAAAGTGACTTGCTATTTATCATTGCTGAAGTATTAATACGTTTAAATTTTAAATTTATCTGAACTATTTAGCCACATGCAATTATTTTGCCAAAAATTAAATATGGTGGTGTAAAACTATACTTTATCTTTGTTTTTTAAAAGTTTTTCTAATGAATATACAAAGTCGTCTATTATATTATTGCATCATCATTCCTATTTCGAGGCTTCCTTTTCCTTTCTTGTATGGATTATCAAGCTTTGTGTACCTTATTTTATACAAAGTGATCGGGTACAGGAAAAAGGTTGTTATAAGCAATATTCAGCGATCTTTTCCTGAAAAAACAGCGAAAGAGCATCAGGAGATCTGCGATAAATTTTACAGTCACTTTTGCGATCTTATTTTGGAAAGCATCAAAACCTTTACCATTTCTGAAAAGGAAGTGTTAAAAAGAGTGGTCTGCAAAAATCCAGAATTGATCAATAAATATTTTGAAGAAAAAAGAAGTGTAATCATCGCTGGAGGTCATCTTTCGAATTGGGAGATATTTGCAGTAGCGATTGATGCTTTAATAAAACATAAAACAATTGGTATCTATAAACCATTATCGAACAAGTATTTTGATACCAAAATGCGAAACACCAGAAGCAAATATGGTTTGTATATGATTTCTACAAAGATTGTTAAGCAAGTTTATGAAGAGGAAAAAAATAATCTAACAGCAACTATATTTGCCATCGATCAATCACCTTCGAATGCGAATAATTGTCATTGGATGACTTTCCTTAATCAGGATACCGGAGTATTATTCGGAACAGAAAAGTTTGCAAAAGAATACAATCAACCAGTATTGTACGGTCTTATCAAAAAAGAAAAAAGAGGTTTTTATAGTTTTGAATTTTTTGAAACAGTTGATAAGCCAATTGAAACACAACCGGGTGAAATAACAGAGATGGTAACCCGAATGCTAGAAAAAGATATCATTGCTACACCTCAACATTGGCTTTGGAGCCATAAAAGATGGAAACACAAACGTCCCGCAGGAAAATAATTTTTAATATAAAAATCAATAACATGAAAAAAATATTCTTTTTGGCAGCTACGGTTGCCATTACAAGTGCCGCTTGTAAAAGTTCAAAAGAAGTTTCAAAAACAGAAACACCGGTGATTAAAACTCCTGTTGATTGTTCCATTTCAGGAATGACGTATGCATCCATAAAACCCATTCTGGAAGTGAATTGCAATAATTGTCACAGTAATGGTGGCGCAGGCGGATTTGACTTTACCGTATTTGCTGATGTAAAAAAAGCCGCTCAAAAAGGAGAACTTCTAGGAACAATTAAACATGCTTCCGGTTTTCCCAAAATGCCAGCAAGATCAGAAAAACTAGATCAGGAATCGATCGATAAAATTGAATGTTGGATCAAAAACGGTATGAAAGAATAATGAACGCCACTCCTCTCGCAGAACGAATGCGTCCGACAAGTCTGGATAACTACATTGGCCAAAAGCACATTGTAGGCGAGGGAGCTATTTTAAGAAACGCGATCAAATCCAATCTTTTGCCCTCCATAATTTTATGGGGACCTCCGGGAGTTGGAAAAACAACACTGGCAAACATTATAGCTCATCAGCTAAAGCGCCCATTTCATGCATTAAGCGCGATCAATTCAGGGGTGAAAGATATTCGTGAAGTAATTGAAAAGTCGAAATCGAATGGTTTATTCAATCAGAGTAATCCCATATTATTCATTGATGAAATCCATCGCTTCAGTAAATCACAACAAGATTCATTGCTTGGAGCAGTTGAAAAAGGAACCGTTACACTGATAGGTGCAACAACAGAAAATCCTTCTTTTGAAGTTATTTCAGCCCTTTTATCACGTTGTCAGGTTTATATCCTGAAGCACCTTGACAAAGACGATCTTTTGGAAATGCTTGAGCTGGCAATGAAAACAGATGTTTTTCTGAAAACAAAAAAAATCATCATTGAGGAAAATGAAGCACTTCTTAGACTTTCGGGAGGTGACGGACGGAAATTATTAAATGTTTTCGAATTGGTCGTGAATGCTATTGGCGGTGAAACGATTGAAATTACAAATGAAAAGGTAAACAACATTGTTCAACAAAACATTTCTGTTTACGATAAATCCGGAGAAAACCATTACGATATCATTTCAGCATTTATCAAATCAATAAGAGGAAGCGACCCGAATGCTGCAGTATATTGGTTAGCAAGAATGATTGAAGGAGGTGAAGATCCTTCCTTTATTGCAAGAAGATTATTAATACTTGCTTCAGAAGATATTGGAAATGCGAATCCAACTGCATTAGTAATAGCAAACAATTGTTTTCAAGCAGTGAATGTGATCGGCTATCCTGAATCGAGAATTATTTTATCTCAAACGGTAACCTATTTGGCATCATCAGCAAAAAGCAATGCCGCTTATATGGCTATAAATGCTGCATCAGAAATGGTTAGAAATAGCGGTGACCTTCCTGTGCCGCTTCATTTGAGAAACGCACCTACCAAATTAATGAAAGAGATTGGCTATGGTGAAAATTACGAGTATTCACATGGCTTCAAAAACAATTTTTCTGCACAAGAATATCTTCCGGAAGGATTAGTCGGAACTAAATTTTATGATCCGGGAAACAATGCCCGAGAAAATGAATTAAAAGAGTATCTGAAAAAACTTTGGGGAAAGAAATACGATTATTAGTCTTCAATAATTGAAGTCGGATCGAATATAAAGAAATGTGCAATTCCAACTGTAATTCCACCAAAAGACTGTTCAATTACTTGCCAGCACACATCAAGTAATAAATTTTCTAATTTAGAACCTGTGCTAAATGAAACTCCAACAACAGTAGAGATGATGAATAAGGTAAATCCTATTGCAGCTCCTGTAACAGCACCTTTTATAATTGGTTTGCGTTTGAAACGATTCTCAAGTATCTTCACATCAAAGGCTTTGGCTATTATAAATCCAATAATAAGATATACGAAGGATGCGAATACAAGAAATAATTCTTTGGGGTAAGATAAGCGTGAAAAATCAGTTAAAAACAAGCCATGCCAAATGTATGATAAAGCAAACATCATAAGCGATGAACCAATCCAAGAAATATTAAATCGTTTTGTAAACATAATTTACCTTCCATGAAACAATGCAAATATATTCTATTTTATTATGAATCGAAATGGTGTGCGTGAATTTAATTTTTTATTGGGCTGCTTTTTTTAGTGCCAAAGCGCTTTTTTTAGTATTTTTAACAACGTAAAATCATTTGAAATGGCAATAAATATAAGAAAAGAAAACTTTTTAATTTTATTGGCTGCTTCCCTTTTTTTTTCATCTTGCAGAAAAGAAATGGAGCACCCCTCCTGGGACACGCAATTACTTGCTCCCCTAATTGATGCTTCGATGACTATAAACAATATTCTTCCCGACTCAATTCTACAAACAAATGCTGATAGTTCGATGAAAATTGTTTTCAGCAATGAACTGTATAAGATAAATATGGACACTTTATTTAATATTGCCGACACCACTATTCACAGTGGCTACGCTGTTCCTTTTACAATAGGAAGTGGGTTAACGCCAGGATATACTCTTCCATTTCCGTCTTCTTCTTCTACTACCTACTCTTTACCAGGTATTGAATTGAAAAAGGTTATTATAAAATCAGGATTTGTTACTTTTAAAGTGAAAAGTAAAATACGAGAAGTAACTGAGTTTGTTTATTCAATTCCTTGTGCAACTGATGCTTTAGGAAATCCATTTTCAAAACCATTTACTGTTCCCGCTCGCGTTGGTTCCAATCCAGGTGTTTATAATCAAACATTCGATTTGTCAGGCTTCACAATCAATCTAACAGGACCTTCCGGAACACAGATCAATACAATCTATACTTCTTTGGCAGGTAAAATAAGTGCAACCGCTGCAGATACTGTTTTAGTAACACCTTCAGACAGTTTAATAATTGATAATACTTTTTACGATTTGGTCCCCTTTTATGCTAAAGGGTATTTCGGAAATAATACTTACAACACCGGTTCAAGCGAAAGTGCGTTTACACTTTTCGATAGAATTGTAGATGGAACCATCCTATTAGAAGATGTTGACTTTAACTTTAGCATCGAGAATCCAATTGGTCTTGATGCTCGTTTATACATAAACAACATTACCTCTATCAATTCCCGTACAGGAACATCAATTAATTTATCAAATACGCTTATCGGTAGTCCAATCAATATCAATCGTGCATCCGAAAGTGCAGGAATCATTTATCCAACCTATGCGAACTTTCCTTTAAATACAAGTAATTCTAATATTAAACCAATGATCGAAAACTTGCCCGACAAATTTGGTTATTCCATGCAAGTGATTACAAATCCCCTAGGTAATATTTCAGGCTCAAATGATTTTATTTATTACGACAGACTTTTAAAAGCCAAATTGAACATGGAAATTCCGCTTTCTATCGTTGCCAATAATTTGACCTTAGCCGATACCTTAGACTTTAATATTTCTCAGTCAGATGGCACTCAAAATATTCATGATGGAACCATTGCGCTTTTTGCAAATAACGGTTTTCCTTTCGATGCAAAACTACAGTTGTATTTACTGAACGAGAACAACACCGTTAGAGATTCAATCTTCGGTTATGCCAATACGATTGTAGAAGCTCCAATTAATTCAAGCTTAAGGGTAATAGGCAAAAAAATGACAAAAATTTCGGTTCCTATAAGTGCTGAAAAAATGAATTTACTATACGACACAAAGAAGGTGGTAATGAAAGTAAAATTCAACACAAGTTCACAACCGCAATATATAAAGATTTACAGTGAATATTCAATAGACATTAAACTAGTCGGGGATTTTAATTATACGATCCAACTCCATTAAAAATAACGTTTTGAAGAAGATACTATTTTTACTTTTCATTCTAATAAATCAGTTCAATTCAGAAGCGCAGATAGCGGCCATCTTTTCTGATGAATTTCCAGAAACAGCAAGAACCCGAATCGGGCTGGTTGGCGAGTATGGCATAAACTCAAATGCTTTCACCACACAATTTGTTTCTAAATTTTATAAAGGCGGTTATATTGACGCCGCATTAAAAAATGATGTTTTGAAGCGAACCGAAAAAATGAATACCATTGGTGCTGATTTGAACTATGGAGTTTATGTGGGAATCAAACTCGATTCTATCTTTCACAAAAAGAATATCAGTTTATTTTTCAGTTTGCGCGACAGAGCTCATTTTGATGCTCGCTTTTCAAAAGATTTATACAAAGTAGCCTTTTATGGAAATGCTCCTTATGCAGGAAAAACAGCAAATTTCAACGATTTTAATTTAAACTACCTTCGTTATCAACAACTTCAGATTGGCTTATTTTCTTCCAAATATGACAGTGCAGCGCGCTGGGGTATAGCCGTATCAATTTTAAAAGGCGAACAGTATTCTTCTATTTTTGCTAAAAAAGCTGAAATGTATACTAGCGAAGACGGTCAATATATTGACTTCAATACAGAAATGCAGGTTGCACAATCCGATACAGCAAACAAAGGAATAGGTGCATTCAATGGAATAGGTGCCAGTTTTGATATTTATTTTGAGGCGCCTTTTAAAACTCGTTTCGAGAATTCTAAATTAATTATTTCTGTTGCTGATATTGGTTCGATAAAATTCAATAACAATTCACTGTATTTAAATCAGGATTCACTTTTTCATTATACTGGATTTCATGTAAACAGTATTTATGAACTTCAGGATTCAACCTTCGCAAATGCTTCGCAAGATAGCATTGTCAATTCAATAGCACCATTCAAAAAAAAATCCATTTCGGTGACACTTCCAACAGTTCTTAACATCACTTACGAAACAAAATTCAACAAGCACGTTGAAGTTACTGAAGGAATTCGATATGTATTTAATGGCAATTATCATTTGCTTGGTTACATCAAAGGGAATTTCATTTTCAATCACCAACTTTCTATTTCCACAACCTTTGGATATGGCGGCTACGGGAAATTTAGCTATGGCATAGGTGTATTTGCCAATTTAGGAAAAGGTGTCATTATCTATGCGGGAAGCAATAATCTAGAGGGTTTTATCGCTCCTAAAAAAGCATTAGGTCAATCAGCATACATTTCACTTATTAAAAATTTCAAATAAATATTATGTCGTTAAACAATATTCCGAATTTAAAACATTTAGAAACAAATAACTTTTTCTTAATTGCAGGCCCTTGTGCTGTTGAAAACGAAGAAATTTGTTTTGAAATAGCAGAAAAAGTAAAATCAGTTACCGACAAACTTGGTATTCCATACATTTTCAAAGCATCGTTCAAAAAGGCGAACCGTTCACGCCTAGATTCGTTTACTGGAATTGGAGATGAAAAAGGGTTGGAGATCATCGCAAAAGTTGGAAAACAGTATAACCTTCCTACACTTACTGATATTCATACTCATGAAGATGCAACAATGGCGGCAGCGTTTGTTGATATTCTACAGATTCCTGCATTCTTATGCAGACAAACAGATCTTCTTGTTGCTGCAGCAAAAACAGGGAAACATGTTAATATAAAAAAAGGGCAATTCCTTTCTGCCGAATCAATGAAATTTGCAGTCGATAAAGTAAGAGAATCAGGAAATACAAACATCATGCTTACCGAGCGGGGAACTTTTTTAGGCTATCAAGATCTTGTTGTTGATTTCAGAGGTATACCCGAAATGCAAAAAAACAATGTTCCTGTTGTCATGGACATCACCCATTCATTACAACAGCCGAATCAAACAAGTGGCGTAACTGGAGGCAGACCTGATTTAATAGGAACAATAGCGAAAGCCGCAATTGCGGTTGGTGTAGATGGAATTTTTTTAGAAACACACCCTAATCCAGCTAAAGCAAAATCAGATGGAGCAAATATGCTTCACCTTGATCATTTCGAAAAATTAATGAACGATTTGATAACAATCAGACGTGCAATCTTATAATTTTTATAAACGTATTCAGATGAAAAGACTACCATTTGTTTTTACTTTTCTTTTTTGTTTTTGTTTTCAATTCGTTATGCATGCGCAATCTCCAATAAAATTCAGAAAAGTGATTGGTAACAATGGGTATGATTATGGCTATTCATGTAAACAAACTTTTGATAAAGGATATATTATTGGTGGCTCATCAAGTTCATTCGGAAGTGGCAACACTGATATGTATGTTGTGAAAACAGATTCTATGGGCGTTCCTTGGGGTGATAAAACAATTGGCGGAATAAATATCGATCAGGGAATGTGTATCAGACAAACAAGCGACAGTGGATATGTTTTACTTGGCTATACAAACAGTTACGGAGCCGGAGGATATGATATGTATCTGGTAAAGATGGATTCTTCTTTTAACACACAATGGACAAAAACCTATGGAGGAACAGATTGGGATTTTGGAAATTGTGTAGAGCAAACTTCAGATGGTGGTTATATCCTTTGTGGTTCTACGTATAGTTATGGAAAAGGAGATCAGGATTATTATTTGATCCGGACCAATTCAACGGGTGACACTTTATGGACAAAAACATACGGTGGAACAAAAGAAGATATTGCAAAATCTGTGATTCAAACAAGTGATGGCGGATTTATTTTAACGGGAGTAACTAAAAGTATGGGAGACACGCTTGGTGATTTTTATACAATAAAAACATTTGCAAATGGCGATACAACTTGGACATACAAATTGGGTGGATTACAAGCAGATATTGGAAATGACATTTTAGAAAGTAATACAGGTGAATTTATTGCAGGTGGTGAAACATATAGTTTTGGTGCTGGTAATGCAGATGCAGTTCTCATAAAATTATCAGCCACAGGAATATTTCAAAACATATTTACGATTGGTAATACCGGTTTTGATAATGCCACTTCTATAACGGAGGGAGCAGACGGAAAAATAGCAATGGTAGGCCTTACAAAAAATTGGGGAACAGTAAATGGTGATATGTATTTTACAATAATAAAAAACGATTGGACCTTTTTCAACTCCACAACTTTTGGAACAATTACAAAAGATCAGGGATTCTCTGTTGAAGCTACTGCAGATAAATGTTTCATTTTATGTGGTACAACGAAAGGTTTCAACAATGGTTTGGAAGATATTTACCTGATTAAAACCGACTCAATGGGATTATCCGGATTTACGGGGTCAGAATCCATTTTTATAACAAGTGTTCAGGATCAAAATTCGTTCCTCAACAATTCGTTTGTTTTATTTCCAAATCCAGCGAATAATAGTATTCATATTAATATAAATACTTCATGGTGGCAAGATCAAGCGGAAATCATTATTGTTGATGTATTAGGAAAAGAAGTAGAACATTTCCAAACAGCTCTCAATAATTTTTCTATCAACACGAAAGATCTTACGAATGGCTTGTATTACCTGACTTTAAAAACTAAAAATTCAATCTCGACACAAAAATTAGTCATTCAGCATTAATATTTAATTACTATTTATTTATATTTTTTTAAATTTACACAACTAAAATCATTTATAATAAAGGAATATGGGACGAGTATTTGAAAAGCGTAAGTATAAAATGTTTGCCCGCTATGATAAAATGGCGAAAGGCTTTACACGTATTGGAAAAGAGATTGCAATAGCGATCAAATTAGGAGGTGGTGATCCAGCTGGTAACTCACGTTTACGCGTGGCGATCCAGAATGCGAAAGGCTTGAATATGCCGAAAGTAAACATTGACGCGGCTATTAAACGTGCAACATCAAAAGATTCTTCAAATTTAGAAGAGGTTGTTTATGAAGGGAAAGGTCCTTATGGAGTGGCAATTTTAATTGAATGTGCAACAGATAATCCTACAAGAACGGTTGCCAATGTTCGAATGAACTTTAATAAATATGGCGGAGAATTAGGTAAAACAGGATCTTTGGATTATTTATTTGACAGAAAAGGTGTATTCCGTATTAAGAACGAAAACCTAGTTCTGGAAGAATTAGAGTTCGAATTGATCGACTTCGGTGCAGATGAGATAGAAAGCGATGAAGAAGAAATTGTAATTTATACTGCTTTCACAGATTTCGGAAACATGCAAAAAGCACTTGAATCAAAGAAATTCAACATCATCAGTTCAGAATTGGAACGTATTCCAAATTCAACAGTTGAATTAAACGATGAGCAAGTGGAAGAAGTAATGAAACTAGTTGGTAAATTAGAAGAAGATGATGATATCCAAACGGTATATCATAATTTGAAATAGATTTGTATTCAATCAGAAAAAAAAACGCAGTAGTTATTCCTTCTGCGTTTTTTTTATTCTCCTAGATGATACAATGTTAATCCTGCAATAGGTGTTTCAGAAATAGTATCAATATTTACCCCTTTATTTGCTGCAACAGCACGAAGGATATTGCTATAATAAAATGCAACCGAGCCGGTGCAGCTTAATTTAAGTTCTTTGTGTTTTTTATACCTGCAAATATAGTTGTCGAAAAACTGATCAAAACAACCAGCAACCAAATCAATTATAAATTGTTCTTTTAAATTCTGGTAAATGAATTTACTGAAAGAAGCTAAAAATCTATTCGGCATTGGTTTTCTGTAAACAGCATCTATAATATCGTCTTTACTCAGGTTGAACCGGGCAAAAAATCGTGCAGCAAGATCTTCAGGCAATTCATCATTTATAAATGCCTGAACAAACGTTTTCCCGATATGAGCGCCACTTCCCTCATCACCTAAAATAAAACCACTGGATGTTCTGTTTTCAACTATTTCTCCCCCATCGTAATAACAGGTATTTGCACCAGTACCCAAAATTGCAGCAATTCCAGGATTTTTACCACATAATGAACGTGCTGCTCCCAAAAGATCAGAGTTGATTTCAATGACTGCTGCAGGAAAATGTTCTTGTAACGCTTCGAATACAATTTGTTTTTTGTCAGCAACCTTACAACCTGCTCCGTAAAAATAAATTGATAGTCCAAGACTTAAATCGTTTTTGTTTAACTGAGGAATCAATTCGAATTTTAAAATTTCAGAAATTTGAGATGTCGTTTGAAAATATGGATTTATCCCCTGTGTAGCGAATTGATGAATTTGTTTATTGTTATCAATCAAACGCCAATCGGTTTTTGTGGAGCCACTATCTGCTATTAGAATCATATTGCTAAAGTATACATAAATGATGAAAAAAAATGCCGACAAACAATAATCAATCGGCACTTAAATTATTTTTTCGATGTTCATTTTTTTTGCAGGGCTTACAAAATTATATGAACGAATGAACTCTCAATTTCAGTTTTATACTTTTTGATTGGCTTTAAGGCAGGTTCCTTCAATACATTGCCTTCCAGATCGAAAGTACTGCCATGTGAAGAGCAAAACAATCCCGTTTTATTTGCAGTCAAAGGATTATCCTGATGAGAACACTTCATTTCTAAAGCAGTGTAAATTCCATTACTCTTTTTAACCAATAATATATCAAATGGAATAGAACTGTTTCTGACGATTACACTATTATTTCCTTCAGTAAATGCTGTAAATGGAACAGCGAGTATATTTTTCACAACAACTGCTTTAAATACAGGCATTGGGGTACACGAACTTAACTGTGAAACGAGGGCTCCCCCGCCAACGACACTTAAACATAGGGCACAAGTTTTTTTTATAAATGACCGTCTATTCTGCATATTAAAAACTATAACCAACACCTAAGCTAAAGAAACCTTGTTCTTTTTTAAAGTCAGGATCCGGCAATCCAACTAATACAGGGTTTTGCTCCCCTGTCTGCAATAGGACATAATCGGCCTTAACGATAACACCTTTTATAGGTTGAAAACTGATTCCACCTACAAAGTAAGTACTATTTTTAGTTTTGTCAACAATTCCATTTTGAGATAATTTATAATTCATATCTAAATTCTCGTAGCGTGCAAAAACAGTAAGGTTCTTTTCTGACTTTTTAACTAATTTAAGAACGTTAAATCCAACTTCGCCATAATACCCCAACACAACCTCAGGAATATTATTGCCATAAGCATTGTTTATTTTTTCAGAATCTGAAATTTGAACAGAAGTAAATAATCCCTTAAGGGAAAATCCTTTATTAGTATATTGAACATTGGCTTCATATAAAAATACGGGAGTTCCGAATGCCCCGTTGGCAAGTTTCAATGTATCGGAATCTTTTTTACTCAAACCGGCACTACCGCCGTAATAAGCGGAAGCCTGTATCCTAAAATTTTTAATGTAATACAATAAGGAACCGGTAACTGCCATCGCAGATGCATTTGCGTCTCTCCCTTCAAAACGTCCATCACGAATTCCTCTACCACTTTTAAATTCAGCAGAATTTAATCCGTTAACCAATGCAAGAGAATAATTTAATCCAGGTAATTTGTTTGTTGAACCGAACAATCCTAAGCCAATCTCCCTCCAAGTAGCAGGAATAATAAAGCGTTCAACAAATGGACGGTCATTACCATTAAAAGTAGTTGGTAGATGGTTTTCATTAATAATTCCAATTCTAGGAATAAATAAACCTGTAGTTAAATATATATTCTTATTTAAATTAAACTTAATAAAAGCTTGCTCCAATGCGACTTCACCACCTGCTTCTCCACCTGCAACTTTTGCATCCTCGATCTCCAACTCTGAAAAAAATGAAATTTTATCATTGAATTTATGACCTAAAAATAAGATCACCCTATCAACATTTGCTTCAGCAAGTTTATTATTTACGTTGTATTTATATTTAACACTTCCATAGCCAGAAATTACTGTTGCAGTTTTACTTGCGATTAAGCCAGCAGCCAAAGAATCTTCTTTGGTTAATACTTGCGCTTTCAATGTGGAAGCTAATAATGTTAATATGATTATTGTGTGCAATTGTATGTATTTCATAAATAAAGAAATTATTTAGATTAATTATTAATAACGGCACAAATGTAGATTTGGAGCAACGAAACGACAATACCTAAAAAGTGGTATTTTAAAATTTGGAGGCAGAAAATAAGGTGATAGGGAAATAAGTTGAGGTGATAAGGGAAAAAGGTGATAAGGTTATAGGGTAAGAAGGGAAAAAGGTAATGGGTAAGAAGGAAAGAGGGTAATAGGGAAAGAGGTAATAAGGAAATAGGGTAATAAGGGAAAGAGGTTAATAAGGAAATAGGGTAATAAGGGAAAGAGGTTAATAGGGAAAAAGGTAATAAGGAAATAGGGTAATAAGGAAATAGGGTAATAAGGGAAAGAGGTTAATAAGGAAATAGGGTAATAAGGGAAAAAGGAAACAAGGTAATAAGGTAATAAGGAAAGAAAGAAAGGAATTAATTACTCGCAAATAGGAAGTGATTCGGAGAGACTAAATTTTCGCGAACGGCAAACAAAACTAATCCGGCAGTATTGTTGACGCCTAGTTTGTTCATGATGTTTTTACGGTGAGTCGTAACAGTATGCGTACTTAAAAACAGTTTATCAGCTACTTCTTTATTTGACAATCCTTCAGCAATCAGTTTGATGATTTCCATTTCGCGGTCACTTATATTTAAACCTTCACAGGTATATTCATTAACCGATGTTTTATCAATCAAAACAGCACTTGCAATTTTTCCGCACATAAAATTTTCACCTTTCGCAGTTTTATAAATCGCTTCAACAATTTCTTCCTGCTCACAATCTTTTAACAGATGACTCGTTACGCCTAAATTCAAAGCCTTTGCAATAGAAATATTACTTTGAACATCTGTAATGGCAAGCAAATGTGTTTTGGGATACTTTTTTACAATTTGATGTAAATTCTCAAAGCTAAAATTAGCAGATGTATAATCAATAATGATCAAATCGGGGTGATAAAATTTTGATTGATTAATAAGGTCAGAAGCACTTAAAGCTTCTGAAAGGAGCACAAAATCAGTGTTTTCTTCAAGCAAAATTACTAAGCCTTTGCGACTTAAAAAATGGCTATCAGCTATGATAATTTTGATTTTTTGCACTTTTTTTATTTAGATTGATTTTAAATAATGATCAAAAGTACAAATTGTAATGGTTTATACAAACTTTTGGAGGACTTTTTTAAAGGAACTTATAAACCTAACGAAAGAGTCATATTAAAACTAGAAAAGCAGCCGCAGATTCGCAGATTTTCTGTGTGTGTTAATTTGGACTGATTCTGTGTAAATTGAAAGTTTATAAGCTAAGAATCTGCCCAAATAAATTAAGCGTATAAAAATCTGCGAATCTGCGGCTATATTGCTAAAACATAATTAGTGGCTAACAACAATACGCTCCCCTTCTATTGCTAATATGGAATTTTGAAAAGTAGATTTAGCCTCTTCCAGCAATGGATTTAAGTCTTTATAACGGGCAGAATAATGCCCAATCATCAGTTGCTTTACATCCGCTTTTGCAGCAATCGTTCCAGCCTGTAAGGCTGTTGTATGAAAAGTTTCCTTTGCTCTTGATTCCATTTCCTGCAAAAAAGTGGCTTCATGATAAAGTAAATTAACACCCTTTATATATTCAATGATCCCTTCATCATAACAGGTATCAGAACAGTACGCATAACTTCTGGGAGCCTGAATAGCATTCACCAGATCCTTATTTTTAATGATCTCCCCCGATTCTTTAACAAGATCTGCTCCCGATTTTATTTCAATAATTTGATCAACAGACAGGCCGTGATTATGTATGGTTTCTTTTGAAATAGTAGCAAGCAGCTGTTTTTCCTTAAAAATAAATCCACAGCAAGGGATGCGGTGATTCAATACAAGCGTTCTTACTTCCACCCTTTCATCTTCAAATATCAAATCATTGTTTAGATAATTATGCGGATGATAAACGATTTTATAATTGATATACGATTGTGAATGCTTGAACTGCACTTCAATGATTTCCTGCAATTCAGCCGGACAAAACAGATGAAGATCTGCAGTTCGCCCTAACAGGTGCATGCTGGAGATCAAGCCAACCAATCCTAAATAATGATCGCCATGTAAATGACTAATAAAAATATGGTTTATGCGCTGAAATTTTAGTTTAAACTTCCTTAATTGGATTTGTGTTGCTTCGCCACAATCGATTAAAAAAAAACGCTCAGCTATGTTTAGTAGCTGAGCGGTAGGGTTACGTTTTGAAGTTGGTGTTGCACTGCTGCAACCAAGAATAGTTAATTCAAAATGCTGCATTACTTACCGGAAACAATCATACGTTTAGTAATTGTTTTGTCACCATTGGTGATAGAGTATATATAAACTCCCGGTGCAAATGAATTGGCTTCAATTTTAATTGTGTTTACACCTTTTGTTGTTTTGTAATTGCTATCAAAAATAACAGCACCTAGCATATTAAATACTTTAAAATCTACAGTTCCGTTATTAACGGTTGAAAAACGAATTTCAGAACTTTCGCTAAAAGGATTTGGAGAATTTTGGTCAACATCAAATTTATTTAAATCCAATGTTTCTACACCTGTTGGTGCAACAACAATACTTCTGTATTGTTGGTTAGTTTGAGGTAAACTTGCAGGGAATCCCAAAAAGGTTGCATAAGCCATTGCATTTACAGTTACTTGGTGATTCCAAACAGAAGTTGGAGTTCCTGTAATTAATATACATCCGCTTGAGTTACCTGGAAAACTACAACCTGACGGAGCACAAGAATAAGATAAGCCTGGTGCTAAACTATCCACACTGGTGATATCGATAGACACGATAGTAGCTAATGGTTGACCGAAATCTGATCCATCAGGAGGAACCATCATACTCATTACTTGAGTGTAAGGAACACCAACTGTTCCAATTGCAAGACCAGTAGCACTATCAGGACAAATGCCATAGGTTGTTCCAGCAGGAATACAAGAAACGTTTGGGATACAAAT
Organism: Bacteroidota bacterium; assembly: GCA_947466965.1. Classification (GTDB taxonomy): domain Bacteria; phylum Bacteroidota; class Bacteroidia; order 2-12-FULL-35-15; family 2-12-FULL-35-15; genus 2-12-FULL-35-15. The sequence goes on from CANIFU010000002.1 coordinate 118,735, forward strand.
TTGTGCTAACGATGTGAAAGCAAGTGATGTACCGACTGCGAAAGTGAAAAGTAGTTTTTTAATCATGGTTTAGGAATTTTAGTTTAGTTTAGTAATTTATTGTTTATGCTGTAATAGTAAATATTTCTTTTGCTTCAATTAGAGTTGATGTAATATTTAAAATTGTATCCAATTGAGAAATCGAGATTAGTTTTTTTACAGGTTCTTGCAAACCACAAAGTACAAATACGCCTTGACTGTTTTTGCACAAACGGTTAGCAACCAAAATGGCACTTAAACCAGAAGAATCACAATAGCGGGTATCTGTCAAATCTATTATCATATTCTTTACTCCATCCGAACTAATTAACACCAACTCTGATTTTAATGCTGGCGATAAATTACTATCCAACTTCTCTGCAAGTAACTTAATAATTGTATACTTCTCCGTCTTATCTATTTGAAAACTCATACTGATAATTTATTTTAACAAATATATGAATTTTTTGTATTAAAAAAACAAGTAGAAAATTGAAAGAAATAAAAGTGTTGAAAACTATGCTCTACCAGCTAAAAGGAATAAAACAGCCATTCTTACGGCTACTCCATTTTCAACCTGATCCAAAATGATACTTTGAGCACTATCGGCAACATCGCTGGTAATCTCTACACCTCTATTAATTGGTCCAGGATGCATCACGACAATTTTTTTAGATAGTGAATCTAACAGCTCTTTATTAAGACCAAAAAGCATGGTATATTCCCGCAAAGATGGGAAAAACTTTATATCTTGCCGCTCTAGTTGTATACGCAACATATTAGCAACATCGCACCATTCCAGTGCTTTTCGCAAATTATGTTCTACTTTTACACCCAAACTATGTATATATTTTGGCATTAATGTAGTGGGGCCGCAAACCATAACATCTGCTCCTAATTTTTGCAAACAAAAAATGTTTGACAATGCAACGCGGGAGTGTAATATATCTCCAACAATGGCTATTTTTTTACCTTTAACACTCCCTATTTTTTCTTTGATAGAAAATGCATCAAGCAAAGCTTGAGTAGGATGTTCATGGGCCCCATCACCGGCATTTATAATTTTTGCATCAATATGTTTTGATAAAAAAACAGCTGCACCGGGATTTGGATGACGCATCACCACCATATCCACTTTCATCGCCAGAATATTATTTACGGTATCTATTAATGTTTCACCTTTTTTTACAGAAGAGGAAGCTGATGAAAAATTAACAACATCAGCACTTAAGCGTTTTTCGGCTAATTCAAAAGATAGTTTTGTGCGGGTAGAGTTTTCGAAAAATAAATTTGCAATGGTAATATCTCTAAGTGATGGTACTTTTTTAATTGGGCGATTAATAACTTCTTTAAAATTTTCGGCCGTTTTCAAAATTAAATGAATATCATCTGCCGTGAGATCTTTTATTCCAAGTAAATGTTTTGTACTTAGTGTTGTCATTAGTCGTTCGATAATAATGTTACTTTATCTGCACCATCTGTTTCTTTCCATTCCACTTTCACTTTTTCGGATGCAATGGAATCAATCGTTTTTCCAACATATTTTGCTTGGATGGGCAAATGCCTGCTTAATCGTCGGTCAATCAACACAAGTAATTCAACATCGTTGGGCCGTCCGAAAGCCAACATAGCATCTAATCCTGCTCGAATGGTTCTGCCTGTAAACAATACATCATCCACCATGATCACATTTTTTCCTTCAATAATAAAATCGATGTTTGTTTTATTGGGAACCAGTTCTTTCTGGCGAAAATCATCACGATAAAAAGTAGTATCCAAACTACCACATTTGATATCTTTTTTCTTTAATATCTCTTGAAGTTTTTTATGGATCCTAGTTGCAAGATAAATTCCTCTGGGCTGCAGCCCTATAATAACTGTATTTGAGAAGTCGTTGTGAATTTCAATTAATTGATAACAAAGCCGAGTGACGGTAATATCGAGGTGTTTACTATCTAAAATGATTCGAGGCTTCATCATACTAGAGCTCAAAGTTAATAAAAAAATCGAACGTGCAATAAATTAAATACTTATTAAAAACAAAAAGCCCTTAAAACGTATTGTCTTAAGGGCTTAATAAGAAAGCGATTATTAAAACTCTTTAACTGCTCTTGCACAAATAGTACAATTACTTAATAATTTCCATGGTGTAGATGTAATTCCACCTGATGTTCCCATATAAAGCGTCCACGCAGAAGTTCCATCAGTACTTTTTGTAGAACTCCAATAATTAAGATTAAGAAATCCGCCTATTGTAGTTTTTAGTGGCATCATTAACTCTAATTCCGTTTTTGTCGGTAACCGCCAACCACCAATAGAAGTAGCAGTAGTATATGAATTGCAATTAGCATTTGCTGTTGCCCAATTAATGTGATAACCTTGATCAGAAGTTGCAGCAATCAAACCGTGTTGACTTGAAGCATCTACAAAAATAACAATACCGCCCTGAAGATCATCGCCAACGGCATAAGAAGCTGAGGCAATACTAGTATCGGCTGGTTTGGTTTCATCTTTTTTACAAGAACCAAAAGAAAGAACTAAAAGGAGCAAAGCGAATATTTTTGGAGTAGTTTTCATGATGTATTATTTTTTTATTAATAATAAAACTAAAAACTTAGATTCAATTTATATAAAAAAGGTTGCATGATAAAAAACTCATGTTTTTTGACAGCTACTTTTAAGTTTTCAATTAATTGATAACAAAGCCGGGTAAAGGTAATATCGAGGTGTTTACTATCTAAAATGATTCGATGCTTTATCATACTAGAGAACAAATATGCAAAAAATATTTCAATGCTACATTTTAAAAAAGGGAATCCTAAACCCTAACACCAAGGATGCAGACATCGTCCACTTGATCCAACATAGCCTTCCAGGATTCAAATGTATTAGTTAACATTTCTTTTTGCTCATCCATTTTCATATTTTGAATTGTTAAAAGAATGGATTTGAGTTGCTGGTATTTAAATTTCTTTCCACTAGCACCACCAAATTGATCCGCATAACCGTCCGTGAAAATATAAATAATATCTCCTTTTTCTAATTGGATAGTATGCCCGGTAAAGGGTTTGCGATAATCAAACTTTCCAATAGGCTGCTTATCCGCTTTTATTTCTTGAATTTCGCCTTTGCTTTGAATCCAAATAGGGTTGTTTGCTCCTGCCCATTTTAACTGATTGTTTTTTTGATCAAGGCAACACAAAGAAATATCCATTCCATCCTTCACATCACTTTCGCTTTTTTCGAAGGTCTCTTCTACCAACTCTGTTAGTTTATCAAGTATCGCAGCGGGCTCTGTTAATCCAAATTCTTTTATTGTTCTATTCAAAGCATTATGTCCGACTACACTCACCATCGCACCGGGAACACCATGTCCGGTACAATCTACAACAGCATAAAAGATTTTATCCCCTATCTTTTCCATCCAGTAAAAATCTCCTGAAACTATATCTTTCGGTTTAAATAAAATAAACGAGTCGGACAGAAATTCCTTCACCAATTTATCGGAAGGCAAAATTGCCGTTTGAATTCTTTTCGCATAGGTAATACTATCGCGAACTTCTCTGTTACGCTCTTCAATAATTTCCTTTTGTAAGGTAATCTCATTATTCGCTTTTTGTATTTGTCTGTTACTTCTAAAAACAAACAATGCTAGTAAAAGCACAAAGATCAATCCGGTAGTAACTGATCCAATAATAATTTTCTGTTTTTTACTTTCAGCGGCAGAGAGTGCCTCCTGCTTTTCCTTATCCTTATTTAATAACTCAATTTGCGATTGTTTTTTTTCAGAATCGTATTTGCTGCTCATTTCTGCCATGGATTTAGCATTTTCAGAAGTAAAAACACTGTCTTTCAAGGTCGAAAAAAGTTCATGATATTTAAACGCCTTTTCGAATTTACCTGCGTTGGAATTGGCTTTCGCATAGGACTTGTATATTTCAATCAGATCAGGTTTCAAATTCAATTTTTTGGCGATAGAAATAGCACTTTCATATTTCTTTGAAGCATTCACAATATCATTCTTTTTTGAATATACATTTGCCTGACAATTATATGAATAGAGTTCAATTTGATAATTTTTTATTTCAATTGCAATGTCTTCTGCCTTTTTAAAATTAATCAGTGCATTTACTAAATCGCCCATATCTGAATACAATTCTCCTAAATTAACCAGAATCATTCCTTGCCCATTTTTATCTCCAATTTCCTTTTTAATTTCATATGACTTTTTAAATTCAACTTGTGCTTTTTCAAACTGTTTAGTATCTTTATATACAGCTCCCAAATTCATTGTAATGGCACTCATTTGATATTTATTATTGATTTTTAAGGCCATTTTTAATCCATCCGTAAAATATTTTTCAGCTTCTTTATAATTTTTCATATAGAAATAAACCACACCAATGTTTCCATTGGCCATAGTGATTCCTTCATTGTCTTTTATGATCTCATTCAGTTTTAATGATTTCAAATAATATGTAAGGCTCTGCTTGTAATTTCCCGACAAATTAAAGCAGCTGGCAATATTATTATATAATTTACCGATTGTAATTGTATCGTTAAACTTTTTGAATGCTAGATCCAATGCTTTCTGATAATTATTGATAGCGCTATCATATTGTTGATGATAATAGAAATAAGTACCATAATTATGATAACTCCGAACAATCAACTCATAATAATTTATTTCCTTTGCCAAAAGCATTGTCGTATCAATATAACGTTTCGATTGCTTAAAATCAGATAGTCTAAGATAAATTCCGCCCAAATTAGTATACCCCTTCAATTCCCCTTTTTTATAATTTATTTTTTTGGCTTTCTTAATTGCTTCAATTGAATATTCAATAGCTTTCTGAGGATCAACAGTAGAAGAAGCAAGGCTTATATTGAGGAGCGTTTTTACTTCCGAGGTATCTTTCTGTTTTTTGACAGCTACTTTTAAGGAATCAATATCTGCTGGCGTAAAAATTTTTTTGACTTGAGCATACGAGCCGATAGAATGTAAAAGAAAAACAAATGCTATTGAAATCTTTTTCATGATTGAAGTATAAAAAAATTTAGACTTGCAATTTAGGACAATTTTTCGGACAAAAAAAGCGCCCCACAGTACGGGGGCGCTTTTTCTAAAAACCATGGCGTGATTTTTAGATTTTGCAGGTCGCGTAAGACCTACAAAATATTATTCAGACTTTTTAGTCGATTTTTTTTCAGTTGCTTCCATATCTGCTTTCAGATTCGAAAGAACATCCATATCGCCTAGTGTTGTTTTTTCAACACTGTCTTTTACTTTTTTAACAGCTTTCTTTTCTTCGTCTCCTGCAGTTTTCTTTTCAGATGCAACAGCAGCTTTTTCAGCAGCAGTTACTTCTTCATTGATCTTGCTATGAGAAACGATGATTTTTTTGCCTTCTTTATTGAACTCAAGAACTTTGAAATCCAATACTTCTTCAATTTTCGCTGCAGCACCATCTGGTTTCAACAAGTGACGAGTCGGGCAAAATGCTTCAACACCATATGGCATAGAAACGATCGCACCTTTTTCCATTACACTTGTAATTGTTCCTTGGTGAACTGAATTTTCAGTAAAGATTGTTTCAAACACATCCCATGGATTTTCTTCCAATTGTTTGTGTCCTAAACTCAATCTGCGGTTTTCACCATCAATATCAAGAACAACAACATCTATTTTATCACCAATTTTAGTGAATTCAGAAGGATGTTTGATCTTTTTAGACCAAGAAAGGTCAGAAATGTGGATTAATCCATCAACACCTTCTTCAAGCTCAACAAAAATACCGAAGTTAGTGAAGTTGCGAACTGAAGCAGCGTGCTTAGTTCCTTTAGAATATTTAGTGATAACATTACTCCATGGATCAGGCATTAATTGTTTAATACCTAAAGACATTTTACGTTCTTCACGATCAAGTGTTAACACAACAGCTTCTACCTCTTCGCCCACTTTTAAGAAATCATGAGCAGTACGTAAATGCTGGCTCCAGCTCATTTCAGAAACGTGGATTAAACCTTCAACACCTTGAGAAATTTCAACAAATGCACCGTAATCAGCGATCACCACTACTTTACCTTTTACTTTATCACCAATTGCTAAATCAGCTTTCAAGCTATCCCAAGGATGAGCAGAAAGTTGTTTTAAGCCCAATGCAATACGTTTTTTCTCGTTATCGAAATCAAGGATAACAACATTGATTTTCTGATCCAATTTAACGATCTCTTCAGGATGATTGATACGCCCCCAAGATAAATCTGTAATGTGAACAAGTCCGTCAACACCACCTAAATCGATGAACACTCCATAAGAGGTAATGTTTTTAACAGTTCCTTCTAATACTTGTCCTTTTTCTAATTTAGAAATGATCTCTTTTTTCTGTTGTTCTAATTCCGCTTCAATTAATGCTTTGTGAGACACAACAACATTTTTGAATTCATTGTTGATTTTCACAACTTTAAATTCCATTGTTTTACCAACATATACATCGTAATCACGGATAGGTTTCACATCAATTTGAGAACCCGGTAAGAATGCTTCAATTCCGAATACATCAGCGATAAGACCACCTTTTGTACGGCATTTAACATATCCTTTAATAATTTCATCGTTATTAAGCGCTTGATTAACTCTTTCCCAAGATTTCATAGCGCGAGCTGTCTTGTGAGAAAGGATCAATTGTCCGCTTTTATCTTCTTGACTTTCAACATAAACTTCAACAACATCACCGATTTTCAAATCAGGGTTGTAACGAAATTCTGTTAATTGAACAACACCATCAGATTTATATCCAATGTTTACAACAACTTCTTTGCTGTTTTTTGCAACAACTTTACCATCGATTATTTCGTTAGCTGCAACTGATTTAAGGGTTTTTTCATAAAGTGAATCGTATTTATCACGATCAGCTTGAGAATACGTTTCTCCTTTGTTTCCTAATGCATTCCAATCAAATGCTTCTAATGATACTGGTGTTTCTACTGTTTCTGCCATTTTAATTTTTCCCGGATAAAAATTGCCGAGAGGCTTTTTTTTTGTATCCAATTAATTGATTATCAATTTAATTGAAGAGGTTAGTACTAAATTTGCTTGTTCCTTAAATTTAAGGGATACAAATATACAAAATTATGTACTTGAGTCAAGAATAATCTTATTTTATTTTATTCTTTTAAAAATCGCTTTTAAAAACATAAACTAAAGGTTAATATAATAATTTTAATATATTGATAAATAGTTTAATACACAATATATTATTTATACATTTTAAAATCTAAATTTGAGTATAAAATTTAATAAATCTGCATTAAAAAAATTATTTTCCCCTACTTTAATTGCAACTTTTGTTATACATGTTCCAAAATTTCGAAATCGATTAAAACGAAAAAATGTTCCATTTACACATTAACTTAGAAAATCAATTATTGTCAACAAAAAAAAGCAATTCTCCTTTTTAATGAAACAGTTAAGAATTACATTTTCTACTTCATTACTAATTAAAAATAAGAGAGTTGGCTGCTACAAAAAAACAGAAGCATTTAAAAGCGAAGGCACTCATTTCAACTACAAATTAAGAGGAATCACTGCTACATTTCTGAAATCTACTAGAAATCATTCCATTTATTTTACAAACAAATCGTTTGACATACAAAGCTTTTGCTATTTTTGCCCCCTCAAATACAACATATGTACTCAGACTTATTAGTAAAAAAATCAACCATTCCGGGAACTGGAAAAGGCTTATTTACAAAACGTGATATAAAAAAAGGTGAACGAATCATCGAATACCTTGGTGAAATTGTTACAGAAGCTGAATTAGACCGTAGAGCCGAAAATGATATTTACGGATATGCATTTTATATTAGCAAAAGAAAATGTATTGATGCTTATTATACTCCAAATGAATTTGCCCGTTATGCAAACGACGCTAAGGGATTGACCAAAATTAAAGGAATTACCAATAATTGCTGTTATGTTGTTTATAAAAATTCGGGCTGGATCAAAGCTGAAAAGAACATTAAAGCAGGTTCCGAATTGTTTGTTTCTTATGGAGCGGAATACTGGAGAGACATCCGTGATAACATTAAATTGGACAAGGAAAAAGCTGCTCTTAAGAAAAAGAAACAATGATCATTCGATACCTAATACTCACTTTCATATACTGCTAATACGAACAAAAGTATCTTTACAATTTTGCTGTTTTCATAGGTTATCCTCACTCGTGTTGACGAAAAAACTCTAATAGAAATTTTTAATTCTGAGAAAAACAGAGAAAAAAAGAGGGTGTTTTACTTTTTTTGGGAAGCGTATAATTACTAATCGTATATTTCTTTTCTACTTGCTTTCAATGTATTCATCAAAAGTGATGCAATGGTCATTGGACCTACTCCACCGGGAACAGGCGTAATAAAAGATGCTTTAGCAGCTACTTCATCATACTTTACATCACCCAATAATTTATATCCGCTTTTTGTTACTTCAGATATAACACGCGTAATTCCAACATCAATTACCACTACTCCATCTTTCACCATTTCGGCCGTTATAAATTCAGGTTTTCCTAATGCAACAATTAAAATATCCGCTTTCAATGTATACTCTTTTAAATTGGCTGTTCTACTGTGACACATGGTAACAGTACAATTTCCGGGAAAATTATTTCTTGCCATAAGGATACTCATTGGAGAACCAACAATATGACTACGTCCAATTATTACACAATGCTTTCCTGCTGTATCAATCTTGTAACGTTCAAACAATTGAATGATTCCGTATGGCGTTGCAGGAAGGTACGTTGGTAAATTTAAAGCCATTCTTCCGATGTTCTGAGGATGAAATCCGTCTACATCTTTTTGAGGTGCAATGGCCTGCACAATATTGTGTTCGTTGATATGCTTTGGAAGCGGAAGTTGAACAATGTAGCCATCTATATCCGCGTCATTATTTAAGCCTTCAACAATGTATAACAATTCTTTTTCGGTAGTTGATTCAGATAAGCGGACCATGGTAGATTTAAACCCAATTTTTTCGCAGGCCTTTACTTTTGCTCCCACATAGGTTTCACTCGCTCCATCGCTACCAACCAAAATAGCAGCCAAATGAGGGATTTTCCCATTGTTTACTTTTATCGCTTTTACTTCTGCTGCAATCTCTTCTTGAATTTGAAGAGAGATTAATTTACCATCTATAATTGTTGTCATCGTTTTTATTTTGTAAATTTTGGTGTCATCTCGAGCAGAGCAGAGATACGGCATCTCATTATAGTAAACAGTCTTTCTAATTGGGAGGTCCCGTGTTGTGGCAAGGGATGACATTTATAAAGATAGAAAGCTCTCCGAACTTTAGACTTTTTACTTTCAAACTTTTCACTTATCTCCCCATACCGGGCATATTTTTCATTTGTTGCATCATCTTCGCCATATTCTCTTTATTCCCCATCATTTTCATCATTTTGCGAGTATCATCAAATTGCTTTACCAAACGGTTTACGTCTTGTATGGTTGTCCCACTGCCTTTTGCAATGCGTTCTCTGCGTTTTCCATTTAAAGAATCGGGATTTTCGCGTTCAAATGGCGTCATCGAATAAATAATTGCTTCAATGCTTGTAAAAGCATTATCATCAATATCAACATTTTTTAATGCTTTACCTACTCCAGGGATCATACCTACCAAGTCCTTGATGTTACCCATCTTTTTAATCTGGTTCAGTTGAGATAAAAAGTCGTTAAACGTAAACTGGTTTTTAGCGATTTTCTTTTGAATTTTTCTGGCCTCTTCAACATCATACTGTTCTTGAGCACGTTCTACCAAGGTAACTACATCACCCATTCCAAGAATTCTATCGGCCATACGGCTTGGATGAAATACATCTATTGCATCCATCTTTTCACCTGTTCCAACAAACTTGATAGGCTTGTTTACAACAGAAAGAATTGATAACGCAGCACCACCACGTGTATCACCATCTAATTTTGTAAGAACAACTCCATCAAAATTTAATCGTTCATTGAATGTTTTTGCTGTATTAACAGCATCCTGGCCAGTCATTGAATCAACTACAAATAATATCTCGTCTGGTTTAACAGCATCTTTAACGGCTGCGATTTCGTTCATCATCTGCTCATCTATCGCTAATCGACCGGCTGTATCGATGATCACCACCGAGTTACCATTTAACTTTGCATGAGCAATACCTTTTTGAGCTATTGAAACAGCATCTTTATTTTCTCTGTCAGAAAAAACATCTACACCTATTTGTTCTGCTAAAACATGTAATTGATCGATGGCGGCAGGACGATAAATATCACAAGCAATCAATAAAGGTTTTTTACCACGTTTCGTTTTTAAGTGATTGGCTAGCTTTCCTGAAAAAGTAGTTTTACCAGAGCCTTGCAAACCACTCATCAAAATTACGGTAGGATTACCTGCCAATTTAATATCGGTACTGGTTTCACCCATTAATGCACTCAACTCATCGTGCGTGATTTTTGTAAGCAACTGACCGGGAGAAATGGATGTTAAAACATTTTGTCCGAGTGCTTTTTCTTTTACTTTATCAGTAAATTGTTTGGCAACTTTATAGTTCACATCGGCATCCAATAAGGCTTTCCGAATTTCCTTAACTGTTTCCGATACGTTTATCTCCGTAATTTTACCTTGTCCTTTTAAAACTTTAAAGGCCCTATCTAGCTTTTCGCTTAAATTATCAAACATGTTTTATAAATTTTTAGGAATGCGAATTTAATCAAAATTAAACTTATATAAAGCGATTTGAAACGAATATTGCAGCTTTTAGTTAAAATTATCATTTAACGAATATTCGTTGCTGATAGAAATTATCCTTCAGAATTAATAAAAAAATCTGTGAGTTTGCACCCACAGATTTGATTTTCGCATTCGTTATAAAAAATAGTAATTCGATGTTTTATTATTTCTTTTTGCACTTCAATAAACTCTGGCTTACACCAATTTGATCGATTTGTTCTATTACTTCAAATCCGGCTTCAAGGACGCATTTTATGAACACTTCAGAATGGTACATTTGACTATTTCCATTGGCGATAGTAGTAAAATACAAAGAGGTTTGTTGTAAAGAAAATGCTGCTGCTTCAAATCGTTGACGATCCCAGAAAGGCTCCAGAATGAATACAAAACCGTCGTCATTAATTGCTTCGTGACAACGTTGTAAAATAGAAATGATCTCTTTTTCAGAAAAGCAATCAAGAAACTGACTCATCCAAACTGCATCATATCCTTTCGGAAGTTTTTGCGTTTCATCCAAAATATTGGTTCCATGAAAAGAAAGACGGTCAGACAAACCATGTTTTTCGATATTCGCCTTCGCCATTGTAACTTGTCCGGGAAGATCCACAATTGTTACATGCACATCTTTATCAAATTTTGCACAAGCAATAGACCATTTGCCGGTATTGCCACCAATATCTAATAATTTTTTAGGCTTATTTTTAAAAACTAAAGGGAGTACTAAAGGAAAAGCATCATCTGAATAAAAATGATCGAAACCAAACCATGATTTCTGAGCAAATTCTGGAAGATGCGCTAATGCTTCATATACTGTTTTCCAGTTACCAAACACTTTTAAACCTTCAGGCTTTTCATTATTTATAGAATCTTCTAAATTAAAAAGACCTTTATAACAAACATCTTGAACAAAGTCCATGTTTACGCGTGTCATCTGATCATTTAAAATAAAATGGCCGGTTTTAGACAGTGTATATTTGTTAGCATCATCAATCAATACAACACCTATACCTAATCCTGATTCAAGCAAAACACGCACTCCGTAATGAGGCAATTTTACTTTTTCAACTATTTCCTCCAGAATTAATCCTTTTCTGCCTGAATCTTGAATGCATTGAAGGATGCCACTATCACGCAAAACACGCGTTGCCTGAAACACCATAGGTGCATGAGCAATCCACTGAGCATATTCAATTGCTTCTAAAGCTGTTCTTGTCTCTTTCTTAAAAAAATCCATACCTATTATTTTCTTTTTTTGCCAAAGATAAGATTTGAAACTTAAATAGAAAATCCTGAGGCTATTTTATGCAGGAATGAACTTTCAATTCATTTAAAGAAGGTATTTTAAAAGATTGAGTTGAGAGAGTTGAAAAAAATAGATACTTACTTTAAGTCAAAAAGATTGTTTACACCCATACTTCTTCTAACCGTAAATCCTTCAGCAAAGTCAAAACCGGCATCTCGCCCATAAACACTCATCTTTCCTCGTACCACATCAAAGAAGTTTTTTACAGATATAGGTGATTCCGGTTCAATGGATTGGGGATCATAAAACTGAGATTTAAAAATCTGTATGGCTGCCATTTTTTTATCAATAAAAGGCGTCACATCTACTACAAAATCGGGTTTCAATTGCCTGTCTTGTATATAATGATAAATTGCTTTGGGTCTCCATGCTTGTTGTTTAAAACCGTCATAAGCTGTTTCCACTTTTATCAATCCACTGTAAAAGCAAGCTGCTTCAACCAATTCGGAAGCTCGAGCATGATCAGGATGACGGTCGGAAACTGCATTACAAAGAATGATCTCGGGCTGGTATTCTCTAATTTTTTTAATAATCGCTAGTTGGTGTTCTTTATCATTTTTAAAAAATCCATCAGCCATTTTTAAATTATCACGAACTGAAATACCTAATATTTTTGCTGCTTCAGCAGCTTCCTTTAAACGAAGCTCAGCGCTTCCTCTTGTACCTAATTCGCCACAAGTAAGATCAAGTATTCCGCACTTTTTACCTATTGAAATGTGTTTTAATAGTGTTCCAGAACAAGATAATTCAACATCATCGGGATGCACACCAATAGCCAGAATGTCTAATTTATGTAAGGGAGATAATGGAGCAAATAATGAAGAATCGCTAAAAGCTGTCATAGTTATTTTCCTCTTACCCAGTTAACTATTTTATCACTCATTGGATTTTCATTTGAATATAGCACATCTACTAAGTTACCTTTTTCATCAATCAGGTATTTTTGAAAATTCCATTTTACTGAGGAGTCCATTTTACCGTTCAACTCTTTTGAGGTTAGCCATTTATAAACCGCATTCATATCATCCCCTTTTACATCAATTTTCTCCATCATCTGAAAACTCACACCGTAATTTTTACTGCAAAATTCTTTGATTTCATTATTTGTTCCCGGCTCCTGACGTCCGAAGTTATTCGCTGGAAAGCCTATGATCACAAAATTTTGATCCTTATATGTCTTATATAATTTTTCTAGGTCTTCATACTGTCCGGTATAACCGCATTTAGAGGCTGTATTAACAATCATCACTTTTTTACCTTTTAGATTATCGAAATTGAAATCTTTCCCTTCAATCGTCTTCGATTTCAATTGATAGAAAGAAGTGGAATTAATTTTATAAGAAAATGCGGAAAATGCTATTAACGCAACAAAAAGAATTGAATATCTGATCTTCATAGTTTTTAGTTTTTTTAAGAGTTATCAAATGTACAAAAAACAATCTATAATGGATTTTGTTTAACATTTTTTTGATTCTTTATAGCTATTGTATTGTATCTTTGATGTAAATTATGATACTTATTTTATGAAAATTCAATTTTGGGGAGCAGCCCGCACCGTTACAGGAAGCAAACATCTGATCACAACGGACGATAATAAAAAAATATTATTGGATTGCGGTTTTTTTCAGGGAAGAGGTTCAGAAACGGACGGACTGAATCGTCAATTCGGGTTTGATCCTGCAAGTATCGATTATCTGATTCTGTCACACGCCCATATTGACCATTCGGGAAGTATTCCTAATCTTGTAAAACAAGGATTTAAAGGTGATATTATATGTACAAAAGCCACACTCGATCTTTGCAAGATCATGCTGACTGATAGCGCACACATTCAGGAAAATGATGTAAAATACCTGAATAAACGCAGAATGAAAGTTGGACAAGAACTTTTAAAGCCAATTTTTACTGAAAAAGATGTTGAACAAAGTATGAAATTATTTGTAGGTACAAACTACAACTTGCCCTATACTGTTTATGAAGATTTACAAGTAACCTTTACCGATTCTGGTCATATATTAGGAAGTGCTGGCGTGAATATTGAACTGAGAGAAAATAAAAAAACGACAAAACTTTTCTTTTCAGGAGATATCGGAAGGTATGGGGGCTCTATTCTCCGAGACCCACAGCCTTTCCCGCAAGCCGATTACATCATTGGCGAATCTACATATGGCGACAGACTTCATAGCGACATCATACAAACAGAACAGCAATTGTTCGATGTTATCTTTAATACATGTATCACAAAAAAAGGAAAGGTTATTATTCCAGCTTTTAGTCTTGGACGAACGCAAGAATTAGTATATGCGCTCGATATTATGTCAACAAAAAAAATGTTGCCACAAATTAATGTATATGTCGACAGTCCGCTTTCTGTTAATGCAACCTCAATCATGAAAAATCATCCTGAATGTTTCAATGAAGAGATTTTGGAATACATGAAAAAAGACGCCAATCCTTTTGGTTTCGACAATCTTATTTATATCCAGGATGTAATTGAATCCAAACAACTGAATGAACATAAGGAGCCTTGTATCATTATATCGGCTTCTGGAATGGCTGATGCGGGAAGAATAAAACATCACATTAAAAACAATATTTCAGATCCCAAAAACACGGTATTAATTGTAGGTTATGCCGAACCGAATTCCTTGGGTGGTAAACTGCGTGCAGGAAACAAAAAAGTTAAAATATTTGGTATTGAACACGCTGTGAACGCGGAAGTGATCATCATGGATTCATACAGTGCACATGGCGATTACAAAGAAATGATCCGATATTATGCATGTCAAGATCCGGTGAAAGTGAAACAGTTATTTTTAGTGCATGGGGAATATGATGTTCAATTAAATTTCAAAGAAAAATTGCGCGAAGCGGGCTTCCTTAATATTACGATTCCTGAACAAGGGGATGAAATTGAACTATATTAGTTTTTTATATGCTGGCTAAACAAATCAAACACCTTATATTCAAAGAACTCAAGCTTGAAATGCGCAATAAATATGCTCTTGGAGGCATTTTATTGTATGTGGTTTCTACCATCTTTGTAAGCTATTTGTCTTTTAAAAAAATTGTAACTCCTGCAACCTGGAATGCCTTGTTTTGGATCATCCTTCTTTTTGCTTCTATCAATGCCATTGCAAAAAGTTTTATCAACGAAACGAAGGGTAAACTGCTTTATATGTATACGCTTGCAAGTCCGCAAGCAATAATACTATCCAAAATAATTTACAACTCCATCTTGCTAATCGTTTTATCAGGATTGTGTTTACTAACCTACAGCTTGTTTGTTGGATATATCATTCAGGACCTTCCACTTTTTCTCATCACCTTATTATTGGGTAGCTTTGGATTTTCATCACTACTAACAATGGTTTCAGCAATTGCTTCCAAAGCGGGCAATAATTTCACACTAATGGCAATACTAAGCTTTCCGATCATTATTCCTTTGTTGATGATACTCATCAAATTATCAAAAAATGCGATTGATGGATTAGAGCGCTGGGACCTAAACTATTTGCTTGTTTTATTGTTCTTAAACGTAATTATTGTAGCATTGTCTTATTTATTATTTCGCTACCTTTGGCGAGATTAAAATGACAAATTAAATCTGAAAATACGCTCTCGGTTTCGCTCGATTCGACAAGCATATTTTTGTTTTAATAAATTAGGATAAGAATTTAAATTTAGTTGATTAAAATAATGAGAAATAATTGGTGGAAAATAATTGCAGTAGTATTTGTGCTTTATACACTTATTGCTGGTTTTTTAATTCCTGTTCCTGCACAGCCTATTCTGCACGAAACCATCCGTAATCTTTATTTTCATGTGCCAATGTGGTTTTCAATGATGACCATACTTTTTATTTCTATTTGGCACAGCATCAAATACCTTAATAAATCAGATATACAAAGTGATATCATTGCAACACAAGCCGCACATGTAGGAATGTTGGTTGGTGCTTTAGGACTGATCACCGGATCTTTTTGGGCAAAATATACCTGGGGTGCTTGGTGGGTTGCAGATACCAAACTGAATGGTGCAGCCATAACAATGCTTATTTACCTTGCCTATTTTGTTTTAAGAGGTTCGATCGATGAGGAACAAAAACGTGCACGTATTGCTGCCGTCTATAATATTTTCGCCTATGTGATGCTGATCGTTTTTTTAATGGTTCTTCCACGTATGAGCGACTCGCTTCATCCCGGAAACGGAGGAAACCCCGGTTTTAACAAGTATGATCTGGACAGTAATATGCGGATGGTTTTCTATCCCGCTGTGATCGGATGGATACTTTTTACTGTATGGATATTTACGCTTAAAGTAAGAATAGAAAAACTTAAA
Organism: Bacteroidota bacterium; assembly: GCA_947466965.1. Taxonomy (GTDB): domain Bacteria; phylum Bacteroidota; class Bacteroidia; order 2-12-FULL-35-15; family 2-12-FULL-35-15; genus 2-12-FULL-35-15. The sequence goes on from CANIFU010000002.1 coordinate 135,165, forward strand.
AGAAAAAATTTAATAAATGAATAATTCAATAAAAATAACACTGCTTTCATTTTTAATGATGATTGTTATAGCAAGTGCAAGCGCTCAGCAAAATGAACCGGTTGAAATGGCAACCGGACTTTATCAATCCGGAAAGATCTATGTGGTTGTGATTGTTATCTCGGTTATTTTTATCGGTATCACCGGATATTTAATTTCGCTTGACAGAAAGATCAGTAAATTAGAAAAAGAAGCTAAAAACAAATAGAATATGAAAAAGGTTCACATACTTGGCATCATCCTCATTGCGGTAGCAATTGGCGCTATATTCACAACATTAAACAATACCAGCACTTATGCTGATTTCACAGAAGCGGCAAAGAATCCGGGAAGCGAATTTCACGTAGTTGGAAAATTGAACAAAGAAAAAGAAGCCGTTTACGAACCTAAAGTAGATGCCAATCTTTTTACATTTTATATGATCGATAACAAAGGCGTTGAATCTAAGGTTATATTGCATAAAAATAAACCTCAGGACTTTAAAAGTTCTGAACAAATTGTATTGATCGGACAAATGCAGGGACAAGAATTTCACGCTTCTGATATTTTAATGAAATGTCCTTCTAAATATAATGACGGCAAACCAGAAGAAACGGCAAGCAAGTAATTTTTTAAAGCATATTTATTGAACGCTAACTCGTTTACAGAGTTCATAAAGATTAAAAATTCTTACAGTATAAACATATGGAATACATTGGTGAACATTTAGGAATTGGTAAAGTTGGAAATGTATTTGTAATCCTATCCTTTGTGCTTGCTTTGTTAGCAAGCATTTCTTATTTTTTTGCGGCAAAAGACAATGACGATTCAGTATCGTGGAAACGCATCGGAAGAATTGCTTTCCGTTTACACGGCCTTTCTGTAATGGGAATTGTGAGCACCTTGTTCATCATGCTCATGAATCATTATTTTGAATATGAATATGTTTGGCATCATAGCAACAAAGAGATGCCTATGCGTTACATACTTTCTTGTTTCTGGGAAGGTCAAGAAGGAAGTTTTTTACTGTGGACGTTCTGGCAGGTTGTACTTGGTTTGATGCTGCAACGTACCGCAAAAAAATGGGAAGCGCCTGTAATGGCTGTCATTTCATTGGTTCAGGTATTTCTTGCTTCTATGTTATTGGGAATCACCATTGCAGACTATCATTTAGGAAGCAATCCCTTTACTGTTCTTTTGCGCGACCATCCCGACTTTGCAAACATCCCCTTGTTTTCCAGTCCGAATTACATCGATAAAATTGATGGACGTGGATTAAATCCATTGTTACAAAACTATTGGATGACCATCCACCCTCCTACGCTGTTTCTTGGTTTTGCATTAACTGTTGTTCCTTTTGCCTATGCAATTGCTGGTTTATGGAAAAAGAATTTTACGGAGTGGCTTAAACCTGCATTACCATGGACATATGCTGGTGTTACTGTTTTAGGCGTTGGAATTTTGATGGGCGGTGCTTGGGCTTATGAAGCTTTAAGTTTTGGTGGTTTCTGGGCCTGGGATCCTGTTGAAAATGCTTCACTAGTTCCATGGCTTACTCTTGTTGGGGCTGCACATCTAATGTTGATTAACCGCAATAAAGGTCAATCATTATTTACAGCTTTTTTCTTAGCTATACTTACGTTTATTTTAATTCTGTATTCTACCTATCTCACGCGAAGTGGTATTTTGGGTGAAACTTCCGTTCACTCATTTCCAACTGCTGGTATGGCCGGACAACTGCTCGTTTATCTTTTTTGCTTTCTGATTATCGGTATTCTATTGTTGGTCATAAATTGGAAACATTTCCCGAAACAAGATACCGAAGAAGGTCTATGGTCGCGCGAATTCTGGATGTTTGTTGGTGCAATTGTACTCCTCGTTTCCTCTTTCCAAATCATATTTTACACCTCCATGCCGGTATGGAACAAGATCTTTGGAATGAACAAAGCGCCACTAAAAGAAGTCGTGACGTTCTACAATAACTGGCAATTGCCCTTTGCATTTGTTGTTACCTTGCTAATTGCCGTTGGCCAATATTTTAAATATAAGAACACGGATATAAAATTTTTCTTAAAAAACATTTCCCTTTCTTTCTTTCTTTCACTGGGCTTAACAATTATAATGATTTTCTTATTAAACTACAAAAATCGCTACTACTCCATCTTGTTGTTTTCTTCCATTTTTGCTGCAGTTGCAAATGCAGATTACATGTTCAGAGTTCTTCGGGGAAAAATAAAAAAAGCAGGAGCTTCCATTGCACACATTGGTTTTGCATTGGTGTTATTAGGTGCATTGATTTCTACTTCTAAAAAAGATGTTATCTCACAAAACACTTCTGGAAAAAGTGTGGAGAGTCTAGGTAAATCATTCTCCAACAACGACAACATTTTGCTTACTCAGGGCGATACGCTTAAAATGGGTAAATACTTGGTAACATATAAAGGTAAACGACAAGAAGGAATAAATATTTATTTTGATGTTGATTATTTCTCGAAGGATGAAACAGGAAAATTGGTAAAAGAATTTTCATTAGCGCCTTTGGTTCAAACAAATCCACGCATGGGAAATGTAGCAGAACCTGATACTCGCCACTTTTTAACCTATGATGTTTACACGCATGTTACATTTGCAGATCTTGAAACACTTTTAGAAAAAAAACAACAAACATCAGATGAATATGCTCCCGCAAAAAATTTCACTCTAAAAAAAGGAGACAGTATTTTTTCATCGAATGCTATTATTATTTTTGATTCGCTATCGGTCAATATTGATAAAAGAAAATATCATTTGAGCGAAAACGATATTGCTGTGGAGGCAAACTTTCAAGTTTTAGATATCTCCAAAAAATATGAGGCAAACCCTGTTTATGTAATTCGTAATAATAGTATACAACCTATTGAATCACGAGTAGATCAATTGGGTTTAAAATTTATGTTTTGGCAGATTAACCCAGAAGATGGAAAAATTCAGATCTCCTTACAAGAGAAAAAATCAAACGTTCGAGACTTTATAGTAATGCAGGCAATGGTCTTCCCATACATTAATATTCTTTGGATCGGTTGTATCATAATGGCTATAGGAACTATATTGGCCATTTTAGAAAGAATAAGAAGATCTTCTTAAAACAACTACTATTGAAACCTGAGATAAAAATAACGATCATTGGTGCAGGCAATCTTGCTACACAACTCGGACTTACACTTTATAACGAAGGCTATTTTATATCTCAGGTATACAGCCGTAATCTCAAAAACGCCTCATTACTAGCTAAAAAATTAAAAGGAGAAGCTATTACCAACCTGAAAAAACTTTCTTCTGATTCTTCCATTTACATCATTGCAGTAAAAGATGATGCGATCAAATCTGTTGCCGGACAATTAAATTTTAAAGATAAAATAGTTGTTCATACTTCCGGAAGCATTCCTATCGATGTATTAAAACACTGTTCTAAAAATTATGGCGTTTTTTATCCTTTACAAACATTTTCAAAAGAAAAAAAGGTTGATTTTAAAAAGATTCCAGTTTGTATTGAAGCAAATAACAGTATTACACTATCAACATTAGACTACTTTGCAAAAAGCATTAGTAAAAACGTAAAAAAAATAAATTCAGAAAAGCGCAAAAAAATTCATCTTGCTGCGGTGTTTGCATGCAATTTTAGTAACCATATGTATACGATTGCTGAAATATTGTTGTATAAAGACAAATTATCGCTTGATCTTTTAAAACCATTAATCGAGGAAACTGCAAATAAAATAAAAGAGAATAAACCTTTGAAAACACAAACAGGTCCTGCTGTTAGAAATGATAAAAAAACAATGGAAGCGCATTTAAAATTGTTATCAAAGGAAAAAGACTTACAGAAAATATACGCAATGATTAGTAAAAGTATAAAAGGGATTACTACACTTTAATCGGAATTAGAATAAGTGATTTTCGAGATGACAATTAATAAAGTAAATTAGAAACGATGGAAAATTTCAAAACAAAACTTACCAAAGTGAAAGCATTTATTTTTGATGTGGATGGCGTTCTTACGGATGGCTCGGTTACACTTATGCCTGATGGGGAACAAGTAAGAATAATGAACATTAAAGATGGATATGCGCTGCAATTGGCCGTAAAAAAGGGATACAAAATTGCGATCATCTCTGGTGGCAAATCAGAAATGGTGCGCAAGCGATTACTTGGTTTAGGCATTACAGATATTTATTTAGGGGTACATACAAAAATTGATGTCTACAAAGAGTTAATTGAAATTTACAATATATCTCCTGAAGAAATACTTTACATGGGGGATGATCTTCCCGACTATGAAGTGATGCAACAAATCGGGGTTCCAACATGTCCGAATGATTCCGCGGTGGAGATAAAAGATATTTCCATTTATGTTTCCGATAAAAAAGGCGGAGAAGGTGCTGTTCGTGATGTTATTGAACAAGTGTTGAGGGTTCAAGGGCAATGGTTCAGCAAAGAAGGTTTTGTGTGGTAAGTACCGACAAAAAGCATATAAAAATAAAGATAGAATTAATTTCTCACTAGAAATAACAACGTTTAGCAAGTAGTTTATGATTGCATTTTTAAAATTAATCCGGATTCAGAATTTATTGATCATCGCATTCACGCAGTATGCTGTTCGCTGGTGCATTGTGTATCCGATCATAAAACTGAACAGTACCTATTATACGCTTCAGCTTTCAGAAATCAACTTTTTCTTATTGGTTTTGTCTACTGTAATGATAGCGGCAGCAGGTTATATCATTAACGATTATTTTGATGTACGCATCGACAAAGTAAATAAACCCGAGCGCATGTTAATTGACAAAGGCGTTAAAAGAAGAGTTGCAATTGGTGCGCATACTGTAATAAATGTGCTTGCACTGTTGATCGCTTTTTATGTTTCCTATTCTATAAGTTCATGGAGATTAACACTTATTCATTTTATATGTGCCGGAGGATTGTGGTTCTATTCAACTACTTTCAAGCGTCAGTTCTTTGTCGGAAATTTGGTGATCGCCTTATTTACAGCGCTTGTACCTATCATCGCGGTTGTATATGATATGATACCTATTTACAGAGCCTACTTACCGATAGAAGAAAGTCTGAGTTTCAAATCTGTTTGGGAATACACACTTGCCTTATCCTTTTTTGCTTTCTTAACAACCTTGTTGCGTGAAATGATTAAAGATATCGAAGATGTAGACGGTGATGAAGAATTTGGTTGTAAAACAATGCCTATCGTATTGGGTATCCGAACTACAAAAAACATTGCGATCTTCATTGCATTCGTAACGATCATCTGTTTGGTTTATGTTGAAATGCAATTCCTGAAGATGGGTGATACCGTTTCCTTGATATATTTTATTGTGGCTTTGCAACTACCGCTTCTTTTCCTAATCTACAAGATAAAGATAGCTCAGGAAAAAAAACAATTTCGTTTTGCGGGTAACTTTTCTAAATTTATTATGCTTATGGGAATCCTTTATCTATTGGTTTTCGCCTACCCTATCTTACACAACTATCTGAATGCAATTTGAAGAACTGAAAAAATACACCTTGCTGCTGGCTTCTAAATCGCCCCGCAGACAATATCTTTTGAAAGAACTTGGTCTCGATTTTGAGGTTCGCATTAAAGAAGTGGATGAAAGTTTTCCGGAGCAATTAAAAGCTGCAGAAATCCCCTTATATCTTTGCGAAAAAAAAGCAGACGCATTTGATGAAGAGTTAACTGACAATACGATTGTAATAACGGCAGATACAATTGTATGGATAAACGGGCATGTTCTCAACAAGCCTCAGAACTACGATGATGCGTTAAGAATGCTGCAACTGCTTTCCGGTAAGATGCATGAAGTATATACCGGAGTTTGTTTAAAATCGAAACACAAAACAACATCTTTCGTTGCGCTCACAAAAGTTTATTTCAAGGAACTCAGCTTGGAAGAAATTGAATTTTACATCGGGAATTATAAACCTTACGACAAGGCCGGAGCTTATGGAGCACAGGAATGGATGGGTTACATTGCTATAGACAGAATCGAAGGCACTTATTTTAATGTAATGGGCTTGCCGGTTAGAGAGTTGTATGAAGCGTTGTTGAAGTTTTAAAAAAATAAAAAAAGACACGAAAAAATTATTCTCCGTGTCTAAATTCTAAAATCAGATCCTTACTCCCATTACCAATACATCATCCATCTGCGGTTCGTCTTGCCTCCAATTCAACAATGCATATTGCAAAAAAGAATGCTGTTCTTCCATTTCCATTCCTTGTAATGACAACAACAACTCTTTAAAACGCTTTCTATTGAATTTCTTTTTCAGCTCACCACCAAACTGATCGCAGTATCCATCTGTAAAAAAGTAAAAGGTATCCTCTTTTTTCAATTCAATTTCTTTCGAGACAAATATCTTTTCTACATCAGCATAAAATCCAATCGGATAACGATTTGCTTCAAACTCAATCAATTCATGGTCACGCAGAAGTAACATAGGGCGGAATGCACCTGAATAGCTAACGCTATTCTTTTCTGAATCAAATACGGCCAATGCCACATCCATTCCATCGTTTGTGATCTCTCCTTTTTTGTTGAGTGCCGCAAATAATTCTTCGTCCAGCGCATATAATATTTCGGAAGGTTCCGTAATTCCTTTTTTTACGATTACCTCTTTTAATATTCCATTGGCAATGATGCTCATTAATGCTCCCGGAACACCGTGTCCCGTGCAATCAACAGCCGCGACAAATGATTTACTTCCTCTTTGGTAAAAGAAATAATAATCGCCACTCACTAAATCTTTTGGCTGGTACAAAACAAATGCATCTGAAAATGCGTTTTTTATTTTTTCTATGTCAGGCAAAATCGCTTCTTGAATTCGACTGGCGTATTGAATACTATCCACCATATCTTTATTATGCTGCTCCAGTTCTTTGTGTTTCTCAATTAACTTTTGTTCAGCTTTTTTCCTATCCGTTATATCATGTCCGATGCCAACCAATGTATTTGCAGGTCCTTTGGATGTGTTCCATAATATCCATTTATCGCCACCTGTTGCCGTTTTTAATAATCGTTCGTAAGTAACAGACTCCATTAATGAATTCTGTTGAAGTTGTTGCATAGTGAGTTCTTTTACTGCTTCCCGTTCAAGAATATCAATGCGGGTTAAATCCCACCAACCTTCACCTAATAATTGTTCCTGCTCAAAACCAAGCATACGTTTTGTGGATGGACTTACATATTCAACTTTACCTTGTTGATTTACAACAACAATTAAACTGTTGAGCTTAGCTAATATAGCATCTGTAACTAGTGACATAACTAAAAGTATAAAAGGCAAAATGCCTGAATTTAAAATTAAGAAATTTGGAGTTGCTTCCTGGAAGCGGCAGTGAAATTATCTGCTAAGGGGAATACGATTAAATCGCATATTGCACATACAATGCCACATTCCCTTGGTAATAACCATGAGAATAGTAAATGAAAGAATGGTATTTATTGCTTTTGACATTTTGTATTTGTTGGTGCAAATGTATAACAATTTTCTTAAATCAACTATAATGAAAATAAAGGCTAGGAGTCGTCAGAATAAATTAGGCCTACATACTTTTAAAATAAAGAACTTCAGCGTTTTTTTTAAATTATGCTTAAAATATTAACTACTACATTTATAGATTAAAAAAAAGCGCCATCCAAATTACGGATAGCGCTTTTCTTATTTTGATTAAGTTATTTTAACTCAACACTTTTTTCACAAGATCAGCAGCCTCTTGCAATGCGATTGCAGAATAAACTTTTAATCCTGACTCATCAATAATCTTTTTCGCTTCAACAGCATTTGTACCTTGAAGACGTATAATGATAGGCACATTGATTGTTCCCATATTTTTATATGCATCTACAATACCTTGTGCTACTCTGTCGCAACGAACAATTCCACCAAAAATATTTACTAAAATTGCTTTTACTTTAGGATCTTTTAAAATGATACGGAAAGCTTGTTCAACGCGCGCAGCATTAGCAGTACCTCCCACATCAAGGAAGTTAGCTGGATCACCACCAGATAATTTAATGATATCCATTGTTGCCATTGCCAAACCAGCACCATTCACCATACAACCAACGTTTCCGTCAAGTTTTACATAGTTTAAACCATGCTCACCTGCTTCAACTTCTGTTGGATCTTCTTCTGTTGTATCACGTAAAGCCAATAGATCAGGATGACGGAACAAACCGTTTCCATCTAAAGCAACTTTAGAATCTACAGCAATGATCTTGTTATCAGATGTTTTTAAAACCGGATTGATCTCAAACATGGATGAATCTGTTGCTTCGTAAGCTTTATAAAGAGAGGCTACAAATTTTGTCATTCCTTTAAATGCTTCACCGCTTAAACCTAAGTTAAAAGCTATTTTGCGGCATTGAAAATCACGCAAACCTACTTTAGGATCGATCTCTTCTTTAAAAATTAAATGAGGTGTATTGTGTGCAACTGTTTCAATATCCATTCCACCTTCAGTAGAATACATGATCGTATTACGACCTTTTGCTCTGTCTAAAAGCACACTCACATAAAATTCTTTCACAGGAGATTCACCCGGATAATAAACATCCTGCGCAATCAATACTTTGCTTACTTTTTTACCTGTAGCACTTGTTTGAAGCGTTACAAGATTATTACCAAGAATATTTGTAGAGATAGACTTTACATCATCCAAGGACTTTGCTAAAGCAACACCACGTTGTTCTGTTCCTACTATTTTTCCTTTACCACGTCCACCAGCATGAATTTGTGATTTTACAACCCACCAACCAGTTCCGGTAGTTTTTTGCAATTCTTTAGCCGCTTCAACAGCTTGTTCGGGCGTTTCTGCAACAATACCTTCTTGTATTGCAACTCCAAAGCCTTTCAATACTGCTTTGCCTTGATATTCATGTATATTCATAATGTTCTTGTTTAAGATTTAAGAGTTCCAAAAGTATGTTTTTTATTGCTGAAAATCAAATTTGTTTTATTCACAATTTATGACTGTGTGACGATAGTCCACCTTATGCTTTCAGGTGTATTTTTTTATATAATCAATGAACTAAATTATCAAAATGTATAAATCTTTAAAAACAAAAATCCCTCGCCATTTGCATGATGAGGGATCTTTTAATATATAAAAAAAGTATTATTCTTCTGTTTTAGCTGCAGGTGCATCACCTTTTTTAGCGTAACGCGTACGGAATTTATCAACACGACCAGCTGTATCTACCAATTTCACTTTACCTGTATAAAAAGGATGTGACATGTGAGAGATCTCTAACTTAACGATAGGATATTCATTTCCATCTTCCCACTTTACAGTTTCTTTGCTTTCAACACAAGATTTTGTCAAAAATGAGTAATCAATACTTAAATCTTTAAATACTACTAAACGGTAGTTTTCCGGGTGAATTCCTGCTTTCATTTTAATTCTATTTTTTAATTTCGGATTGCAAAGATAGTCATTTGTATTAATTATGCAATATTTATGTAAAAAAATTACTTTCTTTATATTTTACGAGCTGCTTTGTCCTCAATTTATCTTTGTTAAAGCCCTTCTGCCGTTAAATATTCAACTTTCTGATTATCTTTATCCAATGAAAAAAACAATTTTCAAGATACTGGCACACATAAACAAAGCGATTCTGCCTAAATATTATCAACGTGACCTTAAAAACTTGAAGAAATGGGAAATGGCAATTGTTGCTTACAAATACTGGGTAACCATCAATTCAATTGACTGATCCTATTTTACGATTAAATGCTGTAACCTAGCGCACTCATTATTTTTTCTGACTTTCTAATTTATTATTACTTATTTAGACTTTATAAATTTAAAAAAACGAATGAAAAAGTATTCGATTTTAATAACTCTAGCTCTCATCTGTATAAATACTATTGCTCAAACCCAAAATAAAGATGATGACAAAAAATGGGATGTATCCAATCCGAAAGGTACGACGAAGGATATAGAATTTACAACAACCGAAAGTGCATAGATGAATCTTGATTTACTCTCTTTTACAAAAAAATGCTATACTTGCAATATGATTAACCTCTTTATGCCTACTTTTATTACTGTTCGCTGGATAGATGTACTTGACATTCTTTTGGTTGCAATACTCATATACCAACTCTATCATTTGGTGAAAGGAACCGTTGCAATCAATATTTTTATAGGCATTATACTTATTTATATTCTCTGGACTATTGTCAGAGTTGCAAATATGCAATTATTTGGTAGTATACTTAGTAAATTCATTGATGTTGGTTTTATTGCTCTGCTAATTGTTTTTCAACCTGAACTCAGACGGTTTCTATTATTTTTAGGAACAACAGATCTTTTAAAAAAAGGTAAGATCGGAAAAGGATTGTTTGACTTTAAATGGAACGTAAGTTCCGTTCAAACACTGGATGTAAATTCGATTGTTAAAGCTTGTAAAAATATGAGTGAAAACAAAACTGGAGCGATCATTATTCTTACAAAAGAAAACGATCTCAAATTTTATGCGAATACAGGTGATTCTATTGATGCGAAAGTATCCGTTAGGATGATTGAAAGTATTTTTTATAAGAATTCGCCACTACACGATGGTGCAATTATTATTTCAAACAATATTATAATAGCTGCCCGATGTGTTTTGCCAGTAACAGAACACGCAGACTTTCCGGCACATTTAGGAATGCGTCATCGTGCTGCTGTTGGAATAACTGAAAACACCGACGCCATTGCAATTGTTGTATCTGAACAAACAGGTGAGATTTCGTATTCTATTAAAGGAGAATTAAAGCATGCTTTATCACATGAAAGACTAAAAGAATTGCTTGAAACAGTGGTAAATTAATTCGTTATTTCTCTCCATTTTTCTTTTTAAATTCCTTAATTAACTGCTCATCTGTTTTACCCAAATTACTGATTGCAGCTTTAGCATCATTACAATATGCGCTTTTAGGAAATTTCTGAATCAATTGTTCGTAAACAATTTTTGCTTTACCATCTTGATCCAAAAAATTATCAAGCAGTGATGCTTGCAAAAAAAGACTCTCTTGAACTAATTGATATGCAGGGTATTTCTCAACAATGATTTGATAATAGCCTAAAGCTTGAGGGTACTGCTGAATTGCTGTAGCAATTTCACCCGCCTTAAAAAGATAATCGGGAGTAATAGAATCCTGAGGATAATTCTTATAATATTCAGAATAAGCATGAAGCGCTATACCGGCTGTTACTTTATCAATCTGAACAGATTTATGCATGTCTTTTTCCAATTGATCTATCTGTTTAATCAATCTTATTTTGGGATCAGAAACAGCTGTTTTTAATTGCTCTGAAACATCTCCATCATTACTGCAGGAATTAAAGAAAATTAGCAAGAAAGCTACTAGTATAGTATTTATTTTTTTCATTCTTTTATTTATCAGGGAAACGCATTTTATAAGAAACATTCACTTTCCCTTTAGAGATATCTGATAGTTTCCCTTTTAACAAACGTCTTCTCAAGGGACTAATAAGATCAGTAAACAAGCGCCCTTCGATATGATCATACTCATGCTGAATTACACGAGCAGCAATCCCTTCATATGTTTCTTCAATAAAATTAAAGTCGGTATCGTAATATTGTATTTGAATCTTAGGTTTACGTTTTACATCTTCACGAATTTTCGGGATACTCAAACACCCTTCATTAAAAATCCACTCCTCACCTTCTTCATTGGTAATAACTGGATTAATAAATGCTTTTGAAAGATTACCTAATTGTGCGCGTTCTTCAGGTGAATATTCATCTTCTTCATCATCATTTCTTTCACCATTTACAAAAGGTGTTGTATCCACCAAAAACAAACGGATTGATTTTCCAACTTGAGGAGCAGCTATTCCAACACCTGCAGAAGCCCGCATGGTTTCAAACATATCTTTAATTAATTGATCAAGGCCAGGATAGTCTTTTGAGATTTCTACCCCTACTTTTCTTAATACGGGATCACCGTATGCAATTATCGGTAATATCATTTTTATTTTTTATTGTTATTCGTTATAAACTATTTGAAAAGGAACTTATTTTGCGTGAAAGCATTTTCCCGCTTAGTCAAAACCTTTTGTTCATATAACTCTGTAAAATAATAGTTGCACTTATTTCATCAACTAATTCTTTATTTTGCCTTGCCTTTTTTTTCAAACCACTGTCAATCATGGTTTGAAAAGCCATTTTTGAAGTAAAGCGCTCATCCATCCGTTCTACTTTAATTGTCGGAAAGGTTCGCTTCAAATGGATTACAAACGGTTCAATAAAACGTGCAGATTCCGAAGGAGCATTGTTCATTTGTTTAGGTTCCCCCACTACAATACATTCCACATCTTCCTTACTGATATATGTCTTCAGGAAATCAATCAAATCTTTTGAATGAACGGTTGTTAGTCCTGTAGCGATTATCTGTAAAGGATCCGTCACTGCAATTCCAACACGCTTACTTCCATAATCAATTGCCATTAACCTTGCCATTGAACAAAAGTAATAAAAAATGTACATGTTTTGAATGCCTTTTTCTGTTTAAGTCCAAAGACGTTAACACTAAAAAATGAATATATTTGCAAAGCTAAAACACAAAATGAAGCATTATGCAAAAGATTATTGAAGCAGCCTGGGAAAATCGGGAATTATTAAAAGATAATGAAACACAAAAAAACATACGTGAAGTAATTGAATTGCTTGATAAAGGAAAATTGCGTGTTGCCGAACCTAACGGATCTGAGTGGCAAGTAAACGAGTGGATAAAAAAAGCGGTAATCCTTTATTTTCCAATTCAAAAAATGGAAACCATTGAAGTGGGCATTTTTGAATTCCACGATAAAATGAAATTGAAAACGAATTATGCGGCTTTGGGTGTGCGTGTTGTTCCAAATGCCGTTGCTCGTTATGGGGCATACTTGGCTAAAGGGGTAATTATGATGCCCAGCTATGTGAATATAGGCGCTTTTGTTGACAGCGGATCAATGGTTGATACATGGGCAACAGTTGGCTCATGCGCACAAATTGGTAAAGACGTACATTTGAGTGGCGGTGTTGGTATTGGAGGAGTATTGGAACCAGTACAGGCAGCTCCAGTAATCATTGAAGATGGATGTTTTATTGGTTCACGATGTATCGTTGTTGAAGGTGTTCACGTTCAAAAGGAAGCTGTATTGGGTGCCAATGTCGTATTAACAAAATCAACAAAAATAATTGATGTAACAGGAAGCGAACCTATAGAATACAAAGGATTCGTTCCTTCACGTTCTGTTGTCATTCCAGGTTCTTATACCAAAAGATTTCCTGCAGGAGATTTTAATGTTCCATGCGCATTGATCATTGGCAGCCGAAAAGAAAGTACTGACTTAAAAACATCTCTAAATGATGCACTCAGAGAATACGATGTGGCAGTTTAGAAACTTAAATAATCAAATAATCTTTAGCTTTAATTTATTCATTTGAAATTTTTAATCATTCAAACCGCTTTTATTGGTGACGTCATTTTAGCAACTGCTGTTGCAGAAAAGCTCCATAATCGGCATCCTGATGCTCAAATCGATTTTGTTTTAAGAAAAGGAAACGAAACGCTTCTAATGGATCATCCTTTTATTAAAAATGTTTTTATTTGGGATAAAAAACAAGGGAAAATTAAAAATTTACTTTCTATTATTCATCAAATAAGAGGGCATAAATATGATTCAGTGATCAACCTTCATCGTTTTGCCAGTTCAGGTTTTATTGCAGCATTTTCAGACGCACAAGAGATTATTGGATTCGATAAAAACCCTCTTTCTTTTTTATTTTCAAAAAAAATAAAACATGAGATCGGAAATGGAAAACATGAAGTTGAACGCAACCAGCAACTCATACAACATCTTACAGACCATCTAGCCGAAAAACCAAAACTGTATCCAACACAGAGCAATTATAATCTAGTAAAAAAATACAAGGAACAACCTTTCATTTGCCTTGCTCCTACCTCTGTTTGGTTTACAAAGCAGTATCCAAAAGAAAAATGGATCGAGTTGTGCAACGCATTGCCCAAAGATCTTGCTGTTTTTTTGTTGGGAGCACCAAATGATATTTCTTCCTGCGCAGAGATTATCGATGCTTCAGAAAACAGGAATTCGAAAAACACGATTAATCTTGCGGGAAAATTATCCTTTTTGGAATCGGCAGCATTGATGAAGGATGCTAAAATGAATTTTGTGAATGATTCTGCTCCAATGCACCTTTCTTCAGCAGTTAATGCAAATACAACGGCCATCTTTTGTTCAACGGTTCCATCTTTTGGTTTTGGACCACTCTCCGAAAATTCGCAGATCGTGGAAACGAAAACGATTATGAAGTGCCGTCCTTGCGGTTTACACGGACATAAAACCTGTCCGGAAGGACATTTCAAATGCGGTTTCTCAATTGAAACAAATGAAATTTTGAAACATATTCCATAAATGTATTTTTAAAAACAAATTTATTTTTACAATTCAGAAGAATTACAGCAAAAAATTAATTACAGATTCGTAAATTCGTAAAAATTCAGAAGCAAACTACAACATGGATGAAGAAATAAAAAATGCATTAACTATTCTTCAAAAAGGAGGAACTATATTGTATCCAACAGATACAGTTTGGGGAATAGGCTGCGATGCAAGAAATAAAGAAGCTGTTACTAAGATTTTCAAACTCAAGGAAAGAGCGGAATACAAAAGCATGGTTGTATTAGTTTGTGACGAAATAATGGTCAACCGATATGTAAAAGAAGTACCTGCTATAGCTTGGGATTTGATTGAATCAACTGAAGAACCCTTGACATTAATTTATCCTGATGGACGAATGTTGGCTGAAAACATTATTGCTGCAGATGGAAGTGTTGGGATTCGAATTGTAAAAGATGAATTTTGTAAAAAGCTAATACAAAAATTCGGAAAGCCAATAGTTTCAACTTCTGCAAATGTAAGCGGAGAAACTTCACCAAGTTCTTTTAATGAAATCAAATTAGACATCATGAATAAGGTGGATTATATAGTCAACCTCAGACAAAAAGAAATAAATAATACAAAACCTTCCACCATCATAAAAATTGCAATGAACGGAGAGTTCAAAATTTTAAGGAAATAATACATACACGTATTAATTATTTTTTGCATAGTGAAAACAAAATTAACACATCCTGTTTTTAAAATCGTTTCACAATGTGCTGACGAAATGAATGTTATGGCCTATGTTATTGGTGGCTGGGTTCGGGACCTGCATCTCAATCGTCCTTGTAAAGATATTGATATTGTTGCCATCGGACCAGAAAACGAAGAACGAAAGATTGGCATCGAATTAGCCAATGCTGTTGCAAAAAAGTTAGGAAATAAATTCCATGTAAATATTTATAAAAGTTTTGGTACAGCTCAAATCGTTTTCGAAGACTATGACATTGAATTTGTTGGAGCAAGAAAAGAATCCTACCGATCAGAAAGTCGAAATCCAATTGTAGAAAACGGAACATTAGAAGACGATCAGAACCGCAGGGACTTTACTATCAATGCGCTAGCAATTGCTCTCAATTCCAACAACTATGGCGAATTACTTGATCCGTTTGATGGAATAAAAGATATGCATTCAAAGGTTATTCGCACACCACTTAATCCTGATATTACGTATTCGGATGACCCACTCAGAATGATGCGTGCCATTAGATTTGCAACACAATTGGATTATACGATTGAAGAAAAATCACTAATAAGCATTGAGAAGAATAAAGAACGCATAAAGATCATTTCGAAAGAACGAATCAGCGATGAACTCAATAAGATTATTTTGGCAAAAACACCATCCATCGGATTTAAATTATTGTTTGAAACGGGCTTGTTACATATTATTTTTCCTGAAATGGTAGCTTTGTATGGTGTTGAAATCCGAAATGGCAAATCACATAAAGATAATTTCTACCATACCCTTGAAGTGTTGGATAATATATGTAAAACTACGGATGACCTTTGGCTCAGATGGGCTGCCATTTTACATGATATTGCCAAACCCCCTACAAAAAGATTTGAGCCTGAACATGGCTGGACCTTTCATGGACATGAAGATAAAGGTTCACGAATGGTTCCCAAAATTTTCGAGCAATTAAAACTACCGCTGAATGAAAAGATGAAATATGTGCAGAAATTAGTTTTACTGCATTTACGTCCTATCGTTCTTGCAAAAAATGATATTACAGATAGCGCAGTTCGAAGATTATTATTTGAAGCAGGTGATGATATTGATGATTTAATGAAATTGTGTGAAGCTGACATTACTTCAAAAAATGAATATAAAGTTCAAAAGTATATGAAGAACTTTGAATTGGTGCGTCATAAATTAAAAGAAGTTGAAGAAAAAGACAACATACGTAATTGGCAACCACCTATTAGCGGTGAAGATATTATGAAAACATTTAATATTCCTGCAGGAAAAGAAGTCGGAATAATTAAAAATGCTATCAGGGAAGCCATTTTAGATGGTGTCATAAAAAACAATCATTCGGAAGCAACTGTATTTATGATTGCTGAAGGAATTAAATTAGGACTAAAAAGCACATAATTTCTAAATCATTTTCAATAGACTATTTTAAATAAATAATTAACAAAAAATAAAGCAATAATTCGTATTTTTGAAATCAAAAACTGGCAAACATTTAACAACCAGTAAAAAATTTACTAATATAAAAAAGGAACTAATAGTATGGCTGTTTATCGCTTTCGGGTTACATTTGAAGATAACGAAGAAGTCTATCGTGAAATAGAAATAAAATCAGCTCAAAACTTTGAGGATTTTCACAATATCATTATTCATTCAATTGGTTTTGATAATTTGCATGATGCCTCTTTTTTTATAAGCGATGATTTATGGAGAAAAGGTGAGGAAATTGGACTAATTCCGCTAGCTGAAGATGAAGTTGAAAGAAGAAAAAGAAGAGAAATCCCCATAAAAAAACAAATGAATAAATGCAAAATGGCATCATTAATCGATGATCCGCATCAAAAATTTGTTTATGTATATGATCCGAAAACAAGCTGGACATTCATGATTGAATTGGTAAAAATATTATTAGATGACCCTAAGGGGACATTTCCTAAGTGTATTAAATCAATTGGAGAAGCGCCCAAACAGCACAATACAGCTTCTAAAGTTGTTGCTGTTGAAGATGATGAAGATTTTGATGATGATGAACCACACCTGGATGATGATGCATATGCTAATGCACATGGTGAGGATGAAACTTCTTTATTAGAGGGTGAAGAAGGAGAAGAAGAAGAATCCGAAGATGAAGCACATGTTGAGGATGAATCTCATGATGAAGATGCGCATGATCCAGGTGAATTCGAAGAAGAGGATCACTAAATTTCTTTTATACCTCAATTAAATTTTTCTTATCCATAGGGCAAAAAATGTCAGATAAAACCTTAATTGTACTGATAGGTCCTACAGCAATAGGTAAAACAACTGCAAGTATTCAGATTGCAAAGATATTATCCTGCCCTATTATTTCTGCAGACTCTCGCCAATTTTTCAAAGAAATGAGCATCGGTACCGCCAAACCGAACAAAGAAGAAATGCATGGAGTAACCCACTTCATGATTGATTCACATTCAATTTTTGATGACATAAATGTTGGCAAATTTGAAACAGAGGTTATTGCTCTTTTAGAAACACTCCATCAAACAAATAAAACAGTTATTCTTGTTGGTGGTTCAGGACTTTATATTGATGCTGTGTGTAAAGGGTTTGACGAATTACCTGAAGCCAATATCAATATACGTAACCAAATTACTTTATTACTTGAGGAAAAAGGAATTGAATCACTTCAATTATTATTGAAAGAATTGGATCCCGCTTATTACTTGAAAGTAGATCTTCTAAATCCACAACGAATAAGCCGAGCTCTTGAAGTATGCTTGTCAACCGGTAAAACCTATTCTGAACTTCGAGAAGGAAATATAAAAAAGCGAAATTTTAAGATTATAAAAATTGGATTGAATACTTCCCGTGAATTAGTATACAATCGTATAAATAGGCGTGTGGATGAAATGATGGAAGCCGGTTTGTTAGAGGAAGTGAAAATGCTGCAACCACACAAACATTTAAATGCACTTCAAACCGTCGGTTACAGTGAATTGTTTGACTATCTAGAAAATAAAGTAGATTTAAAAACAGCAGTAGAATCTATCAAACAAAATTCACGAAAATTTGCAAAAAGACAACTGACCTGGTTTCGTAGAGATGAGGGAATTAAGTGGTTTGAACCGAACGCAATTCCTGAAATATTACATTTTTTGAAAACACAGCTCTAATTGTCCTTTTTTTCGGAAAAGTTCTGTGAAAATGATTACGACTAAAATATCAGTTATACACTGAAAATGATTAACACAATAAAGGAATATACAAAACTCAACAAAACACTGCTCAACATAATTACTGTTGAATTTTTTGTGCAGCTAATCAATGTTCTTTTTGTAGCAATTCTTCCGCTATATATGAAATCTGAAGGTTATAGCGATTCTCAATACGCACACTTCACCTCCTATCGTTATTTCGGAATGCTTGCTTTAGCTCTGTTTCTAGGAATGTTTATAAAAGGGCGGAAAATATTACCCATGTTTTACATTGCAGCTATTGGCGTTCCTCTATTTGCTGTACTTATCATAATTGGTGTTCAACTTCATTCAACTTCTTTATTACTCATTTCACATTTATTATGGGGAACAGCATATACATTTATTCAAATTCCGATTTTGCCCTACATAATGCGTAATGCTCCAAAAGATCAGCAAACAAGGGCAATTACACTCAACTTTGCAACATGGAGCATGGCTACTATTGTTGGTAGCTTTTTAGTAGCAATATTCAACGGAATAAATCCAGACTTATTTACGGAGCGGAATTTATTATTTGTTATTTCTATTTTATGTTTTTCAGGAATATATTTTGTGATGAAGATGGAAAAGAATGAAAACGTTCCGATCTTACAAAAGAGCAGGACAAACTTAAAAGATTACGATTGGATCATAATTATGAAAGCGCTAGTGCCAACAATGATCATTGCTATCGGAGCAGGTTTTACTATTCCTTTTATGAGTTTGTTTTTTTCGAATGTTCACAATATGAGTACGGCATTTTTTTCTACATTAAACCTTATCACAGCCATCGCTGTTACAATTGTTGCCATTTATATTCCAGTTTTAAAAGAACGTTATGGATACCATAAAACCATTCCAATTACTCAATCTTTTGCTATTATTGCATTAATAATAATGGCGACAACACAATATTATAGTCACCTTAATTTTGCAATCATCGTTGCTTCAGTTTCTTATTTATTTCGACAACCATTAATGAGCGCAGCGGTTCCAATGACTTCAGAAATTACGATGAAATATGTAGGCGAAAGAAACAGAGAAATGGTGAGTGCATTAACATCAGCAATCTGGTCTGGTTCAGCTTATTTTAGTGCTGTAGGTTTTGGAGTTTTACGCCATATGAATGTTGAATATGTAAATATTTTTTGGATTACATCAGGGATGTATTGCATTGGAGTAGTTCTATATATTATGCTTATCCGCGATTATACCTTCAGAGAAAAATCAGGATTAATTAGTAATTAACTCAAAATCCAAGCAAAATACCTTTTACTCCTTTTTCGCTAAACATTATAGTTGGAGCAGGAATTTTAAGAAATCCGATGGAATAAAAAACTGTTGTTAAGAATTTAGATTTTGTTTTTAAACGTGTTAAATCCACATCAAGAGATAAATAAAATTGCCTGTACCGTTCATGATTAATTTGAAAACCATTACCATCAATAAATGGTGGATTGTACATTCCTCCTGTCATTCCATTGGCGCCATATCCAAAAGCGAAGTTTAACCATTTTGGAAATTTACTTGTATTAGACATAAATGAATAAGGATTTACTGAAAGCCAATATGTTTGTCCATTATAATCTTTAAGTATATTTTCTTGAAGTGTATTACCTAAGATATTAGGACGAAATTGAGCATATTCACTTTGCTGAAAAGAATATTTAAGAACAAAGCGTTGCTCGTTCCAAGCCAACTCTTGTAGAACGCAAAGCAATGAACCACCAGTATTGGTTGTAAAATCTCCAATAGAAAAGCCCCATTCAGAAGAATTACCATCCAATATCTCTATGGTGCTTTGATAAACAGACCCCAACATCCCACCAAACCAAATTGATTTTTTTCGCTCCACGCCACTCCATTTGAATAAACGAACCCCTACTCTTCCAATATAGTATGATGTTGTTAGGTGCCCAACTTTATCAACCTGAAGCCATTCTTCATTATCATTAAAAAAATGAAAAGCAGAACGAGGATAATTTTTATACCACAATTCATTTAAAAAAATTAATGAACTTCCATATAATACGACTTCTGTTCCGGCAACAATGCCTAGCCTTTTTTTATTAATTATAGAAACTGTTTGGGAAGAATCCGTTTGAGCAAAAGATGGAATGCTTATGAAGTAATAGCAAAGTAAAGAAATTAAATTATTTTTTTTTTTGAATAAATTCACCCTTAAAGATAATAAAGATTTATTTGTTAATTCAGCCACAACAGAATCAAAAAAGAATTCGACTGATCAATTAATTCTTAAACATGTATGAACAGTGAATTATTCTTGTCTGAAATAGCTCAAAGCAGAAAGATCGACCAAATGTACATTCTGATAATAAAAATTCAAAATGTCTTTATACGATTTATTAAGGTACGCCATATGCATTGCCCCTTCTTGGCAAAGACCAACCCCATGCCCATACCCTCTGCCGTTAAAATAAATGTATTCTCCTTGCTGATCGATTGAAAAATAAGTAGATTTTAATTGAAAATCTGCTCGGATTGTTTTAAGAGGAATTTTAAGATCCTTATCAGTAAAATAAATTGATCGGCCATTTGGCTGTGAAAACGAGGTGGCATCATTCAATTTCAAACTATCGTCAACGGGATATTTGTGCTTTAATTGCAAATATGCACGCCAATCTTCTAATGGGATATTTCGTTTCCAATTGGCATGTGTCTGATGGATACAAAATGTATCTTTTACAGATTTTAAATAGCTGGTAGACATAGACCAAACATCTTGTGATGCAACAGTTTGTCCTCCACAATTAGAATGAAAAGCAGCAGTAATAAGATTAAGATCATTATCCACTACAACTAAGCCTTTTGTTTCAGAAACACCTTTCCTAACATCTGCAACGGAAGTTCTGCTTAAATAAGCCTGACAATGAACATCGTCACACACCTGAAACCCTTCAGGAGTATGCCTTGTAATATGTGCCAATAAATAGGTTCTGCATAAAATAGATTGAAGCTTATAATATTCTAAACTTGTCCGGGTTCCCGATTCAGACTCTACCACTCCAGCAATGTATTTTTCAATCTCTACTTTATTAATAAGTAAAAACTGATTTTTATCGGATGTAAGTTCAACGGATAAATTATCCTCATATGTTCGAACTTTCCCTTCAGGCAAAACGGATTTTATTTTAAAAGCGCCATCTGCTTGTTTCGAAATCATTTTGAGAGAAGCATATTTACCTATCGTTTTTTCAAATGTTTTTAAAATAATAGAATCGTTTTCAATAGTCATTTGAAAAATCCCTGGAATATCGCTGTTAGTAAGAAGAATACCATCACCATACACATCGTAATTTCCTATAATAGGAGAAAATATAAAGGATTTTATCACCTTCGTTGTAAGAATTCTAACATTTATAGAAGCAGCATTAACCAACGAACTAACTATTAGTAAAAGAAGAATAAAATTGTATTTTTTCATTTAATTTTGAAAGAGTTAAGAAATATGCGGTTAATCCTTGGAAAGATCATTTGTTAAATATTTGATCATCAGTTCAGCCGTTTTTTGGGATGCTCCAGATCCACCTAATTTTTCCTTCAATTCCAAATAGTCAGCCAATAATTTATTTCTAGTTCCAGATTGAAATAATTTATCAAGTTCAACTTTTAAATTTTTTTCATTGAGTTCATCCTGAATCAACTCTTTTACAATCTCCTTATCCATTATAAGGTTCACCAGTGAAATGTATTTTACTTTGATTAATTGTTTTGCAATCGCATAGGAAATTTTTCCACCCTTATAACAAACAACTTCAGGTACACCAAACAAAGCTGTTTCCAAGGTTGCTGTGCCTGAAGTAACAAGAGCAGCTTGTGACATTTGAAGTAGTTGATAGGTTTTTCCAAATACTATTTTAATATTTTCATCAAAGAAAAAAGTATTATAATATTCTTTTGTCTGCGAAGGAGCACCAGCCACTACAAAAAGATAGTCAGGATAATGAACACGCATCGATAACATTAATGGAAGCATTGAAGCAATCTCTTGTTTTCTACTTCCTGGTAAAAGCGCTATTATTGGTTTGGTAATTTCCAAGTCTAACGAATCAGTTTCATTTGCATAGTTAGTAACAGCATCTAATAAGGGATGGCCAACAAAATCTACCTTGTAATCAAAACGCTGATAAAATTCTTTCTCGAAGGGTAGAATAACAAACATTTTATCAACAATCTTTTTAATTTTATTAACGCGTGATTGTTTCCACGCCCATACTTGTGGAGAAATATAATAGAATACTTTTATCCCATTGGCATTTGCAAATTCTGCAATGCGTAAATTAAAACCAGGATAATCGACGAGTATCAATACATCCGGTTTGTATTTCAAAATATCAGATTTACAAAAATTAATGTTTTTGAAAATAGTACGAATATTCATCAACACTTCCGTGAATCCCATAAAAGCAAGATCACGAAAATGTTTTACAATTTCTGCACCCTGCTCTTTCATTAGATCACCACCCCAACAGCGGAATGAGGCATTAGCATCCAACGCTTTTAATGATTTAATCAGATTAGATGCATGTAGATCACCTGAAGCCTCTCCAGCAATAATGTAGTAGTTCATTTAACCGATCCTTAAGTAATTAGTAAAAAAACTTAAAACAACAACAATACCAGCCCATACAAAAGTGGAAATAAGCACACCTTTAAGACCATTGAATTTTTCTCTTTTCTGATAAAAATAAAAAGGTATCAGATTACTGGCAACACACAAACTCACATTCATACTTCTTAACCCCGTATCATATACAAAAAAATAATATAGGATATATACAAGAATTGGAGTAAAAAAACCGATTATAAGTCCTAGCCAAGTTTGATCCCAATTAAAATATTTCATTCATTTAAATTTTAAAATTTCCATTTAGCAATATACTTAATCGAATCATGGGCGGTCAAATCGAATTGTGTCGGAACAATAGATACATATTGATTCTCTAATGCCCAAACATCAGTATCTTTTTTGCCTTTGTCATAATTTTCAAATCTTCCAGTAAGCCAGAAATATGATTTTCCTGAAGGATCTTTTCTTTCATCCAGTTCCTCGATCCAATTTGCTTTTGCTTGTCGACAAACTTTGATACCTTTTATATCACTATATTTAACTTTAGGAATATTCACATTCAGGCAAACACCTTTTGGCAAACCTTTTTCGAGGACTTGTTTGGCAATTTTTTTCACAATTTTTTTTGAAGCGGAAAAATCAGCATCTATAGATTCGTTTAGCAACGAAAATCCAATTGAAGGAATACTTTCAATTGCCCCTTCAACAGCGGCAGACATCGTACCTGAATAAATGACATTGATAGACATATTCGAGCCATGATTAATACCAGAAACAACAAGATCTGGTTTTGTTTTTAAAATCTTATTGATCGCAATTTTTACGCAATCAACAGGCGTTCCAGAGCAACTGTATTCTTCTTTAACGCCATAAATAGCAACTTTATTTATCCGCAATGTCGAATTAATAGTAATGGCATGTCCCATTCCAGATTGAGGTTTATCGGGAGCAACCACTACCACATCTCCTAATGTTTTCATTACTTCTACTAGGGTTGCAATACCTGGAGCAGTTATACCATCATCGTTTGTAACAAGAATTAAAGGTCGTTTTGTTTTCATAGTTACAAAAATAGTTCAGTAATCTCAATGGAAGATGGTAAAATAAAATATTGCATCCACATTTAATTGTTGATAAAACCGCCAAAGATCATATCATAAGACTTTCTAAATACGTAATTTTGCAACTCAATGAAAACTATAATCATTATTGGAGGCGGATTAAGTGGGATTTTATCTGCTATGCAATTACTCGACATAAGAAAGGATATTCTTGTAAAAATTATTAATGCGAGTCATCCAATTGCACTCGGAGTTGCATACAGCACAAATGACCCTGATCATTTATTAAATGTTCCAGCAGGAAAAATGAGCTTATTTCCTAATCTTCCTGATCACTTTACCGATTGGTTGATTTCTAAAAACTATCGTTCTAATGATTTAGCAAATGAATTTATTCCACGGAACGTATTTGGTAACTATATAACAGAAGTTTTTAATTCTTATAAAAATAACAAGCAATTAGAAATAATTGATGCAGAGGCTACTGATGTTGAAAAGCAGACTAATAAATATTCTGTTTTTTTAAGTAATGGCAAAACAATTGCTGGAGAAAAAATCATCTTGGCTTTTGGTAATTTTCTTCCTTCCAATCCAAAATCAAAATCTACTTCGTACTTTAATACTGCTAACTATTTTCAAGATCCTTGGAATCCAGCATATTTAAAAAATATTTATAAAGAAAATAGCATATTGCTTATAGGAACTGGTTTAACAATGGTTGATTGTGTGTTGAGTATTCTAAAAACAGGTTTCAGCGGACGTATATATGTTGTATCGCCAAGAGGCTATACTCCAGCGCCTCATGGAAAATCAGATAACTACCCCGATTTTTATAAGGAACTAATTGGACGCAGTTTACTTGAGATATTTCAAACGGTTCGGTTTCACGTTAAAAAAGCCGAAAAGGCAAACATTTCTTGGAGAGCAGTTATAGATGCTTTGCGTCCTCATGTTCAAAAAATATGGATCGCATTAAACACCAAAGAAAAACAGCAATTCATATCTCATATTCGCCATATATGGGGAATTGCGAGGCATCGCCTACCAGTATCAACCTTTAATGAAATTGTTAAATTAAAAGAAAAGGGTCAATTGGAAATAATTGGTGGTCGCATTACAACAATTGAAGAGAAAAAAGATAATGCATCTATTTCCATTCTTTTGAGAAAAAAATCAATTACAAGAGAACTAATAGTAAGCAGAATTATTAATTGTACAGGCCCACAAATTAATTATAAAGAACTGAAAAATGAATTGGTTATAAATTTATTAAGAAAAAAAATGATCCTTTCCGATGAATTAAATATGGGAATTAAAACCGAAATTTCAGGAAAAATTATTCAAAATTCGCAGGACGTATCATCAGATTTTTATGCAATAGGAAATTTACTTAGGGGCGTATTGTGGGAAACAACAGCCCTTCCTGAAATACGAAACCAGGCAGCATTAATTGCACAACAAATTACTGAAACTGAGTAGAAATAAATTCTTAATTTTGTCTTCCAATGAAGAACTTCAATATTCCCGATTTTTACAAAAGCCGTGTTATTTCGAAAGTAAAAGAAATCCGCAAAATCAATGATCCTCGAAAAAAAGATTTCAGTCCTACTATTCTCGATTTTGGTTCTATCAGATTCCATATTGCCCGACATTTTGGTTTTTGTTATGGTGTAGAAAACGCCATTGAAATTTCATATAAAGCCATTGAAGAAAATCCTGATAAAAAAATTTATCTTTTGAGTCAAATGATTCATAATGCTGATGTAAATAACGATCTCTTGCAAAGAGGTGTTAATTTCCTTATGGATACAGCAGGAAATCAAATTATTCCATTCAGTAATTTATCAGCAAAAGATATCGTAATAATTCCTGCATTCGGAACAACTCTTAAAATTGAAGCTGAATTAAATAAAATCGGAATTGAAGTTCGCAAATACGATACAACTTGCCCCTTTGTGGAGCGTGTTTGGAAAAAATCTGAAAAATTAGGGCAAGAAAGTTACAGCATTATTATTCATGGAAAATTCAACCACGAGGAAACTCGTGCTACCTTTTCAAGAAGTGAACAAAATGCTCCTTCCATAATTGTAAAAGATATTACAGAATCAAGAGTTTTGGGTGGATATATTTTAGGAAATATTACAACCGAAGAATTCAATAAGGTTTTCAAAGGAAAATATTCAGATAATTTTAACCCCGCATTGCATCTTGAACGAATTGGTGTAATAAACCAAACGACAATGTTGGCGACTGAAACCCAGGAGATAGCAGATTTTTTTAAAAATATAATGTCTGACAAATTCGGTACAACTAATCTTTCAAAACATTTTGCTGATACCAGAGATACCTTATGCTACGCAACAAATGAAAATCAGGAAGCAACTCTTGGACTTTTAAAAAACAATGCTGATATTGCGATAGTAGTTGGTGGATATAACAGCTCAAATACCTCGCACATAGTAGAACTCTGTGAACAAAAACTACCTACTTTTTTCATTTCTTCCGCAAATGAGATCGTTTCAAAAAATGAAATTAATCATTTTGATTTTTCTCATCATCAACATCTTCATACGATAGATTTTCTTCCTGCAAAAGAAAGCATTGACATTATTTTAACAAGTGGTGCATCTTGCCCCGATTCGATTGTTGATGAGGTATTACAAAAGATTTTATCTTTTTTCCCTGACACTAAAAATATTGATACCGTTATCGACACATTGAAATAAAAAAGGCGTTCTGTAATTTACAGAACGCCTTTTTTACAGAATTAAATTTTACTTCGCGATTACGAGTTTGCGAACCAAAACATCAGCATCAACAATTATTTTGCATGTATAGATACCTGCATTCAAATTATCAACAGGCACGTTCAATTTACCGCTCTTAGATTGAATATCAGAAGCATGAATCGTGATTAATTTACCTTGAACATCAAATAATTGATATTCGATATTTTTTACATTAAATGGAATATCGTAATTGATGACAGCCATATTAGAAGAGGGGTTCGGATAAAAATCACCAAAATAATTTCCTAATTGACTTTCAGCAATCCCTAAACCAGAAATCTTTTCAATTCCGATATTAATCATCAAATCTTCGGTTTCTCTGTAACGATAAGTAGCCCAAGTATTCCCTAAAATTTCGAATACCCTATTTGAAAACGGAGCAACTTGATTTTGACCAAGAGTTAAACCATCGCCATTCATTTTCCATGCAATGTATAAACCTCCGGAAGAAACAGTAATAGGAGCTGTTAATGCGATATTGTTCCATGATGTTGTAAAAACAGAGCCGGGAGCAACAAAAATAGAATCTAATTTAGTACCAGCAGCACCTGCAGAGCCATTATCATCGTATACAACCATTGAGTATCCAACCAACATAGGATTCGCAACAATGTATGTATAAAGATCTGTAACTTTAGCAGGATAAAAAGGAGGAACATAATAAATAGCAGCGCCACCTGAACCGCCAGTCCAATTTAAACCACCCAAACCTGCTTCTACTCCATTATCGTATGAAAGACGCATTGCAGCTACTGTAGTATCTATAACCACTAATTCTTGTATCTTCTGATCATTACTTGGCGTTGCATCACCTGCTAATTGAGTATTTGTAACAAAACGAAATGTTCCTGCTGTTGTAGGATTAAACACATTTGTCATAGTTATATTCTCTGTTTGTCCGGGTGTTGATGCCAAACACATCATGTTATCAGTAACAACAGGAGTGCCAGCAGCATTAAAAACACGGGAGAATACATTATAGGAAGGTAAATTTTGATTTCCTGTATTTTTAATACTCGTTTTCATTGTAAACGAATCACCATTTTTAGAAAGGAATAATCCACCTGTTTCGGTGTTATCATTGTAAGCTGTAGATGCATCATTTACTACGAATGTGGTATTGCTTGGGTAAGAATATTTAATTGCATAATTTACTGGAGGAAAAACATTCATTGAGTGTTGTAATCCAATGCTACCTGAATTGTTTTCGATACCAATAACAACATTTGTTCCTGCTGCAGGAGCACCTGTTTGAACTTTATATTGATATGTAATCGAACTATCAACAGCACTTAAAATTATTTGAAATGTATTGGACCCTGATCCTGCAGGAATTGCTGAATCGTAAAAAGGAACATCCAACCACGAAACAATTAATGTATCATTTGTTGGATTGGTATATCTCCAACATGCTGCCGAATTAGTAATATCAAATAGCAGATCACAAGCCATTGCAGACAAGAAGTTTTGAGCTCCGGCTACATTCGGAATCATTCCGAAAGGAGCAGAAATCTGACCATTTGTAAACCCAAGATACCCATTTGAACCTATCCAAAATTGAGAAACATCATACCAATAGTAATGAAATGGAAAACCAACAGGGAAAGAACCTACAGTATTATCATCCGCTAAAAAACGAACTTGTTGAGCGCCAGTTAATGGTAAAATATCAATCCAATTATAAGCAGGTCCTGAAGGATCATTGCTATCGCGCCATATATAGCCATAAGTATCCGGACCACCGGTTGTTTGTGCAAACAATGAGTTGAGGCCAAAGAGGCAAGCAACAAGAAGATGAATAGACTTTTTCATTTAATATATGTTTTTGAGGTTAAGATTACTTAAAACAAATATATCATAAAATATCATAAAAGAAGGCTGAATTTGCCTATAAAAAAATAAAAATTGTAAGTAATTTAATTTAAACAATTAGTAAATTTCGGATATGAAACGCTTCACATTCTATCTTTTATTATTTTTCAGTATTACTGCTAACGGACAAAAAAACTGCAGTTTAGAAAACAACAGTTTCAAAGCGGGAGAACAGTTTAACTATAAAATATTTTATAATTGGGGAGCCATCTGGATGGAAGCTGGTGAAGCAAGTTTTAGTGTTTTTTTGAATACGCTTAACGGCAGAAAGGTTTTTCATTTTGTAGGAACAGGAGCTACGTATCCTAAATACGATTGGTTATATAAAGTACGTGATAAATATGAATCATATGCTGATACCCTCTCACTTAAACCCCTGCGATTTATTCGTGAGGTAAAAGAAGGGTTGAGTTATGTATATGATGATTATGTTTTTGATCAGAAAAAAAACAAAGTATATACCTCTTCAAAACGAAACAAGAAAGCATGCAAAATCGATTCGATAAACATAATAGGATGTACCAACGATTTGATGACAGCGATCTATTATGCAAGAAGTCTAGATTTTTCAAAATATAAAGCAAAGGATACAATTCCAATCACATTTATATTAGATGGTGAAATATTTCCTTCTTATATAAGATATCTCGGCAAGGAAACAATTAAATCGGAATTACTCGGAAATATACGTTGTATTAAATTCAGCCCTAAATTAATTGAAGGAACAATATTCAAAGGAGGGGAAGGAATGACCGTTTGGATCACTGATGATGAAAACAAGATGCCGGTATATGTTGAAACACCAATTATAGTAGGTACAATTAAAGTAAATTTGTTTAGCTATAAAGGATTAAAAAATCCATTGAACTGCATCATTCCGGAAAATAAAAACACTCCACTTAAGAAGAAATAGAGCTTATTTGAAAAGAGTAAGAAAGACAAATTTTATTTTAAAAAATGTTCCTATTGTTTTAAAAACAGGATTGTCATACTTAATTACGATTATTTTTTTTAAAACATTCTTTCTACAAAAAAAAATTACATTTCGACAAACAAATCTTTTAATCCAACAGAAAATAATTTAAACGGTAAAACTAAAAACTAAGTACATTTGCCGGATAATAAAAAAAAATAAACCAATGTCAAATGGAATTTCGCTAATAGGAGAAATGGTTGCACTGGGAACAACCCTCTCTTGGAGTATAGGTATTTTTCCATTTACAGAAGCCGCTAGAAGGATGGGTCCAAATCCAGTGAATCACATACGATTAGTTCTTGCTGTTGTTTTTTTATCGTTCCTTTCTATTATTTTCCTTCCTATTTCATTTATTGAACTATTTACGACTCCAATGTCCCAACATTGGCTATGGTTTGGCGCTTCTGGAGTTGTTGGATTGGCATTAGGAGATTATTTTGGTTTTACTTCCTTTGTCATACTTGGTCCGCGTATAGGAAGTATTTTTAGCACACTTGCTCCTGCCGCAGCACTCTTTGCAGGTTTTTTCATTATTGGAGAACGAATAAACAGCATTGGCATCATTGGTATTATCATTACCATCGCTGGGGTGATTTGGTTAACATTGAGCAAAAATTCGAAAGCAACAATGAAAGACCACGAAATCGGTAATGTAAATAGGGGAATTATTTATGCAATTTTATCGGCTGTTTGCCAGGGGATCGGAGTTGTTTTAGCTAACAAAGGATTCGAAACACAGCTTAATAATAAAGAGCTGCCTTTTTTTCAAGCAACCTGGATCAGAATGATATGCGCAACTATAATTATTTATTTGATTACCATTTCTCAAGGTAAACTAAAACAAATAACACAACCCGTTTTAGAGAATAAAAACAATGGACTAATTTATACATTGGGAGGAACTATTTTTGGTCCGGTTGTAGGAGTAAGTTTATCTATGTTGGCTGTTTCCTTATTGCACAATAAACCCTCCGTTGCACAAACTATTTTCTCTCTTGTTCCAGTATTTGTATTGCCTCTCTCGTATTTGTTTTATCGTGAAAAGATCACTTTAAAATCAATTATTGGAGCGCTGATAGCTATTGCAGGAGTAATCGTATTGATATGGAGACAAGATATTCTTTCATTCTTTATTTATGTATTTTAAAGAATTCTATACGTTTTAAAAGCTATTGATTTAAGAACGATTATATTATAAGATGAATTTAAAATCTATCATTTACATATCAAATATTTACTGATATTTGTATTTTAAAATAAATAAAAGAAACATGAAAGCATCTGACGATCTTGCAAAATATTTCAACTCAAAAGAATACGCTACAACGATTGTTGGAGAAAAAGAGGACATTCGTTTTCCTGTAACAAATGAAGATAAGATCTCCGCATTAATTTCATTACTTTCAGATCCGGCAAATAAAGAAATGAAAGAAGAAGCATTGATTACATTAAAAAAAGAAAATGGTGGTGATACACTTCTTCTCGCAATTGCCAGTTCAAAAGCAATTAATGTAAGAAATATATTAGTTGCTGCATGTTGGGAATCAGAAATCAATTTCAGCAAATACCTTCCTTTTTTTATTTTACTTGCTTTGGATGAAAATTATTTGATTTCTATAGAAGCAATTACAACTATTGAATATATGGAAGGGCCTTTTAATCAAAAAGATTTAACAGAAGCAATTAAAAAAGTGAAAGCATTTAAAAAAGAAATTACAACAGAACGTCAGGTATTATTAAATGATTTAGTAGTTACTTTGGAAGGGTTTTTAAAGATATAGTATTCAAGTTACATTAAACTATAAAAGTATAAATTGATAGTAGAATAAAATATTGAACCTATAAATTGAAGTTTATAAACTAGTTATCCTTTAACATCCTATAAATTGTTGATTTACCAATATTAAGTTTTTTAGCAACTAATAATACATTATTATTGTATTTCTCCAGATAAGTAGCAATCAATTTTTTATTGTATTCGTCAAGAGTCATTTCCTTCAATAAAAAATCACTGCTAGAAGCACTTTTTCCGAATTTAATATTCTCAGCATCTATTGTATCATTATTAGACATAACACAAGCCAAATCTATCATTGATTTCAATTCCCTAATATTTCCAGGAAAATGATAATCCATCAATTTATTTTGTGCTTCTGCTGTTATTTTGAAAAGGCTCAAATTATTTGCTGCACAATTCATTTTTATAAAATGTTTCGCTAATAAAACTATATCCGAACCTCTTTCTCTTAAAGGAGGAAGCTGAATAGAAAGTCCTAAAAGACGATAATATAAATCTTCTCTAAAATTCCCTTTTTTAACCTCTTCAGCAAGATCCCGATGAGTAGCAATAATAATTCGCGCATCAAACTTTACTACTTCATTTCCACCTACTCTAGTAAGTTCTCTTTCCTGCAGTACTCTTAATAATTTAGCTTGCATTGTAAGTTCCATCTCGGCAATTTCATCAAGAAAAAGGGTGCCATTATTCGCTTCTTCAAACCTACCAATTCTTCTAGCAACAGCACCTGTAAAAGAACCTTTTTCATGACCAAAAAGCTCACTTTCAATCAATTCATTTGGGATTGAAGCTACGTTTACAGCAATAAATTTAGCTTTTTTTCTAGCGGAATTATAATGAATCGTTTTCGCTGCAACTTCCTTTCCTGTTCCTGTTTCTCCTAAAATAGAAACTGAAATTGATGATCGGCATGCCTTATCAATAAGGGAATACAAACTTTTCATCGATTCATGCGTACCTATTATTGTTTCAGAAAAATCATATTGGGACTTGAGTTCGTTTTTTAACTCAACAATCTCTTCTCTCATGGATATTTTATCTCGCAAATGTGAGATAGACATCCATAGTCTTTCTTTTGTATCATCATTTTTTACAATATAATCTGCAGCACCCTCTTTTAAAAGTTTAATAGCTGTAGAAATATCTTCTTGACCTGAAACTACGACAACAGCAATTTCAGGATTATTTTCACTTATTTTTTGAAGAAGTGAGGAACCATTAAAATCTGGTAGATGATAATCCAAAATGATTATTTCAGGATTTTTATATAAATTTTTTAAAAGATTAGCACCGGTTAAATAGCTTTCTACTATATTATCTGGATTGAGAGATAAGAGATGTGATAAAAAAGAATTGTATAATTTATCATCATCAACAATATGAATCCTTAATTCGTTTTTCGACTTTTTAACTCTCATAAAATGATTTTAGCTTAAAAATTTATTTAAATATATGAAAAAAACGATTCAAAACTATACCTAAAAGCTCAAATATATATAAAGATGTTCGAAAAATGCTATGTAAAAGCTAATTTATTGATCGTTAAGAAAATAAAAAAGCAGCAAAAATGCTGCTTCTTTATTTTAGATTGCCCCCAAGCAATCTGTTTATTTAGAACTGCTCCCTCTCTCCAAAGAACAGCTCAAGGATAATTATTCAATTGTATTGAATAATTAATATTTTTGATTGTTAAATTTTTTTTATTCGTTAATTCATCTCATTCATCTAAAAATTTGGATAAATCATATGAATTAATATGATTTATTTAAACACATTAGAATTAGCAAAAATAATTGTCATTTAAAGAATAAGGAACGCTTCATGAATTTTACACGTGCATAAATAAATACTTCTGATGACAAATCAACTTTACGTAACAATTGTTTACGATCTTTTTTTATTCTTATTTTTTTTGATGGAAAAAGAAAAAACTTCATTTGTAAATTATATTTTTTTTACTCTTTGTTAATAAAATATTAAATCAGTTTATCAAAAATGCCTAATATAACTTTCAGTAAAACAGTTTTGAATTAATGTTTTTCCGATATTGTTTTCTTTATTTTTGTAGTCTCCTCAATTTTATTTTTAATGTGATTTGTATAATTCAGATTCATTTCAAATTGATCATTTTTTTTATTGTATTTTATAAGAGCAACAGGGAAATCAAGATAGAAATCATCAACACCTTCTTTTTCTTTAAACAGCTCAACAATAAATTGAAAATGATATTTATCATCAAAAACGTTTTTAGAATCTGGAATTGTAGTAAGAATTACAATTGAACGAGAAACATATCCTGGCTTAGAGACTTCAATAGTGTAATATGAATTTAAAAGCAAATCAAATGAAAAATCATGATCGTGATATGAAACACTAGTAATTTCATCCCATTCTAATTCTTCATTTTCTTTAAATAATCGAATAATGGTTCCATCAATAGGAATTTCTTTTTCAACTGCTATTCCAACAACATGAACAAAATTTACCGAATCTTGTATTTTTTCATTTTTTTCCTGAGAAAAAATATTAGTGTTAGTAAACAAAATGATAAGCAGATAGTATATTTTATTTTTCATACATAAAAACTTATTTTTTAATACACTTTAATAGCAATTTATTTTTTACTACTAATTTATAAACTGTTGGTAATTAACAGGGGCTTCATTAAAACTATTCGATCTTGGGAAACTTTTAAGTATGGAACGAATAATTGTTAAAATGTGTTTTTCAGATAATCGCTTTACACTTATTTCAAGAATGCCACGCGCATCAACATATTCCATGATTTTTTGAGGTTCACGAAAACGAAAACATTCTTTCGAAATTTTAAGACAAGAGCCATCATTAAAAAAATAACGAACTCCAACTTCTCCATCAAAACCATAATCATTGGTAGTGTTAAATTTCTGAGAATAAACTGCAGCATCTTTAAGGAATTGAATGTTTAAAAGTTGCTCCGACTTTGTAGATTGTAATGTAATAGTTTTCATTAATATTTTTTTTATAAATTAAAATCAATATATAAATACAAAAAAACAATATATAGCTATCATAAATAAACCGAAAGTGAAAGAAAAAAGAAATAAGATTATATTTTCAGTTGTTACATTAAGCCCTCTTTTATAAAAATATTTTAAAGTCTTTTTTTTATTCATTTTTAAAAATTTGCAATCATTTAAAATATAAGTTAAACCTGAGAAATATATACTATCATTAAAATATAAATTAAAGCAATGAATAAAAAAACAAAAAGTCTAAAAATATTAATGCCATCTGATGCGTTATCTATTTTATTTTCATAATCTTTAATCATCCTTTAATATATTAGAAATAGAATTATTTTATTTCAAACAAACCAACATTCTAATTTCACTAGTCATTATAAATTTTACAGACCCATTGTTTTTCCAAATAAACTCCAATTATCGGATTCAACACCTTTTACTTTATTGTGTTGTTTGGATTTAATTTTAAAAAACAATTCCTCCCGATCATCTATCTCCCATGGATTTATTTTCAACAATTCATTCACGTCTTTTTTTTCAGATTCACTTGATTTTTCTGATGTATTATAAACAATATAATTTTCCATAGTTTATATTTTAAAAAAGATCATTAGTGTTTTACTATTTTCAGACCAAAGAACAAGAACCCTTTATTTACGGCATGATTGCTAAATAAAACAAGCTAAAACTTCCCAAATCGGGAAAAATAATATCATTTTGGTTTTCGCAAAAAATAAAATAGTAATTTGATGTGGCAATAATATATAAATACAGTAGCAACCATTTTTATATAAATAAAGAATCTATAGAATAGTGTGGGAAGGCCCTAACAAATAATTATTATATAGAAGAAGAAATCGCGTTTAGTCTTTCGAATATTTTACTATAATAATCAGCAACTTCATTTTGAAGTTTTGCTAGAAGAAGGGCGTTCTCATCAACTACATTATTATTAAATGATATAAGCACCTTTTCTTTAGATTTATATTTAAGTGTTGACTTTTTAGTGTTTTTTAATTTATTTTTCATTTCTCCAATTTTGTATGTTAACAGTTTGCAGCTACTTTTTTTGGAGAGAATAAAAAAGTATTTTTATTTATTAATTTAATTGCTGCATTTACAAATTAATTGTTTTTTAAAAACTATTTATAAAATAACGACTTCTGTGCCACAAATAAATCCTTAAATAATATAGCTTTCAGAGAATGAGTAATTAATTACGAATCCCAAATTGGGAACAATAGATTCTTTTTTGGATTTTCATAAACACTAGAAAATCTATCGAAACAAAAATTTAATTTAGACTTCTCGCAACAGAAATAAAAATAATTTATTCTAATTATCGATGTAAGGTTGTAATTTATTTAGTCGCACCTCAAAAAGTCAATTTTACTTTTCGAGCAAATAAATTTAAGTATTGGGTGATTAAAACGAAGCATAAATTTTCAATAAAAAATTCAAGTCCCTGTTTCCAGAGATTCATTATTCGTTTAAAGTTCATTGCAGCAGCCGA